>JACQYK010000239.1 GCA_016208255.1 Deltaproteobacteria bacterium | reverse complement strand
CTATTTGAAATTGCGGGACGGACCAAGGGGGATCTTATTTTTGGGGATTGTCCAAAGGGTGACTTATCGCCCAATCCCGGCCAGTCCAGCAAACTTTGATTCGAGGCAGGGCCTACACCTTCGCCCGTTGCCGGCAATGGTGAAGGCCTGCTTCAGACTTAGATAAATAATTTGGCCCGGCAAAGAAGCTCAGGGCGTTAGGGTGGACAACCCCAAAAATAAGATCCCCCTTGGTCCTTAGTATCGATAGTGAGAGATAAATTCTCAGACTTATAATTTAAGAATCTAAAAGCTGATGGCTGATCGCTCCATCCGGAAAATATTCGTTTCCGGATGGAACTATTCAGGGCAATTCTTTTTCAAACGCTTCCACTTCTTTGGTCCAAGCCTTTCTGGCAAAACCCCATCGCTCTTCTTGGAGCAACTCGCGGCTTTTTTCAAGTTCCCTTCGAATGGTTTCGATGGAACCGGATTGATTGATGTCCCACAGGGCCTGGGCATAAAATAAGTGATTGAGCGGATGCTGTGGAAATTGTTCGACTGTTTGTTTCAACAAGGCCAAGGCCTTATCCCAGTCCCCTATATTTTGCGGCCAGGGCGGAGCCTTCAAATACAGCAGGCCCAGGACTCGGCCTGGTCCGCCCCATTCCTCGGCCGGCACTTTTTGGTAAGCCGCCTCCAATCTTTCGGCCATGGGCTTGAGATTTTTCAAGGCCAGGGTCGGATGTCTGCGGATTACCAGCCCCATGTTGACCGCCCAATAATAAAGCACCCGCCCGTCTTCCCGGGCTCCCGGGGAAAGCGCCTTCTCGGCAAAACGCACCCCTTCGGCTGCAAATTTTTCCTGGGTGGCCGGATCGGTTTCCCGCTCGGCCAGGAGGAGACAGATTCTGCTTGGGAAATGGCTTTGTAAAATCGAGGGACCGGCGATGGACCTCAAATAAGCCAGCCGGCAGTGCAACTCTTGGGTCGGCGTCCTGGAGTCGATCGAATCGGCTTGAGCCTTCCAATCATTTTCCTGATAATCCGGGCAATCCCCGGCCAGGGAAAGGACCACCACTTCTTGGCCCCAATGAGAACAACCGCCGATCAAAAGACCGATCGAAAAAAATACGAGAAGAAAAAAAAGATGCCTCACTATTTTCCGGCCCCTTTTTTCCACAGCAGTAACAGGGGCTCAAAGGTTTTGGCCTCCACCTTGGAAAACGAATCCACTCCAAACATATCACACAATTTTTTGCCTTCCTCATCCGAACACATTTTGGAAAGGGCGCTGACCATTCGGGTTCGATCTTCCGGCGAGGTCGTTTTTTTGTTGGCCACCACACTCATCAAAGGGATCGAATCCGAAGAAAAAATCACTTCCAGTTGACGGGCGAAGGGCAATGAATTCAAGGAGGCATATTGTTGGTCGGTTAGCAATACGGCATCCAATTCGCCTTTATCCAGGTTGCGCAGGGCAGACAGGGCTTGCCTGGTGGGTTTTATTTTAAAAAAAGAAGCCGGGTCCAGGGCGCCCTTAAAGACAATTCGAGAAATAAACAAAGGCTCTTCCAAAGGGGTTCCGCTTAAGCTCTTGTCCTTGAGATCTTGAAGGGTTTTGTATTTTCCCTTTTGGACCAGGATCCGATAGGTTTCCGTGTTTTTCCCCTTGATTTTGGGCTGAATAATCGGCAGGAGTTGTTCCCCCTGCTCGTTGAGCTCAAGAAACAAACCCAGCGACATGATCGAAAAAGCCGGTTTTTTCTCACGGATCAGTTTTTTGCATTCCTCGGCTTTGGTCGTAAAGATCGAATCAAAATTTCCTTTGGGCCACTGGCCGGTCTTTTCCACCACGCGCAGCATAGCTCCCATGGTGTTATGGACTTCCTGGTCTTTGACCGGACCGCCGGGATAACAAACCACAATAGGCGTCGGGGCCGCCCAGGCCAGGGAACAAGAAACCCATAAGAATCCCAAGGTCAATAAACTCTTTTTATTTCTGATCATGATTTCCTCCGATAAACTAATTGGGTGATGACCGGGGCCATCAACAGCGCGGCCGACAGACAGCAGGCCAGCCCTATGGTAATGGCGATCCCCATGGACGATACCCCCCGATATTCCGCCAGAGTGATGGCTCCCAAACCGGCGAAGGTGGTCCCTGCCGCCAGCAATATCGGCTTGCCGGATATTGCCGCCACCTGCCAGGGTGACAAATCTATCAACTCAAACCGGCGATGGGCAAACCAGACACCATAGTCCACGCCCAGACCCATAGCCAGGGGAAGGGCGATAATATTAGCATAGTTGTATTTTATGCCGAAGAAGGCCATCAGGCCCACCATCCATCCGCCGCCGATCATCAAAGGCAAAACCGCGATAAGAAAACCACGCCAGGAACGCACTATGATCAAGATCCAGAACAGCGCGACTGTTACGGCCAGCTGCGTTCCCCGAAAAAAACTGCTGACGACCATCCGGGAAAAGACTTTGTGGGTGGTCGGGAATCCGGTCGCAGCCGGCGAGACTTTGTAAACCTCATCGATCAGCTCATCCAGGTTTTGGGTAGCATAAACCGATTTTTTGGGAAAAGCATAGATGGCCATGGTGCCATCGGCGGCGAAAAAGCGACTGCGCAGGTCCGAAGGTAAATCCTGAGGGGTCAGGGCTTTTGCCTCCTGCCAGCTTGAAATGATATTAAGTCCCTTTTGGCCCTCTACCAATAAAGCTTGAAAAAATTCCCGGGATCGTTGCTGGGCCAGGGTTGGATCCGCCTCCATTCTTTTGATAATAAGCGTAAGTTGCTCCCGCAACCGTTCCAGATTTTTAATCAGCGTCGAATGTCCGGCGGAAAAGGCCTGCTCCTGGAAACGATCAATCAGTTCCGGCCCTTTTTTTACCAGGGCACGAAGTTTATTAAATTCTTTTAAGGACAACGAAACGTCTTTCAGATTTCGAAATTTATTGGCGGTGGAAGAAGCGGCAACCATTTGTGCGGCCGTTTTTGCTTTTTGAACCCGGTCGTCAGCATCGGGGGGAAAAAAAGAGGCCATGGATTGCACCCGGGCAATGCTTTTTAATTGGACGGCCTCCTCGGAAATACGGCGCCCTTCCTCAATGGTGGAAGCAGTAAACACAATGACCTCTCCCTGGAAATCACTTTCATGGACCATGCGTTTCTGATATTTGGCCGCTTCCGAATTTTTAGGCAGCAACTCCATAACATCATAATCAAAGGGGACGGAGATTCCTTTGTAGATTCCAAAACCCGCCAGCACCACAGCCAATAAAAGAAGGGCGGCAGCGGTAACTCGAGATAGGTTAAAAGGTCGGCCGCTCATTTCATTGGCGGTGCCACGCCCCTGCGGGGCATGGCGGTTTAGTTTTGGGATAGACGGAGGGAGCAGGGCATAAAGGGCGGGTTGGACAAAGAGGGTGGCCACCAGAACCAATAAGACGCCCAATCCGGCCACGATACCCAGTTCGGAAAATCCGGGAAATTCGACGGTGCTCAGGGCCCCAAAAATCAAGACGGAGGCGCCTCCGGCCGTCAGTATGGCCTTGTAGGAAGCGGCCATGCCCGTTGCAATGGCCTCGACCAGTGCCGCTCCTTTCCGGCGTTCCTCCATAATGCGGGAACTGGCAAAGATCCCATAATCCACTCCCAACCCAAATAAAATAGCCGTAAATCCGGAAGTGACAATGGTCAGGTGTCCAATGACCAGAAAGGCAAGCCCGCTGCTCCAGACCACGCCGAGCCCCATGGGAATAAAAATTACCAGAGCCCATTTAATGGATCGCATCGAAAACAGAATCAATAACAAAACAAAAACAGCGGCCGTTATAATAACCAGTTTGATATCCCGTTGGATGGCGGTGTATTCTTCATAGATAATGGCCGGCAGACCGGTGTAGGCCAGGGTCGGCGGAGTTCTCCCCCGGGCTTTGTATTTATCAATCAATCCCCGGGAGACCAGGTCAACCCTGTGAATAAAAGGCTGCAAACTTGAAAATTCTTCGGAACTGTTTCGGGCATGGACAAAAACAAACAGCATTTTGTTGTCGTTTGAAGTAAAATAGCTTTTGGTCAGGCCTTCAGCGCCCTGTTTAACCAGCAAACGGCTCCAATCCACTTTTGAAGGGATTGGGTGGTCCGACTCCAAAAAACGTTGCCATTCTTCGAAAAAGAAGACCGATAATCCCAGACTTTCCTCCGCTGTCTTAATATTAAGACCGCTTTTCGAAAGCGGCGGTGGATTCCGCAGCCATTTTGCGGCGCTGTCCAAGGCCTTGTTCAATCCCGGCCACTCCGGAGGCTTTTTCTTTTTTTTAATCAAATCCAAAAGGCCGGAGAGCTGTTTCATTTGATCCGGAGGAATCATCAGAAAGGCGTTTTTTAGAAAGAAATCCGGGTTCAACCGTTCGGAGGCCTGCGAAATTTCAGGTTGCAACCGAAGCTCATTGGCCAAATCACTGGCAAAAGACTCCATCTCTGCCCGAGGTGCATTTTCCAATACCACAATCAAATCGGAAGCACTGCCGAATTTGTCGATAAACTTTTGCAAACGTTGCGCAACCGGTATTTTTTGAGGCATCAAGGCCTTGCGCGCGGTATACACGGGAAGCTTCGAGATCCCCCAGAGTGAAAAAAGAGTCAGGGCCAAGGCCATTGACAAAACCAGCCAAGCATTTTGGGCGCTAAATCCCGCTGCTTTCTTTATCGTGTTGCGCATGAAGTTGAATTTTTCTCCGCCACTGTTGGGTTGGTTCCTTCTTCCGTTAATAAGGTTTCCTAAGGAGATTTAGGCCGGGGGAGAAGAGGGAAGGACCGGGGTAATTTTTCCTGCCGAATCCATTAGAGAAAAATAACGAAACGATATGAAACGGGTAGTCATAAGACTCTGAATAAAACAATAAAATCATAATACGCCCAGTAGGATTATCATGGTGAGGGAGTGTCAAGATAAAAAAGGAGATTTGGGTCCACTCATTAAAAGAAAAAAAAAGAAAAACCCGCATTCCTATCCGCTTGAATCGGAAGGGAGTGCGGGCTTGGTAAATACCCAGCTGGCGTGAATCAATCTTCCTGCTGGATGGCGCTCAATTGCCAGGAGCCTCTGCCCCCCACAGGACGCATAAAAGTCCAGAATTCTCTGAACTTGACCGGTTCGGTTTTGCTCCCGGAAACGGCGGCCCCGGTGGTTTTATCGACGGTATAATCCAGGAGATTGGCATAAAAGAGAACGGTAATAAAGTCCTTACCTTCCTCCTGCCAGGCCTCGGTGATATCCACCGAACGGACCGCTATATTTTCCAGCCGGTTGATGCGGTTGGCGGCCTTCTGGTCATTCAGATCGTTCAAAAAAATCCCCTTCATTTGTTCGGTCAGAAAAGGATTGACCGGACCCAAATCCTGATTTCCCCAGGCGGCCTGGATTTTAAAGAACAGATCCTGGACCCAATCTTTGAAAGCCAGGGGATCAAAGGTTTGATCCATGGATTGAATATGGGAAATACCGGCCTCTACCTCCTGATCCGGCCCCTGGACCCCGGCGGCAAAGGCCTCCGGCTGCTGATAGGGGGGAGGGGGATATTCGGTAAAGCGGTTCTGATTAAAGGAGTTTTTTTTTCTGTTTCGAATAAAACGAAAAACAAAAAAGATCACCACTACGATCAAAATAATCTCTAAAAAACCGATGCCGGATCCACCGGAACCCCATCCGGATCCCGCGGCCCGACCCATACCGCCGAACAGCAGGCTTCCCAGGAAACCACCGGCCAGACCTCCAGCCAGACCCCGGAGAAAAGGGCTCCCGGTGGATTGGCCAAAGGGTCTGTTCTGATTAGCCATGTACCCGGAAGAGGGCGGGAGGCTACCTGGAGACTGGGTTCTGGGGGCTGAAAAGGAACGGCTGCCCCGGAATCCTCCGGAACGGCCCCCCCCGGCCCTGGCCCAGACTTCGCTGGAGATCAAGGCCAAAGTAAAGATCAGAATGATCCCTATCCCCCAAATTTTTACAAAGGATTTATCTTTTGGCATAGTACACCTCGTTTTTTATTCTCTTTGATCCAAAGATAGCCCATTTTTAAAATAAAATCAATCAGGAGTTTTTGGGGGCTCCCTTTACATTACCTTAAGTAATCTTGATATCCTCATTTTTAATCAGGAGGGAGAGGATTTTTTTCGGGGTCCACTTCCATTTCCACTAACAACTGCCAGGGCGATCGAAGAATAACGACAGAATGGCGATGCCGGGTATTTCCTTTGGTGCGAAGGGGTATAGAATAGGCCTAATGGGTGGTCAGGACAAATAAAGATCCCTTTTGGGGAGGCGGTAATTGGTTACCCCACCGGGGTTAATAAAATTAAATTGACTAATATCCGGTAATAGAATTAACTGAGATAATCGAATTCGGTTCGCAGGAAAGGCCTGACGCTTAATACGAAAATAGATTTCGAGGCATCTCGTTGATCCGGTCTATTTTCATGTCCCGGCCTCCTGTCCGACTCCCTCCGGGAGTCTCCCCAAGAGATCGGCTTAGCCGATCGATCGGAGGCCTCTTTTAAGAGGTCAGCGAAGCTGACCGAATCGTGATGTCACGCCATCAAAAGCGTGGCATGACGGGTTAACAGGAGAATTCCCATGTTGCAAGATCTTTCAGGAAAAACGGCCCTGGTTACCGGTGCCGGGAAGCGGTCCGGGATCGGTTTTGCCATAGCCCAAAAATTGGCCTCTTTAGGGTCCCAGATCATTTTGGCCGATTTGGGCCCGATTCAACGAGAAGGCAGCCAAGTCGGCACCGGCACTCCGGAGGAAATGGAAGAACTGGCTCTGGAATTGCACAACCGATTCAAAGTCCAAACTCTGGCTGTACCGGTGGACGTCACCGACCATCATTCCATCCAGGCCATGGTCGAGACGATCAAAGACCGAATGAACCGGATCGATATCCTCTGTAATAGCCGCTAATGACCGGAAAAACGGCGAGTATCATCAATACCGCTTCCCGAGCCGGCAAGGTGCCACCTTTGTTGAACGGAGCCTATGCCGTAGCCAAGGCCGGTGTGATTATGCTGACCAAGGTCATGGCCAAGGAACTGGCCGGGTCCGGCATTCGGGTCAACGCCGTCTGTCCGGGACAAATTCGAACCGACCTGGAAAAATGGCGTTTCGGACTGGAAGCCCGGTTTTTCGGCTCTACGCCGGAAGAACGGGAGCAGGAAATGTGCAAGACGATCCCTCTAGGCCGAATCGGTGCCGCTGAAGAAGTGGCCAATCTGGCGGTCTTTTTGGCCTCCGAGGCCTCTTCCTATATGACCGGCCAGGCCCTCAATGTTTCGGGGGGCCAATTAATGGAATTATAAATAAACGGTTCAAGGTTCAAGGTGCAGGGTGCAAGGAAAAGCAAAGACTTTTGCCAGAACCAGGGGCTTCCTGAACTTTCAATCTTAATCTGAAAGGGAATAAACTGTGGAAAAAATTACCGGGGGGCAGCTTACGGCTGAAGCTTTGATTCAACAGGGAGTGAAAACGATTTTTACCTTAAGCGGCGGACATATCACCCCGATCTACCAATTTCTGGAGAACTCGCCCATAAAGCTTTTCGATACCCGCCACGAACAGGCTGCGGTTTTTATGGCAGAAGCCTGGGGTAGGATGACCCGAAAACCGGGAACGGCCATGGTCACTGCCGGGCCTGGTTTTACCAATGCCCTTTCAGCGGTGGCCAATGCCCGGTTGGCCAATTCACCTCTGGTCCTTATTTCAGGTTGCGTAGGCCTTGAATGCATTGAGAAGCTGGATTTACAAGACATGCATCAAACCCCGGTAATTGAGCCTATGGTCAAAAAGGCCCTGGTTTGTCATAAGCCTGAGCGTGTCCCGGAATTTATCGACCTGGCTTATCGCATTGCCGGAAGCGGTCGTCCGGGACCGGTCTATTTGGAACTGCCCGTGGATGTACTTAACAGCCAGACTGATCCAACAGCCGTTAAAAGGACCCATAGCGTAATCCACTCCCGTCCGGTTGACCTGGACCAATGCCGAAAAATCATCGAGCTGCTTCAGCAGGCCTCCCAGCCTATTGTCATCTGCGGCAGCGGGACCTGGTATTCCGATGCCGGTCCAGAGCTGATCGCTTTTGTGGAAAAGACCGGGATCCCGGTCTTCACCTCCACTCTCGGCCGCGGTACCGTTCCCGACACCCATCCCCTTTGTTTTGAGTCCTCTCTGGCCATCCGCCCTGGTGCGGCCTTCTTTGCCAACCTGAATGCCGATCTGGTCCTGTTTCTTGGGGCTCGGCTGAGCCTCTTTTATATCTTCGGAGATCTTTTTAACCAGGGCGCTAAAATCATCCAGGTGGACATCGAAGCGGAAGAAATCGGTCGAAATCGTTCGGTTGATTTGTCAGTGGTCAGTGATATTCAAGGTTTGCTGGCTGTCTGCAACCGCCTCATCGAGGAGAAAAAACTTGGTTCGGGTTTTCAAAAAAGGTTTGAAGATTGGGTTTCTGCCTTAAGAACGGCCGGAGAAGACGGAAAAGCCGAAGCCAAACCCCAGTGGGAAAGCACTGGAATCCCCATCCATCCCTTACGTCTTGCGGCCGAGATCAATCACTTTATGGACCGGGAGGACGATATTGTCGTAGCCGACGGCGGAGATACCCAGATCTGGATGGGAATGACCCGGACGGTACGGCAATCCGGTCACTATCTCGATTCCGGCCTTTACGGCTGCCTGGGGGTAGGCCTCCCTTATGCCAACACGGCCAAATACCTTTATCCCGTAAAAAGGGTCTGCCTGATTATCGGGGACGGCTCGGTGGGTTTCAATTTTATGGAGTTTGAGACGGCCATACGCAAGAACCTGCCTATTGTTGCCGTGATCAGCAATGACCTGGGTTGGGGAATGATCCGCCACAGCCAGGAATTGAAAATAGGGCACGCTATCCCCGATGGGACCTATATCGGAAAGGTCAATTATCATAAATTGGTTGAGGATCTGGGCGGAAAAGGGATGCTGGTGGAAAACCCGGAGGATATCCGTCCGGCCCTGGAAGAGGCCTTTGCCTCCGGGAAGACGACCTGCATTAATGTCATGACCGATCCGACGACTGTCAGTCCCGGGAGTGTAGCCCTGGCCAATCTGGGGGCCTATAAGGCATAAAAAAAAGGTTTAAGGTTCAGGGTATAAGGTTCATGGTTTAATGGAATTGTTTTCTCTTTAAATTTTTGCCTTTCTCCTTCAGGCTCAACCTTGCACCTAACACCTTAAACCTTGAACCTGTCTTTTTAGGAGGGGTTATGCCAAAGAATAGCGACCGACCCGAAGGATATTTGCTTTCCAAAAGCCATTCCTACTTTATCTTTTCCCTCCTCTTCCTTTTATATATGTTCGATTATATCGACCGTCTGGTGGTGGTTTCTCTATTCCCTTACTTAATAAGGGATTGGGGACTTACGGATACGCAATGCGGGATGCTGGTCTCCGCGGTTTACTGGTCGATCGTACTCTTTTCCTTTCCCGTTTCCGTAATCGTTGACCGCTGGAGCCGAAAAAGAAGCATCGGTTTAATGGCCGTTTTATGGAGCCTGGCTACCGCCGCCTGTGCCTTTGCTCAAAACTTTGCCCATCTTTTTGTGGCCCGCTCGGCCATCGGCATTGGAGAAGCCGGTTATGCCCCGGGAGGAACGGCCATGATCTCGGCCTTGTTCCCCGAAAAAAAAAGGGCCTGGCTGGTCGGTATCTGGAATATGTCCATTCCTCTCGGCAGTGCCCTGGGAGTGGCCCTGGGCGGCTATATCGCCGTCCGTTACGGTTGGCGTCAGGCCTTTGGACTGGTGGCCGTCCCCGGTTTGATTATTGCCCTGCTTTTCTTTTTTGTCCGGGATTATAAGACCGTAGAGCTGACCAAATCTCAAGAAACCGGTGATGATTGCCCGGTCCCTTTAAAAATGAAGACCTGGTATATTATCCGGGAATTCGGCCGGACCCCCTCCCTCCTTTTCACTTATATCGGTTTTGCCGGCAATACCTTCTTGACCACCTCTATTTTAAGCTGGCTGCCCACTTACCTGCACCGTGTTGAAAACCTCCCCATGGAAAAAGCCTCGTTTAAGGGGAGTCTGGTCCTGTTGATGGCCATCGTTGGGTCCCCTTTGGGGGGATTTCTGGCCGACAGATGGATCAAAAAAAAAGCCAATGCCCGATTACTGTTTAGCGCCATTTCCTCCCTGATAACGGCCGTTATCTTTGTTTCAGCTTTTGGTCTGTTTTCCGGAGATATTCAATACGCCCTTTTTTTACTGGGAGGGATTTCGGCCATTGCCTTTGCTTCTTCGGCCATCGCCGTTACCCAGGATGTGGTTCATCCGGGTTTGAGGGCCACCTCTTACAGCCTTTGCGTCATCGTTCAAAATTTGTTGGGCAGTTCTCTGGGGCCGATCTTTACCGGATTTTTCTCGGACCGCTTCGATATCAAGACCGCTCTGACTCTGGTTGCTTTTTCCCCGATCCTGGCCGGAATCTTTTTTTATGCCGGCTCCCGTTTTTATGAAAGGGATTTGGCTAAAGTGGAAAAAATATCAGTCTGCCCGGAAGAACGGTGAAATCAAAAAATCCCCCGAAAATCCTAACCAAACACTTATGATTTTTGAATCTACCTGGGAAGGACGAAAAAATAACTATTAAAACAGGAATTGGAACGTTAAATAATTTTTATATTCAGTTTAGTAACCCCTTTTCTGACAAAGCCGAGTTGTTTGGCCAGGGCATAAGAGATATCCACATCCCGGCCTTTGACATAGGGGCCCCGGTCATTGACCACGCCTTCGGCCGTCTTCCCGTTTTCAGGATTGACCAACCGGACCTTAGTCCCTAAGGGCAGGCTTTTATGGGCCAGGGTATTTTTATTCATATTAAAACGCTGACCGCTGGCTGTAACCTTATTATGATGTTCCGCTCCATACCAACTGGCGGTCACTTCCCCTGTTTCCAGGGACGGGGGCGCTGGGGGAGGTGAGAGGTGAATTAGTAATTTTTGTCCGGGCTGAATCAGATTGGGCTTATCAAGGCCATTTTCTTTGGCGATTTGATAGGGATCTTTATTAAGAAATTTTCTGCTGATTTTCCAAAGGGAATCACCTGGTTTTACAACATATTCAACGGGATTATTATTCCCCTGTCCCAAAGAAGACGGTTTTGTTTCCAGATCGTCCTTCAGAAGTTCGTAAAAGGTATCCTTGGGGGCCTGCCTGGCGGATGTCTTCATGATGGAAGGTTCAATTTTGAAGTCTTTATTTTCGGTTTTAATCCCGTTGGGTTGTATCTCCATAATTTTTTGACTCCTTTTTCAGGTCCAGGTCAATAATTTGACCTCCTGTCGGACTTTATTTTCTGATTCCTTACGAACAATTTATTAAATTTAACAATTAGTTGAATGAGTTTAAACTATAAGACCCATAACCGGACTCCTTTAATAAAAAAATTAAGACTTGTTTATTGCAAATATAATGCCTTTCTCCAAGGAAAGTTCTCTTGACTTCGGGAATAATCGATCTTACCTGATAGTAATACTGTTAACAAAAGGCCCTGAATCGATCCCGGTCAAGGTCCCAAAGAGGTTGGAAGGGGTTTCCCGGAAGTAAGGGGCGGCCGGAAAGAAACTCTTCCGGGCCAGGGCTTCCCAAAAGGATTGTCCGGCCTATTATTGAGTTATTTTTTCTTGACAATAATATGATATTCAATTAAGTAATAAATTTCACATTATTTTGAAGTGGCTTGATAAAACCCTGCCATGCGGCAGGTCTTCTCTCCTTAAGAATTTAAATCCTTACCTAAAAGAGAACTCCTGTTGCCTGCTTTGGGGTATCTGATATAACCCATTAATATTATTTTTTTATTAAACTTAAAAGGAGGGAATACCATTGGCCTTTGAAAAACCTAAAATCACTTATTCGGGCAAAATAAACGAGGTTGTCATCGGAAAATCCGCTCCCATCAAGGTCGGGGGAGAGACCGCCTATCCTTTTCATTTATTTGAAGGGCAGATGCCCCATCCGCCTAAAATTGCAATGGAAGTTTGGGACATGAAGCCGGATGACTGGTCAGAATCTGCCATGGCCCCCTTTACCGATGTACTGGATGATCCGGCGGCCTGGGCCAAAAAATGCGTGGATAAATTCGGGGCGGAAGCCATTGTCGTTCAACTCAAGAGCACGGATTCCAATGGGTTGGATAAGGGTCCGGAGGAAGCTTCGGCCGTGGTCAAAAAGGTTCTAAAAGCGGTCAAGGTCCCGGTTATTGTCTGGGGTTCATCAAACGAAAAAAAGGACACTGACGTCCTCCGCAAGATCAGTGAGGATTGCCAGGGGGAAAACCTGACCCTTGGACCCGTGGCTGAGGGAAATCATAAACAGATCGGGGCGTCAGCCCTGGGTTATAATCACACCCTGATAGCCTCGACCCCGATTGATGTTAACCTGGCCAAACAGCTGAACATTCTTTTGGAAAATTTAGGCGTTTCCAAAGAAAAAATAATTATTGATCCGACTACCGGAGGACTTGGCTACGGCCTGGAGTATTCCTATTCGGTCATGGAGCGCATCCGCATGGCCGCTCTGGCCCAGGAAGACGAAAAACTACAATATCCAATGATCAACAATGTGGGGAACGAAGTCTGGAAGGCCAAGGAAGCTAAATTGACTACTGAAGAGGCCCCGACCCTGGGGGATGCCGTCAAGCGGGGGGTCCTTATGGAATCTGTCGGAGCAGTAGCCTATCTGTTGGCCGGATCGGACATTTTAATTTTAAGACATCCCGAGACCGTGAGACTGGTTAAGAAATTAAAGGACCAGCTGATTACCGGGGACCTGGACCTGAGCCCGGCTGAATTGGCAGGTAAACTGGCTGCCCTCAATGTAAAACCCCAAGGGGAATATCCGGAAATAGTTAAGACAGCCGTTGCCGCCGCCGAACCGGCCAAAGAAGAAAAGAAAGCCGCTCCGGCCAAGGCCAAGGAAGCCGCCCCGAAAGCGGCCCCGAAAGCGGCTCCGGCCGCGGCCCCCAAGGCCGAACCCGCCGCCCCGAAAGCCGCCCCCAAGGTAGAAGAACCGGCCAAGATTTCGGCAGAAGAAGAGGCCAAATTAAAGGCCGAGGCCGAAGCGAAAGCTAAAGCCGAGGCCGAAGCCAGGGCTAAAGCCGAAGCCGAAGCCAAGGCCAAAGCCGAGGCCGAAGCGAAGACCAGGGCGGAAGCCGAGGCCAAGGCCAAGGTTGAGGCTGAGCAAAAAGCCAAAGATGAAGCCAAAGCCAAAGCCAGGGCCGAAGAGGAAGCATTGATTGCGGCCAGGGCTGCCGAAAGAATCAAACGAGAGACTGAAAAAGAGGTTTGTGTCACCGGTCCCAAGGAGATGAAAGTGGGAGAAACCCAGCTTTCCCCTGTGGACAAATTACTGGCCCAAATCAATCGTGTTAATAGAAGAACCTAATCATTTCGCTTTTAAAAAGATTAAAGACAGTCAGTCGAGATTGTTTTTACAAGGAGGAACGTAAAATGGCATCCGAAGAAGCCAAAGAAACTTTGAAAGTTGTGGAAAAAGAAAAGAAAAAGATCAAACCCGAAGAGAAAAGTGTGGATCCGGCCACTATTCAAATGCTCTACAAAGCCCAGGAAGAAGGGATAGAAACGATCTTCGATCGGGCCGAAACCATGAAGCCCTGTAATATCGGTATTCAGGGCACCTGCTGTAAAATGTGCGCCCAAGGACCTTGCCGCCTTCCTTTAACCAAAAAGGATCTGGAAGGCAAGGATATGAGGATGGGTCTCTGCGGGGCCACTCCCGAAACCATTGCTGCCCGTAACTTTGCCCGGATGATCGCCGCCGGTTCCGCGGCCCACTCCGACCATGGTCGGGGCGTGGCCGAGGTCTTCCTGTCCGCCGCCCGCAAAGAATCCGAAGATTATAAAATAAAGGACGAGGTCAAACTCCTGGCCATGGCCAAGGAGTTTGATG
>JACQYK010000238.1 GCA_016208255.1 Deltaproteobacteria bacterium | reverse complement strand
GTTTAAGAGTTTGAGTTTGGTCGTGCTTACTTATTCTCTTAACAGGAGGATTATTTTTTGGGTAGATTATATCTTTTCTTTACCTCTGTCAGGCTCCCGAGCCTACCCTCAGATTATCTCAATATATAACGTTGTTCATTTAATTCAAAAACTATTTGACGGGTTTAAAAAAGAGTAATTATGAAGTCTGCTTTGTAAAGCAGGCTAAGATGTTCCGAGAGCCCTGCACCCCGTCAGGCTAAGGGAATAGAAAGAAGGCAATATCTGAATGGAATGAATCATGTCCCCAAAGACAATCGATCCAAACTTATTTTTGCAGCTCGTTTTTTTCTCCTTGACCCTGTCTTTTCTTTTCCTATATTCTGTCCAATAAAAAGCAATTTCAAAAAATTTTTATCCAATGGAGAATCATTATGGATGTTTTGGAAGCGGTCAATAAGAGAAAATCGATACGGGCTTTTAAGCCCGATCCGGTGCCGGTCGAGGTTTTAAAGAAAATCGTGGAGGGCGCCCTGCATGCCCCGTCGGCCTCCAACAGCCAGCCCTGGGAACTGGCTGTTGTCAGCGGCGCCAAGCTGAAAGAGATCAAAAAAGGCTTCCTGGAAAACCCGGGCAGGCCCACGGTAGATATGCCCGGGGCCATCCAATATCCGGAACCCTATGCCTCCAGACGGGCTGCCGTTATGTCCGGCGCTCTCAATTTGATGGGCGTTGCCAGGGAAGACAAGGAAGCGCGGGTGCAATGGGGCCTTCAGGGCGCCAAACTGTGGGGCGCGCCAAGCTGCATTTATGTGATGATCGACCGCGTGTTCTTTTATATTGATGATAAAATCAATATCTGGCCCGCCTTTGATTGCGGGGCCATTACCCAAACCATCCTTCTGCTGGCTACTGAAAACGGTCTCGGTTCCATCCCGGCCATCCAGCCCGTTTTGTATCCTGATCTTTTGCGGGAAAAACTGAGCCTTCCCGCCTCTAAACTGATGGTTCTGGGAATACCCATCGGCTATCCCGACTGGGAGGCGCCGGTCAATAGGCTACGCACGACCAGAGAGCCCCTGGATAAGATGGCCAAATTTTACTAACCCGAAGCAGGACAAACCCAATGACTACCACCAGCTTTTCAGTACCGGCCAGCGCCTTTCTAGAGCAATTCAAAACCTGCGGGATTACCGATATCGTTACCGTTCCGGACTACGTCCAGATTTCAGTACACCTGGCCCTGGAAAAGGGGTCCACAGGGATCCGCATCATCAACTGTGCCACCGAAGATGAGGCCGTGGGCATTGCCCTGGGTCTCTGGATGGGGGGGCGGAATCCGATCCTGATGATGCAGAATCAGGGCGTTTACGCCTCGGCCAACGCCCTGCGATCCGCCGGCGTCAATACCGGATGCCCGATGCTTCTCCTGGTGGGACAATGGGGCCGGGAATTGGAAAACCTGGGGAGGGATCCGAGGCAATCCCTGCGGCGGGAAGTCAGGCAGACAGAACCGCTGTTGGAGGCACTGGAGATCGAGTGGCTGCGGGTTGAAAAGCCCGAGGAAATCACCAGAATCCAACTGGCTTTTGAAAGAGCCCGGCAGATTCAACGGCCGGTCGCGGTCCTGATCGGCGCCCATACCTCTTGGGCTTGAAAGGAATTTAAGCATGGGAATGCTCAGTTTGGATGGAGCGGATGTGATTGCCCGGAACCGGGGAGAGGCCATCGTGGTCTGCACCATGACCACCATCATGACCTTTGCCCAGCGCCACCCGCATCCATTGAATATGCGGATAGCCCCCTTAATGGGCGGGGCGTCTTCGATTGGCCTGGGCTTAGCCTTGGCGCTTCCCGGGAAACGGGTTCTCGTCCTCGATGGAGACGGCAGTCTGGCGATGCAGCTTGGCACGGTCCTGACCATATCAGAAGCGGCACCGGAGAACCTCTATCATTTCGTTTTCCATAACGGAGTGCTGTATGAAGGCGGGGGCCGTCTCCCCATCGCCGGAAGCGGGATAGCGGATTTGGCGGGCATTGCCCGGTCCGCCGGATATTCAGCGGTCAGGAGTTACCGCCGGCTGCCGGAGCTGGAGGAGGATATGGAAAACCTTCTGGCGCTTCGCGGGCCGGTGTTCATCCTACTTGAAATCGATATCCCCCCCACCCCCAGGTGGTCGGAAGACAATACGCAGGCGGAGCTCCCGGATTGGTGGTTCACCCAGATGTACGAAGATGCCCGTCGAATTAAAAAGGAGCTGCTGAAGGCGCCGGCCAACCGGAATTGCCAAAATGCTGATCAGCGCTGATCAGCCTTGACGACCATCGTCATAAATGCTTTTGCCTTAAGGTTTTTTTTCCGAGGGGCTAAGTATATCGGTCGATGACGATCAGATCAGCCGGCTATCCCGGCTCGATGCTCCCCAGCCGATCTGCTTTAGTTTTCCTACAGTCCTGTATTGGAATCAGTCTCCTTCTCCGTCACCCCGGCGAAAGCCGGGGTCCAGAAAAGCTTTCTATTCCTGGATTCCGGTTTTCGCTCGACCTCCTTTGGAGGTCTCTTAATAGAGGTCGGTGAAACCGACCGACCGGAATGACCGAAAAGAAAATGCCATTCGTTTGAATTAACTGCCCCGTTTGGGGCCACCTCTTCCGGGGAACTCCCGGACGAGGCCTAGATCTTCTGGTCAAAATTTTAAAGCTTTAAATAGACTACTCGGATTCCCGGATTCTTTTCTAAGAGCACCTTTTAAACCAAGATTTCTGGATTCCTCGGATCACTGCTTTGTATCTCCCCGATTCCCCTTTCCATATTTGTAAATATCGAAGAAAGCATAAACATTAAAATTTTTTAAAATTAGAATCAGTCTGATGATTTCGGTAAAAAAATCAAGATATTGTACTTTTAGATTGACAACATTAAGTCAATCATTTTTAATGAACATTACCTGTTAAATGAAAAAAGCACTCATCATATACTATTCCCAGACCGGTCAGCTGAAAAAGATCGTGGATTCCGTCACCAGTCCGCTGAGGGAGGATTTTGAGCTGGTATTTGAAGAACTCAAACCCGTTCCAGCCTATCCTTTTCCCTGGCGAGGGCTGCAATTCTACCAGGCTTTTCCTGAATCCGTTCAGCAGATACCCTGTGCTTTAGAACCGTTATCATTTAATGCGGACCAGGATTTTGATCTGGTCATTCTGGCTTATCAGGTCTGGTATCTGTCTCCCTCCATTCCCTTTTCCGCCTTTCTTCAGTCACCCGCGGCCGGGAAAGTCATGAAAGGCAAACCGGTCGTTACCATCCTGGGCGTCCGGAATATGTGGATCATGGCCCAGGAAAGCGTGAAAAAACAAATCCGGGGTCTGGGAGGCACCTTGGTCGGAAATATTGTGCTGGTCGATCCTCATCCGAACCTGGTGAGCTTAGTGACGATTGTACTCTGGATGTCCAAAGGCGTGTCCAAAGGAAAAGGATTGATTAGTAAACTTTTCCCCCCTGCCGGTGTGCCTGAACCAAGTATTCGGGAGGCCGCGAAATTTGGCGAAGTAATCCGGGAAGCCTTTCGTCTCGGACAAACAGAAAAACTTCAGGGTCACCTTCTGGAAAAAGGGGCCCTCAAGGTCAACCCCATTCTGATGAGTATTGAGAAGAGGGGACGGATGATGTTCGAGTTCTGGTCGAAATTCGCGCTGAAAAAAGGAGGGCCCTGGGACCCTGCCCGGGAATTTCGGTTGAAACTCTTCAAATATTATCTGTTTTCCGCGGGATTTCTCCTCCCTCCCCTTATCTCCTCCATTTCCTGGTTCACCCAGAAGATCTTTTATAAAAAGACCAAGAGGCTCCAGGACTATTATTCACAGGTGAAATAATTTTGATGGACTTGCAAGAAGTCCATCAACAGGCCGAGGACGATTAAGTCCCGGCCTGGGGTGAAGGTGGAACCACTTGAATTCACTTCAAGTGGCGGGAGAGGGGAAGCGCCCTTTCCCGCCTCGTGAAAAGTCGTTTTTGACTTTTTATGAGGTTGTCAATTTTGAATCAAACGATACTTCATAGAAGGGACGGATCATTTCACTATGCCAAAGGAAGTTTATATAACCCGTTTAGCCAAATTTTTGCCCAACCGGCCGGTATCGAATGATGCCATTGAAAAACACCTGGGCCTAGTTGATGGAAGACCTTCGAAAGCCAGGGCGGTGGTTCTCCGTAATAATAAGATCAAGACCCGCTATTATGCCCTGGACGAGAACGGCCGTTTAACCCATTCCAATGCCCAAATGACCGCAGAGGCCGTCCGGGGTTTGCTCGATAACCGCTTCACAGTTGATGACATCGAACTTCTGTCCTGCGGTACCAGTTCCCAGGACCAGTTGATGCCGTCCCATGCCTCCATGGTCCACGGGGAGTTGGGCGGAAAATCCATTGAGATTAATTCACCCACCGGGGCCTGTGTCTGCGGTATGCAGGCCATGAAATATGCTTACCTGGCCGTCCTTTCGGGGGAGAAGAGCAACGCCGTTTGTACCGGGTCGGAATTGATGTCCACCTGGATGCGGGCCCGCAATTTTGAAAAAGAGACGGAGAAGCTTTCTCTCCTCAATCAGCAACCGATCGTGGCCTTTGAAAAGGACTTCCTGCGCTGGATGCTTTCCGATGGAGCCGGTGCCGCTCTGTTGCAGAACAAACCCAACCCGACGGGCCTTTCCCTCAGGATCGATTGGATTGAAATGGTTTCTTTTGCCAATCAGTTTGAAACCTGCATGTATGCCGGTGGTGAAAAACTTGAAAACGGGGAGATCAAAGGCTGGCGGGAATTCGAAGCCAATGAACTGCTGGAGCGTTCGGTACTCTCGGTGAGGCAGGACATAAAAATGCTGGACACCTATGCCGTCCGCCAGAACAACCTGTTTCTGAAAAGTATTATAAAAAAGCGCGATTTGGATCTGGATAAGATTTCCTTCTTTTTACCGCACTTATCCTCCGAGTATTTCCGGTCCCGTTTAGAGGCCGACAGCCGGGATCAGGGGGTATACATTCCCCAGGAAAAATGGTTCACTAACCTGACCCGTTTGGGTAATATAGGATCGGCCTCGGTCTATTGCATGCTGGAGGAGCTTTTACATTCAGGTCAACTGGGAAAAGGGCAGCAAATCCTTACCTTGATTCCCGAGAGTGCCCGGTTTTCCTATGTCTACGCCCTATTGACGGCCGTATGATTTATCGGGGCACTTTGGGCTCCCCTTTTGCCCCCCGGCCTTAAAAAAGGAGGAGAGCAGTCTCTTCAAAAACACTCTATGAAAAAGCATGAAGTACCCCAGGATGATGATGGTTTAATGGAAGGCAGGCAGATGGACCTGAGTTATGCCCTGGATGAAAACGGGAACTATATAACGGTCCCGAGCTGCGGCTGGACCCCTAAAAATGCGGCCTTATTGCAGGCCTGGGACGTAATCCATGAAAAGATGAAAGAAACCAGGGAGCAGATCCAGCGGGGTAAGCTCAGCCCGATCGCCTACTACATGGAAAAAAATATCATGGACGAGAAGCTTCTGGCCACTTATATCGGCCTGCCCAAAAGGAAGGTCCGAAGACACCTCAAGCCCGACGGGTTTGCAAAAATGGATGAAAAGGTCCTGCGACGCTATGCCGACCTCTTCGGTGTTCCGCTCGAGTCTTTAACGGATTTCATGAGAATGACTGAAGAAAAATGACCTCCAAGGATATTCATATTAATTTTGATCATCGCCCGGCGGCTCATTGCGAGACCGGAGTTACCTCAAACCTCCTGAGATTCTACCATATGAATCTAAGCGAAGCGATGGTCTTCGGGATCGGATCAGGGCTATATTTCGGCTTTCTGCCCTTTATCAAGGTGAATGGTATTCCCCTGTTCACCTTTCGGCCTTGGATGGGAACCATTTTCAGTAAGGTCAATCGCCGCCTGGGGGTCCGCTTTCAAAGGGATAAATTTAAGGATCCCGGGCAGGCCATGGAAGCCCTGGATAAAAACCTGGAGCAGGGCATCCCTACCGCTTGCGTGGTCGGGGTATTCCATCTGACCTATTTCCCCAAAGCCTTCCGATTTCATTTTAATTCTCACAATATCGTCGTTATCGGAAGGGAAAATGGAGAATACCTGATCAGTGACCCGATCCTGGAGGATATCCAGAGACTCAGTTATGATGATCTCATGCGGGTCCGTTTTGCCAAGGGGGTTTTCGCGCCCAAAGGACAGATGTATTACCTGACGGAAATCCCTTCTTCCTTTGATCTGAAAAAAGCCATTGTCCTGGCCATCCGCAAGACCTGCAATGTTATGCTCCGAACCCCTGTCCCCTTGATCGGGGCCAGAGGAATCCGCTTTTTGGCCCGCAGGATGAGGGAATGGCCTGAAAAATTGGGACCGAAGAAGGCCTCCCTCTACCTGGGACAGATTGTTCGCATGCTGGAAGAGATCGGTACCGGTGGGGCCGGATTTCGTTTTATCTATGCCGCCTTTCTGCAGGAGGCCGCCAGGGAATTAAACCAGCCCCGGTTGAACGACTGGTCAAGAGAAATGACGGAAGCTGGTGACCGGTGGCGTGAATTCGCCGTCATGGCCGTACGTATTTTCAAAAACCGGGCGGGAATGGACGATTCCTACAGCGCTGCGGCCAATATCCTTATGGATATCGCCGATCGGGAAAAACATATATTGGAAAAACTGAGGGGAATTACCCTGGATTAATGTAATATTTTTTTAACCAGTCCGGGGACTTCCCCCGGATTTTCGGCCACCCAGACCCCATGGTCCCGCAGGGTCTTGATTTTGGTTTCCACATTCCCCAGTCCCCGGGTGGCGATGGCACCGGCGTGGCCCATTCTGACCCCTTGAGGCGCCGACCGTCCGGCTATATAGGCCACTACCGGTTTGGTCATGCTCCTTATAAAGTCCGAGGCCCTTTCTTCCTGGGTTCCGCCCACCTCCCCTACAACAACGACCACCTTGGTTTCCGGGTCTTCCTCAAACAATTCTAACAGCCGAACCAAATCGGTCCCCACCACCGGGTCGGCCCCCAGGCCTACAACCGTTGTTTGGCCTATCCCAGCGGCTGAAAGCCTCCCTCCGATCTCATAGGACAGGGTCCCGCTTCTGGAGATCAGACCTGCCGGGCCCGGGGAAAAAAGTTGGGCCGGCATGATTCCGATTTTGGTTTTTCCCGGACAAATAATACCCGGGGTAGTCGGTCCGATGATGGTGGCCTGGCAGCTTTGGGCCCGGGCCCGAATTCGCATGGTATCATGAACGGGAATGTGTTCGGTAATCACGACCAGAATCGGCACACCGGCCTCCAGGGCCTCGAGGCAGGATTCCTTGGCGACCCCGGCCGGAACAAAGAGGATGGAAGCGTCAATCCTGTGCCCGGCCACGGCTTCCTTGACCGAATCGTAAACCGGCCGACCCAGCACCGTCATTCCTCCCTTACCCGGAGTGACTCCGGCCACAATATGGGTCCCGGCATTAATCATCAGTTCGGTCTGGATCCGGCCGATATCATCGACCAGCTTTTTGGTTTCGTCAGGTTTGGGCCTCTGAAAGATATCCGGGGAAAGAGTCGCCAGTCGATCCGGAAAATGGAAGGCGGTTTCTTCTATATCAACTCCCCCTTCCGGACAGATCATCATCAGCGGCGATCCTGTAGCCCCGTTAACCGTGATTCCCAGATAAATCTCGGTTTCAATCCTTAAACGTTCCTCGACCAGGACCGTCATGACCGGATGGTCCTTGACGATTTTACCTAAAAGACTTTCGGCCGCTAATCCGGCTTCTTGAGGGCTTTCCGCCTGGAGAATTACTCCGGCTTTCCCCCTTCCCCCGGCCAGGATCTGGGCTTTAACCACAACGGGTCTGCCGATGCTGCGGGCGATCTTTTCCGCCTCCTCTTTCGAACAGGCTAATCCTCCAGGGGGAGTAACGATTGAGTGTCTCCGGAACAACTCTTTGCCTTCATATTCATGCAGTCTCATAACTCGGGACCCTTTTCTAAGCTCTCTTTTTCTTCCAGGTTACCCGGATAGTCACAACTCTTTGATCCATGAGGGAGGGCGCAGGCGGCCCTGGGATACATCCTGCATTTGAATTCCCCGGATTTCTTCGCAGATGGTTCCCTGGGAGTCAACGATTAGGGCGTTAAATAAAAACAGGTTTCGATCTCCTCCTGCCGGAAAAATCCGACCCTGGTAGAGACTGCCTTTTTTGGTTTTTTGGTGGATAGTCCTTTTTTCAAAACCCATCGGGAAGAGCACCTGCTCGGTAAAACGTTGTCCCCAGATACAAGCCACCTGAAAAGCGGCATCCAAGGGAAAAGGGGAGCCGAGCCAGTCATTCTCTTTTCCCTGGTCACCACCAGACAAGGGAGCCGAAGCCCCTCCGGGCCGAACGGACACCGGACCGGTAATATTTTGAAAGGCCTTCCCGAAAGGGATCAGTCCGGGGTAAATCAATTCTTTCGGGATCAGGACGCCCGATCTTTCAGAATTATCTGAAACCGGTAAGGGGGGGAGCTGATCTTGAGTCCTATCGACCAGGGAAAATTCCACCCGGGCATGCTCCAGGCTGCGGCCTAAGCCGCCGGTCTTGGATCTTAGCGAGGTCATCAGCCGGGCCGAAATTCCTCCGTTGGTGGTTTGATCCAGCTCCGCTGACGCCGGGAGGTGGCGGGCTTCCTGGGGAATAATTAAAAAACGGTGGAATCGAGCAGTTTTTAAACAACGGATATTGATGTCGGGAAAATGGGCTTGAACGACTTTGGCCAAGATGATAAGCGCCTCTACGGCCGGCAAAACACAGCGCTCTTCGAAGTGATGATCAAATAGATAACCTGCGATCTCGATTTCCAAAGAATAGCGCATATTCTTAATAATTTTATAGACAGGATTTACAGGATTGACTTGATCTTTAGTGCCTTTCCGGAAGAACGGCACTAACTTATCGTCCTTGGGCAGGATTTTTTTATTGCTGAAAGCGAATCAGGCTTGCTCAGGATCTTCCGCAGCCTGAGCAAATTATCCTGAAATCCTGTTAATCCTGTCGAACAGATTTTTTCCTATTTAACCGGGGAAAGATTTCCAGAGTTCCACGGTTTGGGGATCGACGGCCACGGGAAGACCTTTGGAATTCAGGGCGCAGTGCTTGGTAAAGCCGAGGCAAACGATCCCTCCGCTTTCAGCCCGAGTGATCAGGTAGTCAAACTGCAATCGCACCCGCTCCAAATGGGTCGGCCGGGTATGGATATGCATTAGATCATCATAATACAAGGGAGAATAAAAACCGATTTTTAAATCGATGATAGGATAAACAAAGCCGCGGGCTTCGATTTCCTTGTAGGGATATCCAAAATCGCGCATTAAAGAGGTTCGTCCGAATTCAAAAAAGCGCAGGTAGTTGGCATGATAGACCACCTCCGAACGATCGGTATCGGCATATAAAGTTCTGTAAGTTGAACGGTGCCAGATCAAACCCGTCGAGCGATCGCGGACGAACCTTTGGTCGTTATTATAAATTTCAGGCCGGAACGGTTTGGGCTTCATCCTTATACTCCCCTGAAAATGATACAGCAGTTAGTCCCGCCGAAACCGAAGGCATTGGAAAGGACCAGTTCACAATTTTTTTTGCGCACGACATTGGGCACGACATCAATATCCGAAAAATCGGGATCGGGAAGATGATTAATGGTCGGTAAAAGCAAGCCTTTTCCCATGGCTTCAATGGTCAAAGCGGCTTCAATGGCCGCGGTGGCCCCCAGGGTGTGACCCAACTGGGATTTGTTGGAAGAGACCGGGATATTTTCTAAGGCTTGGCCAAAAACTTCCCTCAGACACTTTATCTCCGTCCGGTCGCCTTTGGGGGTAGAGGTACCGTGGGCATTGACATATTGAATATCCGCCGGCTGCAGACCGGCATCTTCAATGGATTCCCGGATGGCCCGAATTATAGTAGTGGGGTTGGGGCTGGTGTAATGATAGGCATCGGAAGTCCATCCCACCCCCAAGACTTCGACCTTGGCTTGAAGACCATAGGCTTGAACCAGCTCTTCCGCCGCCAGAACGACCACGCCCGCCCCTTCGGAGAGGACAAATCCTTTCCGGTCGAAACTGAAAGGACGGGAGGCCTGGCCCGGATACGAAAAAGCACGATCGTCCGGATGGACCTTGATGGTGGCGTTCATATTGGCAAAACCGTGAATCAATTCCGGCAGAATGGGGGCATCAGCCCCCCCGGCCAGCACGAAATCACAATCCCCGTCCCGGATCAACCTGGCCCCCAGGCCGATGGCATGGTTGCCCGAGGCGCAGGCCCCCTGGGGAGAGAAGATGGGACCGGTAAATTTCAGGAGCATGCCGGCCTTTCCCGATGGTACATTGGCACACAAATTAGGCAGCAGATAGGGGCTGACCCGTAGAGGTCCCCGGTGTTCCAGGTCCTGCATGGCGATGCGGAAGGAGTCCGGTCCGTTCAGGGCTGAACCGATCAGGCAAGCCATGCGCGGGGCAATCCGTTCATCCATAATAATCCCGGCGTTTTGCAAGGCCTCCTGACAGACAGCCATGGTCAGGATGACAAATGCGGCGTTCCAGTTGTATATTTCTTTAGCATCGATAAATTCCAGTTCCAGTGGATTCCAGTCCGGGATTTCCCCGACCACGTCGCAGGCGGACTCCACCTGACACCGGGTTACTTTCCGGAAGCCGGCTTCTCCATTAATGGCGCGCTTCCAGGTCTTGGCAAAGGTACTTCCCAGCGGGGTAGCCGCCCCGTAACCTACGACAAATACTTTTCTGTTTTTAGGTGCCTTCATGAATTAACACATATCCTTAGATTCTAAAATCATAAGTCTGAGAATTTATCTCTAACATTTTATACAGAGGTCATAGGGGGTCTTGTTTTTTGGGGTTGTCCACCACAAGCCATGAGCTTCTTTGCCGGGCCCAATATTTTATCTATTGCAGAGGCAGGCCTTCACCATGGCCGGAAACGGGCTTGGGTAAATGCTCTACTCCTAATAAACTTAGCTTTTGGGCCGGGATAGGGCGATGAGTTACCCTTTGGACAATCCCCAAAAAACAAGACCCCCTATGACCTCCCCAATTTCAAATAGCTTTGGTTAGTTTTTATAGCAGTCTCCGCAGGATTACGCTGGCGTTACATCCGCCAAACCCCAGGGCGTTTTTCAAGACAAATTCCCCGTTCCACTTTCTGGCCCCCTCCGCCACGCAATCCAATTCAATAGCCGGATCAGGACTATAATTAATAGTGGGAGGCAAGGTTTCTTTGAGTAATCCCTCTATGGCCAAAATGGCCTCAATGGCGCTGGAAGCTCCCATGGCATGACCCAATTGTGACTTGTTGGCCGACACCGGAGGGATATTTTTGCCGAAGATGTTATGCAAGGCGTCGGCTTCCACTTTATCTCCCACTTTTGTGGAAGTGGCGTGGGCGTTCACGGCATCTATATCCGAGGGCTGGAGACCGGCGTCGGCTATGGCCTGTTCCATGCACCTCTGAACCGTTTCCAGATTGGGTGAAACGAAGTGGGTGGCATCGGAGGTCATCCCGTATCCGGCTAATTCAACCGGGTCCCGAAGTCCGTGGGTTTTCGCAAATTCCGCTGTGGCCAAAATAATACAGCCAGCCCCCTCGGAAACCACAAAACCCCTTCGGTTGACGGAAAAAGGACGGCTGATCTTTTCCGGCGCCTCCGGGGGTTGACCTTCCTTGGGACGATAAGCCCCGTTCATCGTGGCAAATCCGGCCACGATCGGTTCCACCAGCGGGAAATCCACAGCACCGCCAATGACCACATCGGCCAGACCCCTTTCCAGGAGAAGTTCGCCCATGATCATGGATGTGATCCCCGTCGCGCAAGCCGTTATGGTCGAACAAATAGGTCCAGTGGCCCCGGTGAATACGGAAACCCGCCCTCCGACCATGTTGATACAGGAATTAGGATTGGTAAAGGGATGGGGCATTTTTTGCTGGGCGATCATGAGACGATCGGCCTCCAGCACCGCATCCATTCCCCCGACAGCAGTGCTGAAAGTAACCGCCACCCGCGGGGCGATCTCGGAAGTTATCACCAAGCCGCTTTTAATTAAAGCCCGGTGGACCACCAACAGGGCGTAGGTAAAAATAGGAGAGGTCCAGTGGGCCATCTCCCGGGGATGTAGAAAAGGAAAAGGGCGGGGATCAACCGGCGGTACTTCCCCGGCCACCCTAACTGGAAAATCGGGAGTCAAGGGGAATCGGGTCAAGGGTCCTATCCCTGAATCCCCCCGAACAGCCCTTTCCCATTGCCTTTCCAAATCGATGCCAAGAGGTGATACGGCATCATACCCTAAGATAACCGCTTTTTTAAAAACCATAGGGATATCCTTTGAACAATATAAAGCCCGATCGCAGTCAAAAATTCATTACCTGATTATGGAGGAACTCGTAAAAAAGCATCGAAAGCTCATTTTCCTCATTCCTGCGATCCTTGTTTATTCACCATGGAAAATGACTTTATCGTGGAAGCCGATGAGGGTTTCAACAAAGGCAGGCTGCCTGAGGCCCGCAAGGGGTTACCAGGGGATAAAGCGATAGAGCTTGGCAAACATTTCATAAACTTCGATCCAATTTTGTAAATCTTCGGTCGATCGGATGTGGTCCCGCTTATTAACCATGGCCCAGCTCATGTGGGCCGCCCCATCCTTACAGGTAGAGCAATCCCGGGTGGCCGAAGTACAGCAGCGATGGACCGTCTTCAGATCGGAAGCCCAGCGGACAAAATGGATCAGGCGGCGGGGTTGGGGTTTCCGGTTGTCCAGGGATTCGGTTACGGAAGGGCACTCATTCCAGCCGAAAGGGCGACCCATCATCTTCCCGGTTGTAATGATTTGATGGTAGTATTTGCTGGAAATAACCGTTCGGGGGTGTTTATCCAACACTTCATCCATTTCCCGGCCTATGGCCTGCAGTTCCTGTTCACTCCAGGAAAAGCCGTCCACCTTTTCATCATTCGAAAGCAACTGAAGGTGGACCTTCAGCCCGACGTCGGCTATTTTTTTAATGACGGATTCAATTTTCCCCACCTGCCGCGGCGTAATGGTGTAAAGATAATAGGTATAGGGGTCCCCGGCATAATTTTTACTGGAAACCGAAAAAGTGTCGCGTCCACGAAGAAGTTTTTCGTCTTCGGGACTACCCCAAAGCGAGATCCCGACCATCATGTCGGGAAACCGGTCCCGGGGAATTCCAATTAATCCGTTGGTCGCGCAATAGGTCGGCAGACGCCGGTAAAAGGCTTCGACCCGATCCAGGTGAAGGGTCGGCTCGCCGCCGATCAATATGGCCAGATTTACGCCTCGTTCTTTTTCGCGGTCGATAAAGGTTTCCCATTTTTTAACATCCATTTCTTCCCGGGCCGCCTGATGTTCATTGGAAGAAAAGAAGAAACAACCCTTGCAGCGCAAATTGCACTGGTTGGTCACATCATAAATGGAACTGCGGATATTCAGATTGGAGATTCGTTTATAACGGTCTTGCCATGGTTGATCCAATAATGAACTTACGGTGATCATGAAACCGATCCTTTAAGACATTTGAAAAACATCCCTTTTTGCCCAATTTCTGCGTCAGACTCAAATTTTAATCCTCGAAATACTAAATGTATTCCTGTGGTTAAAATTTTCGTCTTCCTTGACCTTGGACAAAATTGAATATTTTTCAAAGGTCTCCGATATGTTTTTCTGTCTCCCATTTGATGGTTAAGCCTGCGGAGGGTTGATCGGGACCGGGCAGAGGTTTTCCCCTTTTTGATAACCCATTACCCAAACCGCCAAATAGGTATCCACATAATCCAGCCAAGCCTTAAAAGTGTCCAAATTGGCGGCATGGCGAAAAAGACGGGCGGTGACGACTGCCGAACCTGAGGCATAGTGTCGGCAGTCGGCGCAATCAGTGTCCGGCACACAACAAGCCACGGATCGATCCCATTTTAAATCGGTCCGGTATTGTCGAAAAGAACGGCCCAGACCAATATCCTGGGACCGGTTCTGGCGGGGATAGAGGCAGGTGTAAAGATCGTGCAAACTGCCTTTATGGGTATGAGCCACGGCATTATAAACCGAAAAAAGGACATGTTGAGGGTATTTCTCCAAAAGTTCGATCATGGCCGATCGAGCCCGCGGTAACGACTCCTCATCATGACGTAACGGTCCGGCATATCCAATCGGAGAAGAAAAAACATTAAAGGTCAGTTTACAGTTTTCGGAAACAAGGCGTTCAGCTACTTCAGAGACTTCTTCTATATTTCCCCGGGTAAAAGTATAGACAAAAACGGACCGGGGATCATCCCGGTAATTTTCAATTTGCTTGGTCAGGAGATTCCTGGCCTTCCGTACTTGAAGGCTGGTCTCATCGTTGCCCCAGACGGAAATATGAATTTTGTAGCCCACCGAGTCCGGTATTTTTTTGAACCCATTGGTGGCTATGCTGCCCAGCGGTATTTCCTGAAAACAAACTTCCAACAAATCCGGGACGAGCGATGGTTCGGCTCCGGCCAGAACCACATAGGTGATGCCCCGTTCTTTTTCGGATCGCATAAGCCCTCGCCAGGCTTCCACCTGGTTATTTTCAACGGCAAACTGTTTTTCGCCTTCATAATAATAACAGCCGTCGCAGCGAAGGTTGCAGCGGTTACTCATGTCATAAGTCGATTCCCGCAGGAAAAAATATTTTTTGACTTTTTCCCAGCGTTGCCTGACTTCCGGATGGGCGAGGAGATCGGAAAATTTCGGTTTGTCAGCTTCCAAGGAAGCCTGATGATTGATAGTCATGGCCATGCTTTCCTTTAGTTCGAAAATAGGGTTTGGGGCTGCTCGTTGCTCCGGCCTATTTTCACGATTCGTGGTGTCACGCCACCAAAAAGCGTGGCATGACGGTTTAATACGAAAATAGAGTTCGGCGTCTAATGAACTCTGTTTTCATGTCCCGACATCCTGCCGATCGGACGTTCAACTTTGTTGAACTTAAAGAAGGCATCCTGTCCGACTCCTTCCAGGAGTCTCCCCAAAAGATCAGCGTAGCTGATCGGCCGGATGCCGGATCCCGATCTTTTGGTCAGACTCCCCGAGGGAGTCTGACGGGATGCCTATTTAAAAGCTCGACATACGGCATCCAGATGGATGCCTCTTCAAAAGCTCGACAAGGTCGAGCGGTCCGAGCGGGTCGAGCGGCCCCAACCGAATCGTGGTGCCACGCCCAAAAGACGTGGCATGGCGGTTTCGGTTGATTAGTCCCCAACCCGGATTGAACTTGAAGGTTACTCCCGGGCTGAAATTTTTTCCTCGACATATCCGGCGATCAGCCGGATGGTCTTCAATTTGGGATAATCGTCTTCGTCAATCATAATCTTGTATTCATCCTGCAAAACCAAGGCGATGGTCGCCAGATCCATGCTGTCAATTCCAAGTTCATCAATCAGGTCCAAATCAGGATTAAAGGTCTCTACCGTAACATCTTCCAGTTTAAGTTCAGAAATGATGATCTGGGCTACCTTTTCGATAATGCCTTTAATGTCATGGCCTTGAGGCATCAATATCCTCCTTGTTAACTTAACTTATTTATTTTTTGGGGTTCTTCAAAAAAAGATGGCAGGAAAATGCGTTTCTCGAAGAACATTATCTTTGTCAGGACCTTTTCATTTGCTGTATAATTATAAATGGAAAAAGGAACAGCGGTCAAGGAAAAATATGGGAAAGGTATATTTGATATTGACTTTAACCCTTGGTATGTTACAAAAACAGATAGGTTCTATACCGGCAATCAGCGCTTAAAAAAGGCCGGCGACGGCCTGTAAGATCTGAGTCATGCAAAAGGACGGAGTATTTCTGAAATTTTCCGAATATTTAATCGATCTAATTCAAATTCCTCCGGAAAAAATAAAGCCGAAAGCCCACCTGTTTAATGACCTGGAGAGAACAGCATCGAGGCGGATTGGTTTGCGGTGATAGGGTCCGGGTTCGGCCCGCCTGCTAAGGAATTAATCATGAAACAGCTTCTGCAGGAACTAAAAGAAAAAATCGTGGAAGAACTCCAACTCGAAGATGTGGACCCGAATAAATTGGCGGACGATACCCCTTTCTTCGATGGAGGCCTGGGCCTGGCTTCGGTGGACCTTTTGGTCCTGGTGGTCCTGGTGGAAAGGGATTACGGGGTGGAGATCTTCAGTAAGGATCTGGGCGAGAAGGTTTTTATAACCCTTTCCTCTCTGGCGGAATACATTGAAGCCAACCGGAAAAGGTAGTAAAGGGCCGGGAGGCCCGCTCGAACCGATCGATCCGGGAGATGAAAATTGACTTTTCGCCGAACGACGAACGCTGAACGCCGAACGCTGAACGACGAACGGTATTTTCGTAGCATAAGGAAAGCAGATGAAAGAAAAACCGTGGCTCAAACATTATGAGGGACATGTTCCTCATTCCATCCATTATCCGGCGATTCCCCTCCAACGCTTC
>JACQYK010000215.1 GCA_016208255.1 Deltaproteobacteria bacterium | reverse complement strand
GCCAGGTCCACCTTGAGGATCAGATGCATCCCTCCCTGGTGATCCAACCCCAGGCGCATCCCTTCACTGCGCAGGATGCTGCTCCACCAGGAAGGTAGATTTTTTGTCAGGGAGGGGATGACAAAGAGAACGGACAAGACCACTAAAAGGCCGATCAAGCTAAACTTCCAACGAATTTTTTTAAGCATGGTAAGTCCTCAATAAAAAAAGTGGCAATAGTCTATGGGCTAAGGGCAATAGGCTAACAAGTTTTCCAATTCAGGTTTCCGCCTATGGCCTATAGCCTCTCGCCTACAGCCAACTTTTAATTTTAGAAGTAAACATCAGGTATTAAAGGCTCTTTGTTTGTCATTATTTTGTTTAAAAGTCAAGCTTATAATATAGTTATGAACTCGTGATGCGTCATCAAAGACGTCATCCCGGCGAAAGCCGGGATCCAGAAGTAGTTAATATTCCTGGATTCCGGCTTTCGCCGGAATGACTGACAGATGCTGAGGATGATTTTTATATGAACTCTTCAGTTACGGAGGGGCCGTAACAGGCAGACGAATGATCACCGTAGTCCCCTGGTTTTTATGGCTTTGGATTTCCAGGGACCCTTCATGAGCCTGGATCATTCTTTGGGTGATGGCCAGTCCCAATCCCACCCCCCTTTCCTTGGTGGTATAGTAGGGGGCAAATATCTTGGGCAGGTCTTCAGGCGGAATGCCTTTTCCCGAATCAGCAATGGAGATTTCCATGAAATCTCGGCTGAGTTGAGGGCGGGGGGGTTGTTTTGACAAGGGTTTTTTGTCACTCCTAATTCCGACCGCAGGTCCCCGAACTCCGAACTCCGAACTCGGTTCGCCAAACTCGGTTCGCCGAACGCTGAATCCCGCCTGGGGCGGGAAACGCTGAACGGTCTTCGCCGTCACCCGAAGGGTCCCCCCCTCCGGCATGGCTTCCAGGGCATTATTTAAAATATTGATGAAAGCCTGGGTCAGTTGAAAACGGTCGCAGCGGATCAGGGGGATTTCTTTTTCCCACTCTTTAATCACCCGGATGTGCTTTTGCCGAAACTCCTCTTCCATAATTTCCAGGACATATTCCAGGATATCCACCACGGCCCGGTTTTCCAACTTGGTTTCCAGGGGTTTGGCCATCAACAAAAATTCCCCGATGATCCGATTGACCCTGGCGATCTCACTGCGAACGATGCGGGTAAAACGATCATATTCTTTCTGCTCTTCCGGGTTATCGAAAACAAACTCCTTTCCCATCCTTTGAACCACCAGACTGATGGCATTCAGAGGATTTTTGATTTCATGGGCCACTCCGGCCGCCAATTGCCCCATGGCCGACAGTTCTTCTTTCAGACGGATTTCCTTTCCCATCTGCTCCATTTTTTCAAAATGACGGCTTTGCAGGCGAAAGATAAAAAAAAGACTGATCATTCCCAGACCCAACAGGACGATGCCCATCAGGATAATGTTTCTCCGGCTCTGATCCAGAATGGGATTGACCTCTCTTAAGGAAAGTCCCAGCCAGACAAAGCCCAGATTCTTACCGGCGGGCCGAAAAGGTCGGACTACTTCCAAGAAATCCTCCCCTTTTCCTTTTATCCAGTAAAAGTTGGAATCCCGGATTTCGATTCTCTCCGGGTTTTCAGCGGATGGTTCCAAGACCTTTTCTCCGGTTTGAGCAATGACCTTCCCCGCCGGATCTTCCACCCTTAGATAAGTGATATTCCCTTTGCCGGAAAAATCTTCCAAAAAACTCTGGACAATAATCTGCCGGCTCAAAAAAACGTACTCATCAAAAGACAGCGATATCAGGATAGTCCCCCGCTCAAATGGACGAGCCACGGCCAAGGCCAGGGGAATGGTTTGCCGTAAGGCCCCTTCTCCCCGGAAGACCGCCAGGCGAGCCTTCCCGGATACGACCTTCTGAAAAAAAGGAACCCCTTTTTTTAAAGCACCGGGTAAAGCCGCCCAGGTGTCCGGGGCCGCATTCGGTTTTAGAAAATAGACCGTCTTTAGGCCCGATTCTGCCAGGCGGTCTTTTAGGGATGAGGGGGTTTCTTTGTTCTGAGCAATATCCTGGTCAAGCTGCAGAGCGAAATTGATCAGTCGTTCGATCAGTAAATCTTCAATGCTCAAGGAATCCTCAGAACCTTCGAGCGCCCCCGGGCCGGACAGAGACGGGCGGTCCTGTGAAAGAACATTCATCAAATTTCCCGAATTTTTTTCCAACCCTTTAATAACCAACAGGGCCTCGGTTTCCAGAATGTTGAACAGGTGGTTGCGGGTCCGCTGAATTTCAAAATAACCGTTGATCATCAGGACGACGAAAAGAACCGTCATCACCGAAAAGAGGTAAAAGGGATAACCGAAGGGTCTTTGACCTGTGAATCGTTTTAGGAGGTTCATATTAAGGTCTTAAGATTTATATTGACTGAATTTTGTAGCAAGGGACCGGGTGGCTTGGCTTCTTGCGCAGGGTTTACCTTGAAGCGGGAGGGCCTCCGCTACCGGATCCCATCCCCCATCTTCCGCCCCGGCGAAACCATCCTCCGCAATGAAATCCCAAATCCGTTTCAACCGGTATTTTTTTTCGTTGCTCCGGGGTCAAAACCTGGTAGGCTTCCTGGCGGTAATAAAGGGATCTTTCCCGGGCCTGCAATAAAAGGGCCTGAATTTCTCTCCGCAATTCTTCCCCCTCGTCGGCCCTGATTTCTTCGGCGTTCAGGGTCCTTAACTCCATCCTCTTGATCATTATCTTTCTCCGGATCTGCGCCTGCTCCCGGTGAAATTGCTGGTTCAGGGTTTTCAAGGTTTGGGCTTGATCCGGGGTCAACTCCAGATCGTCGGCCCGGATTTCCGGCCCGGCGGAGACCGCCCGGGTCTCAAACCCCATCGGGCCGAGGCCTATCCCGAGTATTAACAGATATAAAAGGTTTCTTATAAAGTTCCGCATCCGCAATCCGAAATCTAAAATCCTTTCAATCGTTCTTTCGCTAAAAGATACAACTTAATATATTCCCGGGCCGAGGCCTCCCAGGAAAAATCCATGGCCATGGCATTTTTCATTAATCGGACCCAGCGGGTTTGGTCCCGATATACTTCCAGGGCCTCTTCCAGGGCCGACCACAGGGCCTCGGGCTGATAGGGGTAGAATTTGAATCCGGTCCCTCTCCCGGTTTGGGGATCAAAAGGGATAATGGTATCATCCAACCCTCCGGTGGCCCGGACCACCGGGATGGTTCCATATTTAAGGCTGTAGATCTGGTTCAAACCACAGGGTTCGTAGCGGGAGGGCATTAAAAACAGATCACTGCCGGCTTCGATTTGATGGGCCAGGGCGTTGTCAAAGGTCAAGCGGACGGCCAGTTTCTTGGGATACTTTTCAGCCAATTCGGCCAACAGGCGGTGATACTTTTCTTCTCCGGTGCCCAGTACGACCAGGGAGACTTCCTGACTCAGGAGAGGATCCATGATCCCGGCCAGCAGATCAAATCCCTTTTGATCGGCCAGCCGAGAAATGATTCCCAGCACCGGAAACAGGAAGCGGTCTTCAGGCAGACCCAATCGGTTTAGGAGATCTTTCTTGCAGATTTTTTTCCCGGAGAGATCCGGAGAGGAGTAATGGGCCGCCAGATAGAAATCAGTTTCCGGATTCCAAAGATCATAATCAACCCCGTTGAGGATGCCGAAAAGATCCGCTTTTCGATAAGCCAGGATTCCCTCCAGGCCATAGCCGAATTCCTCGGTTTGAATTTCCTGACTGTATTTCCGGCTGACCGTATTGATGATCTGGCTGTAAACAATCCCGGCCTTTAATAGATTGGCCCGTCCCCAAAATTCCAGCCCCTCGGGGGAAAAACAGGTTTCAGGCAATCCGGCCAGTTCTAAAATTGTTCTGGGGAAAGATCCCTGATAGGCCATGTTATGGATGGTAAAAAGGCCCGCCGTCCTCCGAAAAAAAGAATCGGGGTTCCGGCCGAAATGGAGACAGGCCGGAATCAATCCGGTCTGCCAGTCATGACAGTGAATGATATCCGGCTGAAAGCCCAGGGCCTGAACAGCGTTCAAGGTTCCCCTGGCGAAAAAAGAAAAACGGCGGTCATTATCAAAGTAGTCCCCTTTGGCGCTGCCATAGAGATTGAGGCGGTCGTAGAATTCATCCCTTTCAATGAAATAAACGGGCAGTCCCTCAGCCAATTCCCCTTCATAGATATCGGAGGCTATGGCTGAGCCCCCCAAGGGTATCGGCAAATTCTCCAAAACTTTCCGGAGAAGAAATTTCCCCTGCCGTACCGCCTGGTAAAGGGGCATCGTCAGGCGAACGTCGCAGCCAAGACCTTTCAAAGCCTTGGGCAGGGAGCCGGCCACATCGGCCAGACCACCGGTCTTGGCAAAGGGAACCACCTCAGGAGAAACGAATAAAATTTTCAAAGGGTCCATAAATACCTTCGTCGGATATCCTCTCTGTTCCGAACCAATCCTTATTTCTTAATAAATTTTTACCATAGGCCCATAAAAATGGAAACAGGTTTTTCTTTAATTTGTTTTTTGAAAAAAGATCCCGCTGGGCGGTGTCCTATCAGGAGACCCCTTCCCATTTCCGGATTGACAATTATCCAACAGGGAATTAATAATGAAACATTCTGGCTGCTCAAATGGCTATTTAATCCGATGGCAGACTCAGACCGAACGGAAATCGGGATCTGGCCAATCTCTGATGGAGGCTTGGCCGGAAACAACGGCCGATCTGGAATAAAAGAAAGGAGGGTTAATCATGTTCGTCAGAAACAGGATGACCACTGAAGTCATCACCCTGGACCCGGACCAAACCTTGCTGAAGGCGATGACGCTGATCCAACAGAAAAGGATCCGCCATCTGCCGGTGGTAAAGGAAGGAAAGGTGTTGGGGATCGTCACCGAACGCGACGTCCGCAAGGCCGGGGCCTCCGATTCCTCTTCTCTGTCGATCTTTGAACTGAATTACTTAATGGACCAGATCAAGGTTTCCAGCTTTATGACTAAAAAAGTGATTACCGTCGCTCCGGAAGAACCAATCGAGGCCGCCGCCAAGTTGATTTACGATCACAAAATAGGGGCCCTGCCGGTAGTCGACAAAAACCAACTGGTGGGTCTGATCACCAAATCCGATATCCTGGAGACTTTCATCGAAGTTCTGGGCATCAATGAACCGAGCGTCCGGGTTGAACTGGAATTGGAAAATCGGATCGGGGCCCTGGCCGATACCACTAAAGTCATTAAGGAATTGGGGCTTTATCTGGTCAGTTTGGTCACTTTGCCCGAAGAGGAAGGGAAAAAAACCCGGGAAACGGTTGTTCGGGTCAGTCCGACGGATGAAAAAAAGTTAAAGGATTTCCTCCGCACCGTCGGCCCGCCGATTATTTCGGTACGATAATTTGGCCGTTGAGGCAACGAAAAGGAGGAGGATCGAAAAATGGAACACCGAGAAGGCTTTTTCAAAGGTGTGGCCGATTTTAACCTCTATTACCAGTGCTGGCTGCCGGACCAAAAGCCCTTAGCCGTCTTGCTGGTGGCCCACGGTTTTGCCGAGCACAGCGGCCGATACCTGAATCTGGTGAACTTTTTCGTCCCCAAGGGTTATGCGATCTATGCCCTTGACCACCGGGGCCACGGCCGATCCGACGGGGAACGGGTTCGAATCAACCACTTCACCGATTATCTCAAAGACCTTAAGACCTTCTTCAACCTGGTGCGTCGAGAAAAACCGGAAGAAAAGATTTTTCTGGTCGGTCACAGCATGGGAGCGGCCATCAGCACCGCCTATGTCTTAAGACAACAGCATGAATTGGCCGGGCTTATTCTTTCCGGCGGCGGAATCGTCACCCCGGACATGCCCCCCCAGCCCCCCCGTCCCGTCGGTAAGCCCCTGGATACCGCCTTTATCAGCCGGGACCCGGCCGTGATTGCCGCCTATGAAAATGACCCGCTGGTTTTCCGGGGGCCGATTCCGGAGGGATCGGCCATCACCGAATCCCGGAATCAAATGCCCGAACTGGTGCCGCAGATCAAACTGCCTGTCCTGATCATGGCCGGAAACGATCCCCTGGTAACCGACGGGTTGCGAAGCAAAGCCCTGTTCGAGCGGATCGGTTCCAAAGACAAAACCCTCCGTCTCTACCATCACCTGAGACATGAGATATTCAATGAACCGGAATATGAAGAGGTGATGACGGATATGGAGGATTGGCTGAATAACCATCGTTGAGCAAATAACCTTTTTAACAATACCGGATTAATCCCATAAAGTAATCCAGGAGGGTTATGGAAGAAGCCAGAGTTTCTCGGTTTAAAGCCGACAAGTTTTTCCAGAAGACGGAAAGGCTTGAAAAAGAGATCGACGATCTCCAAAAAACCCTGCAAGCCCTCCGTCGAAAAAACGAGCACTTGACGGCCCTTCATGAAACGTCACTGGGACTGATCGACCGTCTGGATCAAGAAGAATTACTGGAAGCCATCCTGTTCCGCGCGGCCCGACTGAGTGGAACCGAAAATGGTTATATCTATCTCCTCGAACCCGGGGATTCGGAGATGCAGATGCGCGTCGGAATGGGTTTTTTCAAGGATCAATTGGGGCGACGGGTGAGGCCCGGGGAAGGCGTGGGAGGCAAGGTTTGGGAGACCCAGCAGCCGGTCTTGGTCCATGATTACCGATATTGGAAGGATCGGATCGAAGATAAGACCCTGGATGATCTTCGCTTCGTAGTGGGGATTCCCTTAAAAGATGGAAAAAGATTTCACGGAGTTATCGGTCTGGCCAGCGTCGATCCCGCCCAAAAATTCCAGGATGAAGATATCGACCTTTTAGGTCGGTTTGCCGAATTGGCTTTAGTCGCTCTGGATAAAGCCAGATTATATGCCTCGGTCCGAAAAGAACTGGCCGAAAAAAAATTGACCGAAGAAATCCTTCGGGGGAGTGAGGAAAGGAATCGCTTATTATTGCAGGCCTCCCCCGACCCCATTGTGGTCTATACCCGAAAGGGAACGGCGGTCTATGTGAACCCTGCTTTTGAACAGACTTTTGGATTCTCCGGCGATGAGGTGTTCGGAAAGCAAATCGATTTTGTACCGGAGGAAAGCCGGTTCGAAACCCAAAAAGCCATTTCGCGCATGCTGCGGGGTGAAAAGATCGAACTGTTCGAAACCAAACGATTGACCAAAGAAGGCCGGATCCTGGATGTTCAAATCAGTTCCACCATCTACAAGAACAAAGACGGACGGCTGATCGGCAATATTGTCATTTTGAGGAATATCAGCGCCCAGAAGCGGGCCGAGCAAGAATTAAAAAAATACCGGGATCATCTGGAAGAGATGGTCGAAGAACGGACCGCTGAACTGGCTAAAACCAATACCCAGCTTAAACAGGAGGTAGAAGAACGCAAGCGGGCTGAAAAAACCTTGAGAAAAAGAGAAGTGGAACTGAAGGCCCAGTCCCATCACCTGGAGGAAGTCAACACGGCTTTAAAAGTGCTTTTAAAACAACGGGAAGAAGACAAAAAGGAAACCGGGGAAAACGTCTTGTCCAATGTCAAGGAATTGATCTCCCCCTATATTAAACGACTGAAAAACAGTCGTTTGACTACCAACCAACAGACCCTGGTCGATATCCTGGAATCCAATCTGAACAATATCATCTCTCCCTTCATCAGCAAGCTGTCTTCCAGGCATTTCAACTTCACCTCCATGGAAATTAAAGTGGCCAACCTGGTCAAAGACGGGAAAACAAATAAAGAAATAGCCGACTTGTTGTATCTTTCGAAAAATACGATCCTCTTTCATCGGCATAACATACGGAGCAAACTTCAGCTAAAGAATAAAAAAATAAATCTAAGGGCCTATCTTTTATCTTATGATGAATAGGTTGATAGTGGGTCAGTTTCAAATTAAAATGACCCACTATCGAATAGTTGTTTTTACTCACTACTTCCCCACTATTTTATAAACTTGACAGTTTATTGGAATTTCGGTAGTAATAATGAAAAAATTTTCAGATAAAACTTAAAACAGCCTCAAATGCCCTTACCCGAAATGATTTTAATTGATTAATAGATATGCCAGACCCTTCAAGAATTTTCCACCATCCCGCCTTCAAATTAAACAAAAAATATTTGGATCTTATCCATTTGATATTTTTTTATTTAATTAACCTCAGGCAAGACTCCGGAAAGCTGTCGCCTTCGCCACGGCTGGGGGAGCCAGACGTCCTCCCGGCGGATCCCGGTTCAGACCCTGCCCCGGACTTGATCCGGGGTCCGGATCAGGCCCCCAGGATCCGGTTCCATCTTTCTGGATCCCCCCCCCGATCGGATTAACCAACCGAGCGGGAAGGGCAAAATTATAATTTTTATTAATATAATTAATAAGATAGTTACAGCCTTTTCTCTCCGTAAAGCTGGGATAATCTTTTTTTTCAGGAAGGAGAACGGCCTCATGTCATCCCGTAGCTTTGGCCCTGTACTGCTGAAAGTTGATGATATCAATATGTATTTTGGGAAGGTAGCCGCCCTTTCCGGGGTCGGTTTTGACGTCCGGGAAGGGGAGATCCATTCCATTATCGGTCCCAATGGAGCCGGAAAAACCGTTCTGCTGAATTGCATCAACGGACTGTATCATCCTCAAAGAGGAGGGATTTCTTTTAAAGAACAGGATATCACCCGGATTAATACTCACCACCGGGCCAAACTGGGCATCTCGCGGACCTTCCAGAAAATCGAATTATTCAGGGGCATTACGGTGCTCGACAACATCCGCCTGGGTCGTCATATCCACTTGAAATCAGGTATCCTCAGCGGATCCATTTATTTTGGGAAAACGGCTCGCGAAGAAATTAAGACCCGGGAGTATATTGAAGAAGAAATCATTGATCTGCTCGAAATTGAATCAATCCGCGATAAAACGGTCGGCATGTTGCCCTACGGTCTGCAAAAAAGGGTGGAGCTGGGCCGGGCCCTGGCCCTGGATCCCCAATTGCTGCTCCTGGACGAACCCCTGGCCGGACTGAATCTGGAAGAAGTGGAAGACATGGCCCGTTTTATCCTGGATATCAACCAGGAAAAGCGGTGGAATGTGACTTGTATCCTGGTCGAACACGATATGGGAGTCGTAATGGATATTTCGGATCGTATCTCGGTCCTCAGCTTCGGCAATAAGATTACCACCGGCACCCCCAACGAAATTCAGAACCATCCTCAGGTCATTGAGGCCTATCTGGGCGAGGAGGACTTGTATGCCACCAGGAGATAATGCTTTTACCATTCCTTTTCAAATTACTGAAGATTTGACCCTGCCCAAGGTTCTGATCGATACCGCTAAACGGTATGGGGATTCCAAGGCAGCCATGCGAGAAAAGGAATTCGGGATATGGCGCCCGATCACCTGGAAAAAATATCTGGAAAATGTGAAAAGCATTGCCTTGGGTCTGGTCAGTCTGGGTCTGAAACGCGGAGACAAGGTGGCCATGATCGGGGATAATCGTCCCGAAGGATTATGGATGGAAATGGCCACACTTTCCGTTGGTGGAATCGCCGTCTGGCTTTTTCAAGACTCTCTCATGGATGAAGTGGCCCATATCATCAACCATTCCGATGCCTCGTTCCTGGTGGGAGAAGGTCAGGAAGAAGTGGACAAGGCCTTATCCGTTCAGGTGAAATGCCCTTTTCTGAAAAAAATAATCTGGGATGATCCTAAAGGGATGAGGGACTATAATGACCCCATGCTGATCGGCCTTAAAGAAGTCATGGAAAAAGGAAGGGAATTGGATCAGCAAGAACCTGATCTCTTTGAAAAAATAGTTTCCCAGGGGAAAGCCGGGGATGTGGCCCTGCTTTTTTATACTTCCGGGACGACGGCCTTGCCTAAGGGAGCCCTCCTTTCCCACTATAACCTGCTGACCATGGGACAAAATATGATGAGAGTGGACCCTTGCACTCCCGAGGATGATTTTGTCTCCTTTCTACCCTTTGCCTGGATCGGGGAACAGATGATGTCCATCTCCTGCGGGTTACAGGTAGGGTTTACTATCAATTTCCCCGAAGAGCCGGAAACCGCTCAGGAGAATATCCGCGAAATCGGCCCTCATGTCATGTTCGCTCCCCCCCGCATGTATGAACAAATGACCCGTACCGTTCAGGTCAAGCATCTGGATTCCACCTGGCTTAAGAGAACCTTTTTCAATACAGCCATGAAAATCGGCTACCGGGTGGCGGATCTGAAGTTTAATAAAAAACCGATTCCTTTGGTCTGGAAGCTACTGGACGGACTGGTCCATGGCCTGGTCTTAAAGAAACTGCGGGATCATCTGGGGTTGAGCCGGATCCGGAACGCTTACACCGGGGGAGCGGCCATGGGACCGGATCACTTCCGTTTTTTCCATGCCCTGGGTGTCAATCTTAAACAGATTTACGGTCAAACCGAGATCGCCGGCATTTCGGTTCTGCATCGCAGCGGGGATATCAAATTCGATACGGTAGGCACCCCGATCATCAATACCGAGGTCCGAATTACTGAAGAAGGAGAAATTATTTCCAAGAGTCCTTCCGTTTTTCTGGGATACTATAAGAACCCCGAGGCAACGGCCAAGACCCTTCAGGATGGTTGGCTTTATTCAGGAGATAAAGGGTTCATCGATGAAGACGGCCACCTGGTGGTATTTGACCGGACCAAAGACGTCATGATTCTAAGCGACCAGTCCATTTTCTCTCCCCAATATCTGGAAACCCGATTGAAATTTTCTCCTTTTCTCAAAGATGCCTGGGTCATCGGGCATGAGAAACCATATATTACGGCCGTGGTCTGTATTGATTATGCCGTGGTCGGGAAATGGGCCGACGAGAAGAAGCTTAACTACACCAGTTATCACGAACTGTCTCAAAAACCGGAGGTCTACGACCTGGTGGAGAAACAGATTCGGGAAGCCAATAAAAGCCTCAAGCCGGCGGCCAAGATCAATAAATTCGTCAACCTCTATAAGGAATTCGATGCCGACGACGAAGAATTGACCCGTACCCGGAAACTGCGGCGGGCCTTTGTGGAAAACCGTTACCAGGACATAGTCCGGGCCCTGTATGAAGACCAGGACAACCTTCATATGGATACCACCATTACCTATGAAGATGGACGGGTGGTCCGCATTAAGGCCGATCTTCATATCCGAAAGCTGCCGGATTAGGATAAAGCTGAAAAATATATCTGACAAGATTAACAGGATTCACATGATTTTGCTCACGCTCCGGAAGAGCCTGAGCAACTACAATCCGCTTCCGGCGGAGACTAATGTTTCCGGCCGCAAGACAATTAGAATTGTGCCTTTCTTCCGGAAAGGCACAAATAGTAATCCTGTAAATCCTGTCTAAAAAAGGTTTTGATTTCAAAAAGCTAAACTGATACCGAAGTTTCAACTATCAGGAGTTTTATACTTTTTTGCGGAGGGGAAATCATGAAACTGTTTATTCAGGTAATCATTACCGGGATCATGATGGGCGGGATCTATGCCCTGGTGGCCCTGGGCTGGACCTTAATCTATAAATGCTCCGGAGTGTTGAACCTGGCCATGGGGGAACTCACTTTGATCGGGGCCTATGTCTGCCTGACCTTTTATCTCTGGGGTTTTCCCTTCCTCCTGGCCCTTCTCTGCACGGTGATTATCGGCTTTATTCTGGGGCTTATTACCGAACGAATATTCCTGGACAAGTTGATCGGAGAACCGGTCCTGACAGTTATCATGGTGACCGTGGGATTATCCTTTTTCTTTCGGGGCATCGTCGAATTTCTTTTCGGGACCGACACCGTCATTTTCACCCCCCCGGTTTTCCCCATGAAACCCATTGATATCGGGGGGATCATCATCGGCCAGGTTTATCTCTGGAGTTTTGTCGCCGCGATAGCCCTCCTGTTTATTTTTGTGGCCTTCTTCCAGTTTACCCGCTGGGGTCTGGCTATGCAGGCCACGGCCGACGATGAAATGGCCGCTCTTTCCCTGGGAGTCAGTGCCCGCTTTGTTTATGCCACGGCCTGGGGGATAGCCTTTATCGCCGCCGGAGTGGGCGGGGCCTTATTGGGAAACATCAACGGTCTGAATATCTCGGTCGGCTATCTGGGTCTCCTGGTCCTGCCGGCCGTTGTTCTGGGGGGGCTGAACTCCGTACCCGGGGCCATCGTCGGCGGGATCATTATCGGGATTCTGCAAAACTTAAGCGGGGCCTATCTGGACCGCTTCACCCCCGGCGGCGTGAAAGAAATCGCCCCTTTTATTTTTATGGTCATTTTACTGTTATTCAAGCCTTACGGACTCTGGGGTTGGGAAAGAATAGAAAGGGTATAAGTTATGTCCTATTTACCTTGCGGAGTTTATCACGAATATTATCAACAGGACCACGCCTGGTGGCAAACCAAATTCGTTATCGGGAAGATGGTCCTTCTGGGAATTTTCATCTTTTATATCCTGCCCTACTGGGGAGGGCTTTACTGGGTCGGCGTTGCCAATCTGGTTTGCTATACCATTATGGGGGCCCTGGGGGTCCAGCTTTTAATCGGTTATTGCGGTCAGGTGACCCTCGGGCACGCGGCCTTTATCGCCGTCGGGGCCTATACCGCCACCCTGCTCACTTTGCAATTGAATTTTCCCTATTTATTAAGCATGTTTATAGGAGGTTTGGTCGCCGGGCTCTGGTCGGTGTTATTCGGACTGCCTTCGGCCAAGGTCAAGGGATTTTATCTGATCATGACCTCCCTGGCGGCCCAGTTCGTCACCGTGGATTTTATTCTAACCCAATATGTCAGTCAGATCGGGGGCCGGGGACAGGCCTTTTCCTTACCCCCGGGAAGTATTACCATCGGCCCCCTGGTTCTGGACACCGACTTGAAGGTCTATTTTTTAGGGGCGGTTTTGACCATCCTTTTGACCATGGGCCTGGCCAATCTGCTTCGCTCCAAAGTCGGGCGGGCCTGGATCGCCATCCGGGACAATGATATTGCCGCCGAGACCATGGGAATCAACATCGTTACCTATAAACTGATGGCCTTTTTTGTGGCCGGGTTTATCGGCGGCATTGCCGGGGCCTTCTGGGTCAGTACCCTGGCGGCCCTGAGTCCGGAACACTTTCAGTGGTTCTGGTCTTTGTGGCTGGTGGGGGTCATCCTGATCGGGGGGGTCGGTAGTATCTACGGGACCATTTTCGGTTCTCTTTTCATGGTCCTGATCATGGAAGGATTGAAATTCGTCATTATTCCCCTGACGCCGATATACCCGGCCTTAACCATGAAATTCTTATTCCTTAAAGAAGCGACTTTTGGACTGGCCATCTGTCTGTTCTTAATATACGAACCCAACGGATTGGCCTATCGTTGGTGGCAAATCAAAAATTATTTTAACCTTTGGCCGTTTTCTTATTAACCAGTCATGTCCTGTTAGGGACGTGACACCACCAAATATGAAAATAGAACTCGTTGGGTGACGAACCCTATTTTCGCACTAGAAAAGGTTCAAGGTCCAAGGTATAGGGTTAAAGGTCGGGAAAAAACCGTGAACCTTAGACCGTCGACCATAAACCGATTCTCTTTATTAAGGAGGTGATGTGATCTTCTGAGAGTCACTGACTGTGGTCATTTCCCATTTTATTTCCGAAAACATTAAAAATGGAGGTTGCAATGATGAAAAAGAAATCGCTTTTTTGGTTAATTGCCTTTTTGGTTTCCTTTATTGGAGTTTCCGGTCTGGTTTGGGCGGCCCCGGCGGAAATCAGGGTTGGATCTATCAATGATATGACCGGAGCCACTTCGGACGTGGGCAAGGATTATGCCCTGGGGATTGCCGAGGCCATTGCCTATGTCAATGATACCGGCGGCATCAACGGAAAAAAGATTAAATTATTCCAATATGATTATGGGTATCGGATTCCGGAAGCGGTGACCACCTATAAACGGTTCCGCGATTTCGATAAGGTCGTCGCTGTCCTGGGCTGGGGCACCGGCGATACGGAGGCCCTTTCCCCGACCGTAACGAAAGATAAGATGCCTTATGTCTCGGCCTCTTATTCGGCCCATTTGACAGACCCCAAAAAAACCCCTTACAACCTGTTTTTCTGTTCAGACTATTCCACTAATGCCCGGTCGGCTATCACAGCCTGGTATGACAATGTCTGGAAGAAAGATCCCAAATTTAAAGCCCGGAGAGACAAGGGGGAAAAACCCCGTTTAGTTTGCTTCTACATGTCGGCATCACCCTATGCCAGCGCCCCGATCAAGGCCATCAAGGATCAAGCTGTCCTTTTGGGTTTTGAAGTTGGACCGGACCAGGATGTTCCTTTAACGGCCCTGGACACCAAGAGCCAAGTCCTGGGGGCCAAGCAGTTTCGACCCGACCTGGTTTGGCATGGCAACACCACTATGTCGGTGGCCACTGCGGTGAGGGATGCCTATTCTTTAGGCCTTGGAGCTGAACATATTGTCAACAATTGGGGGTTTGATGAAAACCTGCCTCGTTTGGCCGGCCCGGCGGCTGAAGGGGTCATGGGGGCCACGGTTTGCGCCTTCTTCGGAGGGAAGACTCCGATGATGGACACCATTGTAGCCTATGCCAAAAAAATCAACCCCGGGGTCCCAGCCAGCAAAAGACTGGTTCGAACCATCCAGGCCTGGGGGGCGGTCCTCCTGTTGTCCGATGCCATGAAAGTGGCCGATAAACAGGGCAAACTAAACGGGGAAGGGATTATGAAGGCCATGGAAACCTTTAAAAATAAAGATTTCGGAGTCGGATCATTGCCAGCCAGTTTTTCCCCAACCGATCATCGACCGGCCACGGGCTGTCCCATTTATAAGATTGACAAAGGAAAGTTTGTCCTGGTGGAAATGGTTGACTTAAAAAAACGCTGGCCCGACAAATGGGAAAAGGAATGGCTGGGCTGGTAGGATAAAAAAGTTCAATGTTCAAGGTTCAATGTTCACTGTTCAGCTAAAACTCAGTCCCCTGCTTTTGACTGAAGGCCGAAGAGCGACCGATGAACATTTCCAAGGAGGTAAGATCGTTGGCTGAGGAACCGATCCTGAAGATCAACAGCATTGAAGTCAAGTATCATGAGGTTATCCTGGTCCTCAAAGGCGTTTCTATTGAAGTTCCCCAGGGGGGGATTGTGGCCCTCCTGGGGGCCAATGGGGCGGGAAAAAGTACCACGCTGAAAGCCATTTCCGGCCTGTTGAAACACGAGGACGGAAAGGTCACGGATGGCAATATTGTTTTTCTGGGAGATCGGATCGACAAAAAGAATGCCGAAGATATCGCCAAGGCCGGGATCGTTCAAGTTATTGAAGGACGCCGTGTCTTTGAGCACCTGACGGTGGAACAAAACCTGGTGGTCGGGGCCCATTTACGGCGGGATCGCCGGGCCGTAAAAGACGGTTTGGAAATGGTCTATCACTATTTCCCCCGTTTGAAAGAAAAAAGAAATGAAACGGCCGGGTTTATCAGCGGCGGTGAACAGCAGATGACCGTGGTGGGCCGGGCTTTAATGGCTAATCCGAAGCTGATGCTCCTGGATGAGCCTTCCATGGGACTGGCCCCCATGCTGATCAAGGAGATTTTCAATATCATTACCCGGCTTCATCAAGAATCCAAAATCTCCATCCTCCTGGTGGAACAGAATGCCAAACTGGCTTTAAGCGTAGCCCCTTACGCTTATGTCATGGAAAACGGGCGGATCGTTATGGACGATACGTCAAACACTATAAACGACGAAAACGTTGGTTAACCTAAACCGCCATGCCCCACCTTTTGGACGTGGCACCACGATCCGCTCGGCTCTGCCGAGCTTTCGAAGAGGCTTCCTGTAGAAGCCGGGACATGAAAAAGATTATATAGGACAGCCGCCCTCGGCTGTTTCCACTAATGACAGCCGAGGGCGGCTGTCCTACATCAAAAAAACCTATTTTCGTATTAAAGGGAGGATCTTATGAAAAAATTCGCAGTTACCTTGGTTCTACTTATCGGGATCATCGTCCTGATTGCCTTACCGTGTTTGGCTGCTGAAGGAAAAACACCCGCCCCGGAAAAAGGAATGATGGCCAAAAAGACCGCAGCCAAGGCCCCGGTGGTTAAGCTGGAACGAGTTGAGATTGTCAGTTACTGGGGCTATTATTTGGACGGCATTCTGGATAAGGAAGGAAAATTAACAGCCGGCCGAAGAGGGGCTCCTCTAGTCCTGGCCTTTGTTTATTCCCTGCAAAACCCCAACAACTTTAGAATCATGTTGGATGATTTAAAGTTTACCGTCGCTTTTGAAGGGTTTGAATTGAATACCCTGACCTTCTTTGACGACAACTATATTCCAGCAAAGACAACCGATTATCTTAGATTCAATGGAACCTTTGATTACAATACGGCCAATCTTTCCTTATTAGTCACCGGCGGATTCAGACTGCAGGAGATGAATGTCAAGTCCGGCGATCTGTTGAAGAAATGGTGGGAAGGAATTTCCGACTTCACCTTCCCGATCATGGTCAACGGTACGGCCACCTTTGTCGGTCCTGATGGGAAAAACATCATCGTCCCATTCGAGGGGACTTTCCCTTCTAAATGACAATCTGATTTTAATTCGGAGTGATGAGTTCGGAGTTCGGAGTCAAAACCACCCTGCTAAAAACTCCGAAACCTGAACTCTTAACTCCGAACTCCGAACTCTTAACTCCGAACTCTTTTTTCATGGGGGATCAATGGCAACCAGGAAGGACCGTCTTTCAGGATATTTTTCCAAGTTTGAAACCCTGACGGCCACGGAACAACGAAAGATTCATAATCGAAAGCTGAGGCATATCATAGCCTACGCTTATGAAAAGGCCCCGGCCATCAAAAAAAAACTGGACCGGGCCAAAGTCAAACCCGGAGACCTTGTTTCCGTTAAAGATCTGGAGAGACTGCCTATTACCGAAAAGGCCGATTTGGTAGGGCTTCAGAAAAAAAATCCCCCCTTCGGCGGCTTAAATGGGGTAACCCCGGATGCCCTGGGACGTATCTTTATTTCCCCCGGGCCTATCTATGAACCCGGCGAGCGGTTCTATGAAGACAACCGTTGGGCCCAGGGATTATTCGCCGGCGGATTCAGGGCCGGCGATCTTTGTCAAATCACTTTTAACTTTCATCTGGTCCCTTTTGGCTTTATGCTTGATTCTTCGTTAAAGCTCCTGGACTGCCGTACCATCCCGGCCGGGGTGGGGAGCACGGAACTTCAAGTCCGGATCATGAAAGACTTGAAAGTGACCGGGTTTTTAGGTACCCCCAGTTTTCTCTTTTCCGCCCTGCAGAAGGCCAAGGAAATGGGCTTTAACCCCAAAAAGGATCTGGCCTTGAAAACGGCCTTTGTGGCCGCTGAGATGCTGACCGAATCCCTCCGGGACACCTTGGAATCCGAATTAGGATTGATGGTCCGCCAAAGCTATGGAACGGCCGACATCGGTTGTCTGGGTTTTGAGTGTATCCAGAAAAACGGCATGCATTTCCCCGATGACTGCATCGTTGAGATCGTCGATCCCCGGACCGGCAGACAATGCGGCCCCGGAGAAATCGGGGAGGTTGTGGGCACTTGTTTCAATAAAGTCTATCCCCTGATCCGCTTCGGCAGCGGAGATCTCTCTTATTTGAGCGACGAACCCTGTCTTTGCGGAAGAACTTCACCCCGGCTGATGAAAATAGTCGGCCGGGTGGATCAAATGACCAAAGTCAAAGGGATGTTCATCCATCCGGGCCTGGTGGATACCGTAGCTGCCAAATTCAATGAAATCTGTGCCTGCCAGGTCGTGGTCACCCGGGAGGGTCATCAGGACAAGATGACCTTTCGGGCGGAACTGTCTCAATCCTGCCCGGACCCGAAAAAATGGTCCGAGGCCCTGAAAAAAGTAATCCAGGAAATCCTCCGGGTCCGTGGTGAAGTACAAATCCTGCCCAAAGGCTCTTTGCCCAAAGAGGCCAAAAAAATCGAAGACCAAAGGGTCTGGGAGTAGTTTCGCCGACAGGATTAACAGGATTTACATGATCCTTGTTCAGGCTCCGAAGAACCCTGAACGACATTCATCGGATCTCAGCAGAAATCAGGGCTTCAACCCGCAGGACGATATGGTTTGTACCTTTCTCTTGGAAAGGGACAAAAATCTAGGTAATCCTGTAAATCCTGTCTGATAAGGGAATAGGCGGTTCCCGGTTCAAGGTTCGCGGAAAAAGGCCTTTTCATTCAAGAAAGGGCCTTTTTTATTCCTTGACATCAAGCGGAACGAACAGTAAATTATTAACCATAACCTTTAGGCATTCAAAAGAAAACCCACCAGTGAATCCAAAGGACTCAAGGGCATTATCTCTTTGAAAAGAGACCTTTTAAAAACGTTCGATTTTGTCCTATTGATCTCTTGGGCCGGCTGGAAAATAGAGGAGGACCTGAAATGACTTTTTCCACTTTTCAAGAAATCATCCAATTCGCCATCAGTAAAGAAAAAGATGCCCAAACTTTCTATCGATCCGCCGCTTCACTTTCCCAATACCCGGGGATAGCCCCTCTTTTTTTGGAGTTGGCGGCCGAAGAGGAAAAGCACCAAAAATTATTGGAAGATCTGCCGGATCCCGGGACCCTTCCGGAGCGTTCCAGAACCATACCGGACCTGAAGATCAGCGACTATTTGATGGATCTGAAATTTCATAAGGACATGAAATATCAAGAGGTCATGATCCTGGCCATGAAAAATGAGGAGAAATCCTTAAAGTTCTACCGGGCCTGGGAATCCAAGGCCGAAGACCCTGCTCATAAGAAGCTGTTTGCCTTTTTAGCCGATCAGGAAGCCGAACATAAATATCGCCTGGAATCGATTTACGACGAAAAAATATTGGATTGATGCAAGGAGATGAAGACCGCCCCGCCTGAAGACCCCTGGGAATCCCTCACCGAGGAAAAGGTGCCGGAAACCGAACCCTCATCCAAGAGCCCGGTAGTCCCTTACGACCCTCTTCAGCGTTATCTGTACGAGATCAACCGCTATCCCCTTTTGACTCCGGAAGAGGAGAAAAAGCTGCTGACCCGCTACCAGGAGTCCCCGGACTCCGAGTTGGCCTATAAATTGATTACCTCCAATCTGCGGCTGGTGGTCAAGATCGCCATGGAATTTCAACGCTACTGGATGCAGAATTTGTTGGACCTGATCCAAGAGGGAAATATCGGACTGATGCAGGCCATTAAAAAGTTCGATCCCTTTAGAGGTATTAAGTTTTCTTATTATGCCTCCTTCTGGATCAAAGCTTATATACTTAAATTCATCATGGACAATTGGAAGCTGGTGAAAATAGGCACCACCCAGGCTCAACGGAAGCTTTTTTATAACTTAAAAAAGGAAAAAGGCCGTCTGATGGCTTTGGGTATTGATCCCGTTCCCAAACTCCTTTCTGAAAAATTTTCCGTCAGCGAAAAAGAAATCATTGAAATGGATCAAAGGCTGGGAGAATGGGAACTCTCCCTGGATGCGCCGGTGGCCGAGGATTCTTCCGTAGATCACAAGTCTATTCTGCCCGCCCATGAGGCTTCTCCGGAAAGGACCTTAAGCGAACTGGAATTAAAAAATATTTTCAAGACCAAACTCAAAAATTTTCAAAAAGGACTGACCCCCCGGGAAAATATTATTTTTGAAAAACGGATCCTGGCCGAAGAACCTCTGACCCTGCAGGATTTGGGGGATCAATTCGAGGTTTCCCGGGAAAGGATCCGGCAGTTGGAAGAAAAACTCCTGAAAAAAGTCAAGGCCTATCTGGAAAAAGAAATTCCGGACTTAAAACCCGACTACTTGCAGGAAACACCCTGATGAAATAAGCCGATAGCTCATAGCCGATAGCTGTTAGTAAAACCCATTTCCTTCGAGCTATGAGCTATAAGCTATCAGCCATTAGCTGATTATTAATGCGGATCAATTTTTTTAATGAAAATAAAAGCTGCTATCCTCTCCCTTATTTTCCTGACCGGGGTTATCCTTTTTCTTTTGACGGGTTCCGGGTGTCTCAGCCGACCGCCTCAATTAAAACCCGAACAGCCTTCACCTCAGACACCTCCGAAAAAAATTCCTTTAAAAAAAATACCGGACAAACAAAGTGAAGCTTATTATCGTTTTTTACTTGGCAGCCTCTATGCCCAGGAATCTCTGGATGCCCAAGCCATTGAAGAAATTCAAAAGACCTTAGCCCTGGTACCCGATTCGCCCTTCTTAGAATTTTCCCTCGGTCGCCTTTTTTTCCGGGCCTCCAATCCCACCGAGGCACGACACCATACCCAAAAAGCGATCGACCTCAATCCGAAATTTCAGGAAGCCTATTCGCTGTTAGCGGAGATTTATATCTCCCAGCAAAAATGGGAAGAGGCCAAAAAAACTTATCAAACCCTTTCGGCCCTGAATCCCCGGCATGAGGGAGTGCTTTTCAATCTGGGTCTCTTGAATCTCCAACTCAAGAAAATTCCTGAGGCTTTGGAATCTTTTCAACAATTGATCAAGATAAATCCGCAATCCGAGAAAGGGCTTTTCTTCCTGGCCAAGATTTCCCTGGAAATGAAGCAATATGATAAAGCCAAAATGTATTTTCAGGAAACGATCAATATCAATCCCAATCATATCAATGCCTATCTGGGTCTGGGCCAAGTCTATGAATTGACCAATCAAAACAAACCAGCCCTGTCCGTGTATCAGATCGTCCTCCAGAAAACCCCGAAAAACTTAGAGGCCCAGGAAAAGGCCGGAAATCTATTTTTAAAAATGGGAAACTGGGAACAGGGTCATGCTCTGTTGGAATCCTTAAAAGCGAATTCCAACCAGGACTTTAACCAACGCTTCCGAATCGGGATCATTTACCTGGAAAACAATCACTTCGACCAGTCCGCCCGAGAATTCTACGCTCTGTTGGAAGAAAAGCCCGGCGACCACAAAATAAAATATTTTCTGGCCATCACCTTGGTGGAACAACAAAATTATAAAAAAGCCCGTGAATTGCTGACCTCCATTGCGGCCCAATCGGAATACTATCCCCAAGCTCTGATCATGCAGGCTTATATCCTGGAAAAAGAAAAAAAGTATGAAGAGGCTATTCAAATACTGAAAAGGGCGTTGATTATCGTACCCAAAAAGATTGAGATTTACCTGACTCTGGCCACCCTTTATGAACAAACGAACAGGATTCCGGAGGCGAAAAAAGTACTTCTGGAAGGGATTGAGATCGATTCTGATCAGGCCGAGTTCTTTTTCCGTCTGGGGGTTCTCCTGGATAAAACGGGACATAAAAGGGAAAGCATCCAGCAATTGAAAACCGCCATAAAAAAAGAGCCCTTTCACGCCATGGCGTTAAATTACCTGGGATACACCTATGCCGAAAAGGGAACCAATCTGGATGAGGCGGAAGATTTGATTAAGCGGGCCTTAAAATTCCGTCCTAATGACGGCTATATTATCGACAGCCTGGGTTGGGTTTATTACAAAAAGAAAAAATTTGATGAGGCCCTCATTGAACTGGAGAAGGCTTGGAAACTGGCCCCCAACGACCCGGTCATTGGAGAACATCTGGGAGATGTCTATATTAAAAAGAGCCTGTGGGAAAAGGCCTTGAAGGTCTATCGCCGGATTTTGGAGATTAATCCAATGGCCAAAGAGAAAGAAAACATTCTAAAAAAAATCAAAGAGGCGCAGCAAAAACTGGATGAAGAAAAAGGAGGAGTTGACCATTCGACTAATTAAACCGTCATGTCCCCTTAGGGGCGTGACACCACCAGCCGGTCGACTTTGTCGACCTGAAAAGGAGGCTTGCGAAGCTAGCCGGGAAATGAATATAGGCTCGTTGAGTGGTGAGTCCTATTCTCGTATTCAACGTCTGATCTTGAGACCTCTGAAACAGGTTCAATTTTGTCCAAGATCAAGGAAGAGGATCCCGCCCAAGGTGGGATTAAAAACAGGAATACTTCTGGTTTTTCGAGGATTAAAATTTAAGTCCGACGCGGAAATTGGGCCAAAGGGGGCCTTTTTCAAAGCTCTCATCTTCGCCCTGGGTCTGATATTGTTCCTGCCCTTCCCTCCCCTGCCCTCTTGGCCGGGACCGCCTCCTATGGCCGAGGCAGCGGCAGCGGAAAAGAACGATCCCAATCTCCAAAAACTGGCCGACCGTCTGTCCCTGCCTGATGAGCCGGTCTCCCGGGAAGGCGCCGGGATCCTCATTGTCCAAGCCCCCGGGGAAAGATACCGTTTGCAGTTTCGCTTGATCGCCCGGGGACCGGAGGCCTTACGCTTGGAAATATTCGATCCCTTTGGTCGCCCCATGCTCTATCTTGTTTCCTATCAGGGAGAAATCCGCCTTTTTTCAATTCCCCAAAAAAAAGAAGTCCCTTTCGACCTGCCCTCTTCCGGTCCCTGGTCGGTTTTTCCACAAATACCGGTCAGAGAATTTTTAAAAATTTTTTGGGGCCGTGTGCCCCTTTTCCCCTATGACACTCAGCAAAGTGCCACCCTTTCAGAGAAAGGGAAAGAGTCGGTTAAATTCGAGTTCCGTGGTTCTGTCCATCAGGAAATTTGGATAACCCCGAATCCCTGGACCTTGACCAAGTCTCGGATAACCAGTCCCTCCCGGGAAGGAGAAATTGAAATTCTCTTTTCCGATTTTTCCGAAGCAAGCGGGAACCGGACCCCGATGCGTTGTGATATCAAGGACGGAACCGGAGAGTACGCCTTTACCCTTCGTTATGAAACCTTGGTCTCGCGTCCGGACATCCCGGATGAAACATTCAAGCTGCCGGAATTCTCCGATTCGCAACCTTCCGGGAAAAAATAACCGTAGATTGATTTAGTCTGAAAATAGATAAAAGCTCAAAGTCGTTTTTCTCTCGCCCGCTTCGCTCGAGAGCGTAGAGGACCCCAGGAGACCATTAACAGGTCTGAATCCCAGAGAAGGGGATTCAGACCCGCGGACTCAGCCTCCGGCAAGGATCGCAGCAGTTGCGTCTGCGGTAGATCGGTTTGAGTTCAAGATGAAAGAATTTACCCTCGCTGGATTAGCGCCTCCAAACTCTTTCCTTATCTCCCCAGATATCCTTGATTCGAAAAACCTGTATCCGTTTATTTTTTTGATCGGCTACGAGAAGACAATCGTATTGAGGACTGTAATGAATCCCGTCCGGAGAATAGAACTGGCCGGGATTATTCCCCACACCTTTTCCAAAGGAATGGACCCACTCATCCTTGGGAGTGAATATTTCTATTTTACCTCCCGTTTCGTCTACGGCATAGAGATATCCGAGAGCATCAATGGCAAGCCCTTCAACTTCGTTGACGAATCTCCCGTTACCCTTACCGCGTTTCCCGATTATGGAAGGATGGGTTCCCAAAGAATCGAAATGCATGATCCTTGAATTCCCTTCATCCGCTATATAAACATCTCCCTTGGGTGAGATCACGACGGATTCAATTCTATTCATTTTAAAGTCTTCCGAAGAAGTTTTTCCAATTTTTCTTATAAAATTAAAATCCTGGTCAAAAACCTGGACATCATCTCGAGTTCCGTCGGACACATAAAGGAAACCCTGCCTGTCCCGCGCCAGCCCCATAGGTTCAATAAACTCTCCATCTCTGTTACCGGGCTTCCCGAAGGCGGCTAAAAACTTTCCGTCCAAATCAAAAACCTGGATTCGAGCATTCCCCTGATCAGAAATAATGATCCTGTCCCTGGAATCCACCAACACCCCGGTTGGGCGATCAAATTCTCCCTTCCCCGTTCCTTTGGTCCCGAAAGATCCAATCCATTTACCTTCCCAGGTAAAAAAATTAACCCGATGGTTTCCCTTATCGGTGATGATGATTCTTCCCCGAGGATCTACCCAAACACCGTCGATGGTAGAAAATTCCCCCTCTCCGGTGCCGATTTTTCCAAAAACTAATAGGGGATCAACGGCTCTCGGGGGGACGGAGGCCTCTTGAGCGAGGGCGATATTCAAGACAAAAATCCCTTGAAGGATTAAAAATAATGGTAAAAACAGTCTCCAGCTTAATTGGGTACCCATCTTATAAATCCTATATTGGTTCCTGGGGCCGAGATAACCAGGAAAACCATGCCGATGATGTCAGAAAGCTCACTTCCTATTCCAATGTCCCTTCCCTTATTCACCCAGAGGCCGGACACCGACAAGCGGTTCAAAGCGGGAGTGCCTCCTTACAAGTCCGGCCGCATTCCCACACTGATTTGCAGCTTGACCGCAGTATTGGCGAGATCGGCTATCGCTTGCAGGTAGTCTAAATAAACACCGTCGGCAGTACGCTGGGCGTTCAACAACTCAATAAAGGAAGCCGAACCCATTCGATATGCTGTTCGCATACCATCAATCACGCGATCGGCATCCTTTAATACGTGCTCCCGATACCGCCGGACATTTTGGGAGGATGCCAGGTACTTAGCTAAGGTTACCCGGACCTCCGTTTCAGCCTTCAACAAGATCGAAGACCGTTGAAGCTGAGCTTGACTTACGGCCGTCTCAGCCTGGATCAATTCGCCTTTTTGCAGCCGGGAGAAAGGGATAGGGAGTGTAATGGTCAGGCCAAGCTCCAGAGAGCGTTCCGCCGGCGAGTTGGTCACATTGCCCTCCCGGTCAAAAATCGAATCTACTCTCGGTGTATTCGTCAGGCCTACATTGACCTTCGGGTCAACCCAACGGTTGGCCCGCACCAACTGCAAGCTGTTCCGGGAGCTTTCTACCTCGGCCTCGGCGACCCGTATATCGTAGCGGTTTTTGATGGCTTTTGATATCAGGGTGGCAAGATCAAATTGATCAAATTGGAGGGACTCCTCTTTAACCTCGAAATGCACAACGGCTCCCGGGAAGACCTCATTAAAACTCTTACCGAGGAATACCGAAAGCGTTAGTTCCGCGGCCTTGGCCTCGGCCTCGGCTGTGGTAACCTCAGAAAAAAAACGATCCGCCTCAACGTTGGTCTGCCAGAGTTCCAGCTTACTCACATCCCCCGTTTTAAAACGGATTTCAGTGGCCCGCACCAATTCCTGGAACGATTTAAGAGTCGACCGTTTACGGGCCAGGGCTTCCTGTGTTCGGTAGGCCTCAATGAAGGCTGATGCGGAATCCACCCCAAGCTGCTGCGAAAAAGCGGCCACATTCACTTTGGCCAATTTCAGCTTGCTTTCCGCCACCTGCTTACGTTTTCCTCGTTTGCCGGCGGTTTCAATCGTCAGGTCAAGTCCGATGGTTGTGGCGGTGGAGGCATTGGGCTTGTTGGGCTCGGAAAGCTCTGTGGAGTCGATGCCGAAGGTCAATTCCGGATCCGGACGAACCCCGGCAATTGAAATATCCGCTTGGGCGTTTATGATGTTTTGACGTTGTGTTTTCAAATCCAGGCTGTGCTTTTCAACAGCCTCTAAATATTCTCGAAAAGTAACTTTAAGCGGAGGGGATAGGAGGTCGTCCGATTCCTGGGCTTGGGCAGAAAGTGCCGAGAGCAACAATAAAACCAGCGCAATAGTCATCAGGCCTTGGGTCAGGTCGCGTCGCATTTTTTCTCCTTATCGGTCGGTGAATTCAGGAGTCCCCTTAAATTCAGAAATTCCATTGGACTCGGGAGTTCCATTAATTAGATTCGGGAGTATTTTCCCCCCGGGCCCGTTTCCTCGCTGTTCTTTCAGACCATTTTTCAATCAGGTAATAGAGGGCGGGAAGAAGAAGTAAGGTCAAGGCCGTGGCCGTGATAAGCCCTCCGACCACCACGGTGGCCAGCGGACGTTGAACATCGCTGCCAAGTCCTCTGGCCAGAGCTGCCGGGGTCAGTCCTAAAGCCGCAACGGTCGCGGTCATCAGCACCGGCCGTATCCTCTCCCGTGCCCCCTTGAGCACCGCTTCCCTTAAGGGCACCCCGACTTCGTTTCTCCATCGATTCAGATTGGCAATCATGATGATCGCGTTTAAGACGGCTACACCGAAAAGGGCAATGAAGCCTACCGCGCTGGAAACATTCAGGGTCATCCCGCGCAAGTGCAGAGCGATAAGCCCTCCCAGGGTGGCCAGGGGCACAGCGAGAAGGATTAAGGCCGGTTGACGCAAATTGTGGAACCCGGCGAAGAGAAGCAAAAACATGAGCGCCAAGACCATGGGAAGGATCAAAGCCAGACGGGTCTGGGCCCGATTCTGGTTTTCAAACTGACCCCCCCATCCGATCTGAAACCGGGAGTGATCGTATTTGACATGGGAATCGATTTTCCCCTGGGCCTCCTTGAGAAACGACGACAAATCCCGTCCCCGAACATTAACCCGTACGGTTAAGTGCCGTTTGGCCATTTCGCGGGTAATAGTGCTTTGCCCCTCGACCAGCCGGATGTCGGCAACCTGGGCCAGCGGAATGCGTGCACCGGCTGGTGAGGTCACCATCAGGTTTCCGATATCCCCGGGGGCGTCACGGGCCTCTCTGGTAAAACGCAGGGCGATATCATAGCTTCGTTCTTCAATGAAAACTTGGGCAACCGGCTTTCCGCCGAGGCCCGTGCTGATCAGGTCGGCAATATCAGCCACGTTGATACCGAAGCGTGCGGCAGCATACCGGTCTACCAAGATTCGCATCTGAGGTAAAGGGGGTTGCTGATCGATGATGACATCCTGGGCACCGGTCACGGTCTTCAGTTCCCTTTCCACCTCTGAGGCAATGCGACGGGATTCCCCGAAATCATTACCATAAATCTTAATGACCAGGTCACTGTGGGCCCCGGCCACCTTGTCCAGAACCATATCGGAAATCGGCTGAGCAAAGCCGACATGGAAGCCCGGCATCTGGGCAAATCGTCGGGCCATAGACTCAATCAGCTCCTGTTTGGTTCGTCTTGGTTTCCAGGACTCATAAGGGTGGAGACCAACCATGGCTTCCACATGCGAAGGGGTCCAGGGATCCATCCCGTCATCGGTTCGTCCGAGCTGGGCGACAACGAAAGACACTTCGTTAAACTCCCGTGTAACCTTGCGCAATTCATTAGACATCTCTCTGGCCTTGTCTATGGAGATCCCGGGAGGTAGTGTTACCTGCAGCCAAATAGATCCCTCATCCAAATAGGGAAGAAAATCGCGACCAATCGTCGCCCCGAATCCCATAACCGCCATCAGGGTGACGGCGAAGGTAATAAGGGCCGTTCGGGGCCTGTCCACAATATAGGACAGACCTTTTTCATATCGTGGAGCGAGCCATTCCAGGACCGGGTTGTGAAAGATTCGTCGTGGTTTGGCATAGGCGCGGTAGGCGAGGCCGGGGATCAACATCAGCGCCACGGCCAAAGCGCTGATCAGGGCAAAACCGATGGTGAAAGCCATCGGGGTGAATAGCTTATATTCAATTCGCTGAAAGGCGAAGAGTGGAAGATAGGCGGTGATGATAACCAGCATGCCGAAGAAGATAGGAGGGGTCACCTGCAGGGCTGCGGCCAGAATATCTTGGGAGGTAAGCTCCCGGCCTTCATTTTCCTCCCGTTTTCGCAGGATATTCTCCAACATGACAATAGCCCCATCGACGAGGATGCCGAAATCGATTGCGCCCAGTGACAACAGATTGGCCGGAATTTTAAAATGATGCATAAAAATGAAGGCCAAGAGCAGAGAAAGGGGAATGGTGGCCGCTATGATCATCGCGGCGCGGGGACTGCCGAGAAAGAGCAGGAGAACGATGGTTACCAGAATCATTCCTTCGATCAGTGTCTTAATTACGGTTTTGATCGTCGAATCGATCAAAGCGGTGCGGTCGAGGTAAGGGACCACCTTCACCTCTTTGGGCAGGATATTCTCATTCAAGTCCTGCACGGCTTGGTGTACGCCTTCCAGCACACGCTGGGCGTTTTCACCCCTCAACATCAGGGTAATGCCCTGAATGGTGTCCGGATTGTCGTCTTTCCCGAGAACCCCCTTTCGTTTCGAATGACTGAGCTTTACCTCGCCCAGGTCTTTGATGAGCACGGGGACGCCATTTTTCCGGGTCAGGATGATATTGCCGAGGTCCTCCAATCCGGTAATCAGGCCTACACCACGCACGACGAAACCCTGCTCGCCTACGTCCACAATGCTGCCCCCGGCATTGGTATTATTCTCATTAATGGTCTCAGTGATATGGTTGAGAGTGATATTGTACTTGATCAGCGTGTCTGGATCGAATTTGATCAGAAACCGTGTGGTGATGCCTCCGAAGTTGGATACATCGATGACCCCCGGCACCATTTTAAGGCGTGGAATGACCTTCGAGGCGCTCCCTCAGCCGCTGTCTAGCCCAATAATCCTGGACCCCGTCCTTAAAGACGACGGTGATGAGTGATAATCCAAAGGTGCTGTTGGAACGCATGACGTGCATTCCAGGTATGCCGATAATTTCCCGTTCGAGTGGGACCGTGATTTGCTGTTCAATCTCCTCGGCGGCCAGACCGGGAACCTGGGTGATGACTTGAGCGCTGGTGTCGGAGATATCCGGGTAGGCCTCGATCGACAACTGAGTCCAGCTATACCAGCCGTAGAAGGCCAACAGGAGGAAGGCAAAACCGATTAAGCCTCGACGGTTGAAACAGAGAGTGACGAAATGTTCAATCATTCAGAATGACTCCTTCCTTGACCACGATACGTTCTCCGGCTTTCAAACCTGTTGTGATTTCGACCTGATCGTCAAGCTGAAGACCGGTCTTGCAGATGCGGGACTCGAATCGCCAGGGGGAGGTCTCGACAAAGACAACGGTATTGAATCCCCTTTGAACGAGGGCCTTGGCGGGAACGAGAATGGTTTTTTTTGCCGGGTACCTAAAGGTAACACTTCCGAACATGCCCGGACGGAATCGTCCGGAACTGTTGTCGAGGGCGATTCGTACCTTCACGGTATGGGTATCAGGGTCGAAGATTTCCCCAAGATAGCGGACTTTACCCTCGAAGGATTCTCCTTCATAAGCATTGAAAGAGATTGTTGCGGTTTGACCTTGAAACACGGAACCTATTTCCTTTTCCTGGACACTGGCAGCCACCCAGACGGAGGATAGATTAGCTATCGTCATAATCGGAGCATTCGTGTCATTCCAAAAGGCGCCCTGGGTTCCCGTCAATTCAATGACCCGTCCGTTGATCGGCGAGCACAAAGTATACAACCGATTGTTACCCTGACTTAAGGAACACCCCAGGAGTGCCAACCGGGCTTTGGTGCGTTCGGCTTCGCCCGCCGCCTGGTTGAATTCGGTCTCGGCGAGGTCTAATTCTTTACGTGCGGATATGCCGGCCGCATTAAGTTCTTTCTGGCGGTCCAGGTTCCGTTTGGCTAAATTTAAGGCTTCCTGTGATTTGGCGGCCTCACTGAAGCTCTGAGCCAGATCGGTGGAATCGAGGGTAAACAAGGCTTCCTCTTTTTTGACCATATCACCCAGTTTTTTGTTCAGCTTTACAATTCTTCCGGATACCGGAGAAACAACTTTGATCATCTTGGCCGGGTCTGCTTCCACCTCGCCGGGAACCACAACCGGCCGTTCGACCCATTGTTCTTCAACGGCAGCGACCTGGAGTGATTTACGTAAGGGGGAGTCCTCCGGAACAAAAATAGAGCCCTTATCACGCACCAACGGTGCGTTCCTGCCCAAGGATTCCGATTTGCCCTGAGAGGTGTTCCTCTCGGTATTGCAACCGCCAGTCAGAGCTGCCAGAGATACAAGGATAATCCATTTGTTAAGAAACAACAGATTCATTTTAGTCTCCTTTAGGGGCCGAAAACTGATGGGATCGTAAAAAGCCATCACCGCGGCGAATCCCGGTATCCAGAACTTATTGAAAATACTGGATTCCATGTCTAACTTCGCTTGTACGGCATGACATGACTGGAATTGTGACACAACCTCTTCGCCGGAATGACGAAGCCGGACTTCCGGCTGCTTTTTACATGGGAAATGGAAAAAAGGGATAAAAGAAATTCAGAAAGGGGGCGGCCCTCGGTAGGGATTGCAGGGATAAAAAGCTATTAAGATTAATATCATAGATAAACAAAAAAATTTATTGGCACTTCTGGCAATAACCGAATATCTCGAACACGATCTTTTGGGGGTGAAATTCATTCTCCTCACAGATCTACTGTTCGATCTTCTTCAAAGATTCCTTATCGAATTCCACAATCTTACCGCACTTCAGGCAGATCATATGGTCGTGATGGTTCTCTCCATGGGTATGTTCATAATGTTGATGTTTCTCCCCGTGAATCACCTCTTTAACCATGCCCGCCTTGACCAGGAGGGGTAAGGTACGGTAGATGGTCGCCTTGGAGACCCGGCTTCCACTCTTCCGGAGACGAAAGGCAAGGTCTTCGGCCTCAAAGTGGCCCTCCGTTTTGAGTACCTCTTGAAGCACCTCTTCCCTTTCCGGGGTCCATTTAAGACCCTGCTGTTTTAAGTAATTGAAGAAACGGGGTTTTGTTTTAGACGTCATGGGATGTTAATTTAATGCGATTGAGAATTAATCGCAATTTAACAAACTCCTTTCTCTTTGTCAAGGAGAAAAAAAAGACCAAGGGGACATCCACTGGATTCACTTTCGTTAATTTCCCTCTCTTTTAATCACGAGGGCCAGGCCTGTTTTCCCATCCCTGCTTCTCGAGGAATTTCGGCCATGGGCATTTTTATTAATGATCTCGTAGTAATATTGACATGAAACAGATGAGCTTGCCTAACAGAGGACCGAGGGGGTTTTTCTTGGGGCCGGTCGACGCGGCTCTCGAATGGGAGCCTTTCTTGAGGTCGGCAAAGCCGACCGTACTGTCGACTTTTCGAAGAGGCTTCCAAAGGAAGCCTGGTCCACCCTGAACCTGGGAGTTCCTTTACCGGGCAAATTGTTTAACTAAATCCAGGGCAGGCCTTCACCTGAGCCCGAAACGGGCCGGTCGGCTTTGCCGACCAAAAGGAGACTTCCCGTCCGACTCCCTCCGGGAGTC
>JACQYK010000214.1 GCA_016208255.1 Deltaproteobacteria bacterium | reverse complement strand
TTGCGATGCTGCCATAGCGTTCGCGCACGGTTTCTCTGATCTTTTCTTTATCACTGGTTTCCATTTTTAATCTCCGGAATGCTATTTTTTGTAAATCGTTAGCTGTTTATCAAATACTATTTTGTCACCGACTGACACAGACAAAAACTGGACAACGGGTTATCTCTCACAGAGCTCTCAGAGTCTCAGAGACAACTTAATTTATTGATTGCCACGGGAGGCTTTGCCTCCCCAATGCCAAGCCCCCCATTCGGGGGCCGAGGTGAGGGGACGGCAATCAATAACCATCCATCGCCTTTCGGCGAACCTATCCCCGCAGATTAGCGGGGTCAGGTAAATCGGCCCACTCAACGATTTACCTGAAAAAGAAATTTCCTCTCTGAGACCTCTGAGGGCTCAAGTGACCGGAGGGAACGGGCGAGAGGAAAAATTTTTGCCCGAAGGGCCTCATGGCAGAAGGAAGACAAGTCGTCTTACTCCTGTCCCGCAGTTGTCTGTGGCAAAAAAGAATCTTAAATATTACATCGGTTCCATTAAAAAAAGTTCTTTAACGCCGCCACGGCTTCGGGATCGACGGAGTATTCTATTTTTTGCCCATTTCGCTTCATACGGATCAAGCCTGCATGGCGCAATTCTTTAATATGATGAGATAATGTGGAAGGAACAATGCCCAGGTCCTGACCGAGATCACTGACACAGGAACACCCTTCCCAATCGGGAGGTATCTTTTCCGGAAGGGTCCAGACGGTTCCCGGGGCGCAACAGGATATAAGACGCAAGAAAATTTTGAGCCTGTTTGGATTGGACAGGGCCTTGAACATTTCGGCATATTTCCCGATATCTTTATCTCGATAATTCGACATATGTCGAAATATAATACTTTTCAGAAATATGTCAAGGAAAAAAATGTGGGATTGGAAGAAAAATGATGAATCGAGTGGACAAAGGACATCTCTCACAGAGCTCTCGGAGTCGCAGAGAGAACCAGATTTATTGATTGCCACGGGAGGCTTTGCCTCCCCAATGCCAAGCCCCCCATTCGGGGGCCGAGGTGAGGGGACGGCAATCAATAACCAGCCATCGCCAACCTGCCCCGGACTTGACCCAGGGGCGAACCTATCCCCGCAGGGTAGCGGGGTCAGGTAAATCGGCCCACTCAACGATTTTCCTGAAAAAAAAGTTCCTCTCTGAGACCTCTGAGAACTCAAGTGACCGTAAGGGAACGGGCGAGAGGGATAATTGGTGCCCGAAGGGCCAGACAGCAGAAGGAAGACAAGTCGTCTTCCTCTGTCCCGCCTTTGTCCGTGGCAAAAAAGGACAGCTATTTTCGTTCCACAAACTCCACTATGTTTCCATCCGGGTCTTTGACCATGGCAATGCGCACACCGGGCCGGATCTCTCTTTCGGTGACCGTAAATTCTATCCCATTTTTTTTCAACTCCTCACAAAGCTGGGAAAGATTCTCGATGACGAAGGTCACATAACGAAATCCCAGTTGTTTTTCCAGGCCGATGGTCCCGGCAGGCGGCACTTCCTTGGGCTCGATCAATTTGAAATCGCTTTCGCCGAAGCGGAGTCTGTGCATGGTCCCAAACCAGACGGGGGTTATCCCCACAAACTCCAATCCCAACAGATTCTGATAAAAATTGAGACTCGCCTTGATGTCGCTGGCGATAATACCGAGGTCCAGAGAATTCTTGGCCGGTTTCATCATTTTGTTATTTTCCTTTCTGATTATAATGGAAATAACTTTAACATAAAAAGGGCGATTGAGGAATCCGGAAACAATTTAGACCCATGAAAAAACTATTTGACAGGATCAACAGGATTTACAGATATCTTGCTCAGGCTCCGGAAGACCCCTGAGCAACATCAATCCGCTTCCAGCGGGAACTAATGTTTTGCCCGCAGGACAATTTGGTTTGTACCTTTCTTCAGGAAAGGCACAAAACCCAGGGAATCCGGTAAATCCTGTCAGGAGTTTTTCTATCACTCACAGTCGCCCCTGTCGATAAGCTTTGATATAATTCATACAAAATTCGTCCCCGCCCATAACCATGATCGCGGTCTTGAGCACACGGAAAAGATCGCGGTCGGTGGGATCCAGAATAGCGGAGTCCATTCCGGAGACCATGGCGGCGGTTAGAAAAGTCCGATTGATCAGCTTCCGGTTCGGAAGACCGTAAGAAATATTGGTCAGACCGCAGATGGTATGAACGCCCGGATAGTCTTTCATGATCCTGGAAATGGCTTGAAGAACATTCACCCCGGATTGGATGTTACTGGCCAGAGGGAAAACCAGCGGGTCCAGGTAAAGATCCCCCAGGGGCACGCCGGCAGCGGTCACCGTTTCAACCAGCCGCCCGGCCAGCTCCACCTTGGCTGGAACAGACTGGGCCAGTTGTCCCTGACCCTGACAGAGTCCGATCACCCTGGCCTTATATTGGACTACCAGGGGCAGGATGGATTCCAGGCTTTGGGGTTCCAGGGTGATTGAGTTGATCATGGGCGGCGAATTGACCAAAGGGAGAACGGCAGCGATAACCCGGGCATCGGGGCTGTCCAGACAAAGGGGGAGTGAGGTGACTCCCTGCACGGTCTCGATGACCCATTTAAGCCGGTCGGCTTCCTCCTGGGGGAAGACGCCGGTGTTCACATCGATATAATCCGCACCGGCTTCCTCCTGTATCCTGGCTTCCCGTTGAATGAAGGCCCTGTCGGCCGAGGCCACGGCCTGAGCGATGGCCTTTCGGGATGAGTTGATTCTTTCTCCGATGATCAGCATCGATGTTCCTTTCCATCTAATATTCCAAACAGAGCCGCAGTGAAAGCTTCAGCGCTTTTCATAGAACCCGGGGCTGAAATAAGAAAAGGGGTCAATGACCCGAATCTTTCCCTGAACATAGGTTCGTTTAAGCTGGGCTACGATCTGAGTCGCCTTGGTGGGATTTAGCCGATCGGCATAGTAGATCAATGACTTTGAAATATTATCGTCAGCCCACTTCACTTCGATCAGCTCTTCCAGGCGGTTCTCCTTGATGATAACAAAGTCAATCTCCCGGCCTTCCTTATCCCGGAGGTATCTCAGATCATAGCGGAAACCATCCCGGTCTTCCAAAAAATGAAGCCGTTTCAGCAGCGTTGAAGCAACGAGGTTTTCAAAACGTTCCCCTTCCCCCGCCAGACAATCTCCGTTGTCAAAAAAATAAACCTTGGGTGGTTTAATCACCGCCCGGGGGAGGGATTTGGTATAGGGTCGAACCGAAAAAACAAGAAACATTCTTTCCAGAACTTCAAGCCAGGAACGGGCCGTTTTGGGGGAAATCTGTAGATCCATAGCCAGGTTTGAAAGGGTGATCAGACTCCCCGCTCTTTCACGGAGCATGTCCAAAAAAACTCCCAGAAGTTGAATGTTCCGAATTGATTCCAGATCTCGAATATCTTCCCGAAGAACGCGATCGAACCGTTCCCGCCGCCATCTCCGGGCCGTCCGTTCGTCGCCGCTCAGGAAAGGTTCCGGAAAGCCCCCCACCGTTATCAGCCGCTTAAAGCCTTCCCTGGGAGATATTTTGGGAGGCAACTCATCCAGGGAAAAAGGATGAAGCCGCCAGGGATGGTATCGCCCCATCAGAGAATCTCCACCCCGGCGATAAACATCCAAACGGGCCGACCCCGTTACCAGAAAAGCATGTAATTGGGAGGAAGTATCAAAAATACCTTTTATCCAGGTTTTCCAGCGGGGGAATTTATGGAGTTCGTCCAGGACTAACAGTTTATTTTCTGCATCCCATCGCTTCTTAAGGATATCTTGTCGATCTTCATCCAAATCCCAATTGAAATATCGGCCGGAGGGAAAATGATCTGCCAAAATGCCTTTGGCCAGGGTGGTTTTGCCCACCTGTCTCGGACCGCTGAGAAAAACCATTTTAGATCTCAGGTCATCGGTGATGTAGGGGGTCAGATAACGCATGCGGCTATTTTAAGCCATACTAAAAAATAGTCAAGGCTGTTTTTTACTATAAGACAAAACAGCCGGTTATAGTTTTAATAAATTTAGACCGTTATACGCCATGAGATTCTATACTATTTATCCGGGAGGGAATTTTTCTAAGGACAGAAATATCTGCTAAGCTTTGAAGTCATTAACCCTACTGCTCTTGCATGGGAGTTGAACTAAAAATTGAGAATTACCGTTTGAAATTGAGTAAAACAGCGTAGAGAACATGAAGTTCACCGGGGGCGTAATCGATTGGGTGGAATGCTTGGTTGTGTGATCTGACTCTTTCAGCTTGTCCGATTTCAATGGACGGCTCCTATGTTTCTTATCTACAAAATCCTCTTTCTTTTGCTGTCCCGAGACTCTTGCATGAGCCAAGATTACATGCTTGGCTCCAATCGGAACAGGCTTTCTCCTGGTCACCTTTTATTGCATATGTATTACCCCTGTTAATGTATGCCAAAACATATTGTGGATTCAGTGCAACAGACTGGTTAAAATCCGAGAGCGCGCGATCAAAGTCTTTTATCATCATGTAAGTGAATCCCCGATTACTGAGGCTTACGGCGCTTTCCGGATATATAGCCAAAGCGGTATTGAAATCAGCAATAGCATGCTTATAATCACCTTTAGTGCCAAATAGGATCCCCCTTTCGTCATAAGCCTTGTGGTTCCTGGGGTTCATCTGAATTGCTTCGTTCAAGTCGAGGAGGGCTGATTGAAAATCACCTTTCAAATTGTATGCTCCCCCTCTACCGATATAGATATCCGCGTCCCTGAGATTGAGCGTTAGCGCCTTTGTAAAATCTATAATCGCCTGATCGGCATCCCTTTTTACCTTATAAGCCGACCCGCGATTTTTATATGCATCGGCAAAAGAAGGATTCAGTTCGATAGCTTTATTGAAATTTTCTATGGCCCGATCCATGTCGCCTTTATGATAATAAGCACCCCCGCGGTTATTGTAGCCGACTTCATATTTAGGATTTAACGCAATAGCTTTATCGTAATCGGCAATCGCTCGATCGAAGTTTCCCGTTCGATCCCAGTAGGATCCCCGGTTAATGAAATTAACTTCATCGTCAGGGTTTAGCTCAATGGCCTTATTGTAATCCGCTATAGCCAGATCATACTTCTTCTTGCCCAAAAATGCGTTGCCTCGCCTGTTGTATGCAGCGACAAATTTAGCATCCAATTCAATGGTTATATTGAAATCGGTGATGGCATGATCATAATCACCTTTAGATTCCCAAATAGTGCCGCGTCTGAAATAATTGACAGCACTCTTAGGGTTAAGTTCAATGGCCCTGGTGAAATCGACAATTGCTAGATCTTCCTTCTTCTTCGTTAATAAGACATTTCCGCGTTCAGTGTACGCATCAGCGCATTGAGGATCTAGTTCGATAACCTTGTTGAAATCGGTGATCGCCTGATCATGGTTTCCCTTATATTCCCATGAAAGGCCTCTGTTAAAGTAGGCTTCATAAAAGCGGGGATTCAATTCGATAGCTTTGTCGTAATCAGCAATCGCCTGATCATATTGATTCATTTTTGCCATGGTGCTGCCATGACCATTATAGGCGTTGGCACTTTGCGGATCTAATTCTATGGCGTGATTGTAATCAGCAATCGCCCGCTTTAAATCCCGTTCTTTTTCCCAGAAAATGCCGCGGTTATTATAATAAACAGCGCTTTGGGGATTTATCTTGATAGCTGTGTTGAAATCGATAATCGCTTGATCAGTTTTATTCATTTTTAACAGAGAGTTACCGCGGTTGTTATAGGCTAGATCAGCTTGAGGGTCTAATTCGATGGCTTTGCTATAATCGGTAATTGCCTTGTCATAGATACCCTTGCGTTCCGAAGCAATTCCTCTGCTGATATAGGCGTCAACATAATCGGAATCCAGTTCGAGCGCTTTACTGTAATCCACCGTTGCCTGATCGAATTTTCCTTTGCCTAGCCAACAATTACCCCTGGCACGATAAATCTCCTGCTTCCGTGGATAACGGTTTAATACGTTGTTATATGTAATGATTGCCTGGTCATAGTCACCTTTAACTTCATAAACCACACCTTTGTTGTACATGGCCTTGAAATAGGACGGATTGATCTTCAAAGCCATATCATGATCATTGAGGGCGCGGTCGTATTCTTTTTTTATTTTATAAACAACGCCGCGCCTATTGTAGGCCATAACATCCGTTGCATCGATTTCAATAGCCTTGCTATAATCAGCTATGGCATTGTCGATATCTGTTCTGTAATCGCGGGCTAGGCCCTGCATAACGTAAGCAACACTATATCGATTATTGTTTACAATCGCATTTGTATATTCGATTAAGGCTTTATCAGATAGACCTAAACGTTGAAGGACGGCGCCTTTAAAAAGACAGGCAGCTACAGCGCTATCAATTCGTTTATTTATGACATCTTCGGAAACCTTCAAAAGTGGCTCCGCCAGAGTATTGAAGGGATCTGCCTCATTGATTTTTTCAAGTTCTTTACGTGTTTCCTCAAATTGCCCATTGGCGCCACGCACGAAAAAAATAAAATCGTCTCCAAAACGATGGCGAACCTTTTCATGATCATCCTCAATGGCCTGGGTGAACATTTCCAGAATTTCGAATTGTCTGCCGTATTTCTCCGGATAGATCTGAGACAGCAGCATACCGAGGAATTTCTTCTCCTTTGGAGATTGCTCACTCTCTTCAAAGAGTTCAGAACAATATTTCTTCACAAGCCTATGAAATCTGGAGTTACTTTCCAGGGACCATAGGGCCGCCTTAAAATACGCTTCCTGGATAATCTCTTGCTTCTGGTTCTTATTCAAAGGTTTCGAATATTTCTCAATTGCGCCCCATGATTCACCGAATTGTAATGTTCTGGCAATCAGGCGAATAGGATCCTTTTTCCCTGAGGCAAAAAAACGACCCCACTGAATATCAAGGAATCCCCCGTACATAGGATCAATGCTGTCTGGGTCAGGCGGAGGCGCATTAATGTCAAAATTGAAGTAGTTCCCTCCAGATAACATCTTCCTGTACCTCTCCCGTTGAAATAACTCCTTCGATTCTCTGCTGCCCGATAACCAAATAGACAGGAGGATTATTTTTCGGTGATCTTCTGGGAGTGCGTCGATTTTTGGAAGCCAAGCAACTAAATTTGCGGCATTATCGTGAAAGAGGGTACTTGCGAAACCAAGGAAAGGGAACTGCCTTTTCTCATCGCTGAGCAGACCCGCTTTGGAAAATTCCGCGAGTTTACTAGGGAACTCTTCCGGTTTAGGATTCTGGTAGTAGAATACCATCCAGTTGATCAATTCGATCTGATTCTCTGTCTGAGCACCATTGAGTACGGTCAACTGGAGGAGGACAGATACTGCTACGACCATCAAGAGCACTCTATTCCTTATTGTCCCAGATGCTACGCTTATCACAATCCCTCCTCTCTTCTCTCTAAGTGAACAATTTGTTGGAAAGTTTTCTTAATGATATCAGTAAATTTCAGCATGGTCAATGGAAACAGAAAACACACACTCATCAGTAACCACTAAAGTTCATTAAATAATCAAGTTGGATAAAATACCTTTGGTCATATTATCCAGTGTCTGTTTAACCTTCTTTTATCAAAGATTACTGTTGAACTATTTCGTATTATTCAAACTGATATTCTGCGGGTTACAGGAAGAGGATTTTGAATTTTTCCCTTGGATCATCGCCTGCTCTTTTGAAACCTTTTTATATCGTTTGATTGTATCAGGACTAATATTCCCGTCCGAAATTTTCCATATTCCATTTCCGGCCTTCTTCCAGCATGCCCAGGTAGTTGGGGAAATGGATGTAGCTGGCCACGGAGTTCCCCGTACCCAGCACATAACCCCCTCCGGCCCCGCAGACATCCAGAATCTGCCTGACCCGGCTTCTGACCTCCTCTTCGGTCCCTGAGGCCAGCAGGTTCACATCCACCCCACCGATCAGGCTGACCCTTGGTCCCCAGCGGCGATAGACCTCCTCCACCGGCATGATCTTGTCTTCGAAACTATGTTTTCCATCCAGACCAATGTCGCAGAGGTCATCCATGATGGCTTTAAGGTTGCCGCAGGAATGGAGCAGGACCAATTTCCCCCGGCTATGGGCCAGATCGACCATTTTTTTGAGATGGGGTAAAAACTTTTCCCGCAAAAGGCCGGGATCGATCATGGTGCCGCTGAAAAATCCCATATCATCCCCGATAAAAAATCCGCCGCTCTCCGGCAAATCGATAAATTCTTCGGCCCCTTTCAGGATGATTTCAGAAATCTTGTTGATGAGGGCATCGACCAGATCGGGTTGATCGTACAAGGCATAAGAAAAGGGAACCATACCCATGATCCAGGTGACCCATTCGAATAAACCTCCGGGGAGATTCAGAATCTTCATGCCTTCGGGTAGTATCGGGGCAATCTCTTTGGCCCAGAGATTGATTTGTCCGGGACTCTCCGGCCAGGTATATTTCTCGAAAGCCTCCCAACCGGTGATAGGACCGGAATCGCTGACCATGAAAGATCTCCGGCCGCCCTTGATCTCCTCGGATTCCTTGCTGGGGGACTCTCTTCGAACTCCCGAAAAACCTAACAGTCCATGAACGGTTACAAAATCCCAGCCCATGGACAGATAAAAATCGACCGATCGCTCCAGATAAAGGGAGATATTGTTTTTGGGGATGTTGGATGGCTCCCGGAGTCTGGCCTTTTCATGGAGATAATCGATCGTGTTTGAATGGAAGAAGGCCCCCAGTGTTCCAGGGTCGGCATACAGGTCCCCCACCGGGACCGGTCCCGGTTCGCGTTCCAAGACAGTCCGGCGAAATCGCTCAAAATCAGGTTTCCAGCCTTCGGGTAGAATATGATATTTTTCCGGCATACAAGAACCCTTTTTTTTGATTATTAAGAGGGAGAAATTTATCGCCCGCGCGGGTGCTTTTATCGTTCAGGACTAAGACCAACCCCGGCTGATGTCCTCCTCGGCCAGGGTCTTTAAAAAATCCCGGGCGGTCTCGGCTGTGGCGGGACCGATGACGTATAAGATGAATCCTTTCCCCCCCAATTCCTTAACAATAGTCCGGGCCCCTTCGGCTGTGACGTAGACCTGGCAAAACTTGCCCCCGTCACGGATGCGCCGGAGCAGGTCCGGCCACTCTTCGGCCGGAGGTTGCCCGCCGCCGGAAATCCATTGAATGCCTTTCAGGCTATCCAGGGACAGGAGCATGTCCAGGTGAGGTATCTGGCCTTTACCGTCCAGGTGATAAAAGGCATGATCCATGGTGCTGAAAATCGCGTCCAGGTCCGGAAGCACGAAGCGTTCGAACATCTTGGGAGAGATCATATAGCAGAAGTCGGACTGATGCATGCAGGTCCGGCCCGGCGACCAGACGCAGGCCCAGTTGGAGGTTCCCCGTCCGGCCGGCTTGATAATGTCATACAACCGGTTATAATACTCCAGCCAGGCCTGGGTGATCTCGCCCGCCAGCCTTTCCACCTCTTCGGGTGAGTCATACAGGTCATAAAGCAGATTCTGGGAGGAACGAAAAGCGGCCAGAATATCGAGGTTGCCGCCGATATCGGTGTGGGCCATGGAAATCTTGTTCCCCCAGCGCTCCACCGCCTGGCGGGTGATGCCTTCCACCCTTTTCCACCAGGGGTTGTCCGGATCGAACTTGAAATGTAATTCTTCCAGGGGGACAGGTTTTTCCAGTCCGAACCAGACGGTCCGCTGTTCCGGCATGCCGGTGACCTCGGCGCCCAGAAAACCGGCGGCGATACCGGGTCCGTGGTTAACGAATATCTTGGGCCAGGCGTCGCCGAAATAATAGGTTTTATCCAACTGCTCCTGATAAAAATCCAATACCTCGCTGATTGGTTTTTCCCGCATGAATTCGTGGCTGAGAACCAGGGAGGGTTTGGCATAGAGCATATTCCAGGTTTCCATGACGACCAGAGGCCGGTCCAGTTCCCCGGCCAGAAAGGCCGACCAGTCCCGCTCGATCCTCTCCCAGTCTTCTTCACTAAAATTTACCTTATCTTTCATCTTTTTTTTCCTTTTATAACCCCTATGTATTTAAAAATAAAGAAGGCTATAGGCAAGAGGCTATAGGCTATAGGAAAACCAAAATCGGAAAACTTGCTAGCCTATTGCCCATAGCCTTTAGCCTATTGCCCTCTGAGAGGATATTTTCATAGCTCTTGGCCCCTCAGGGGTAATAGAGCTTGATATGAATTTAGCGATTATAAGCCCCCACCGTGTCTATCAGCCGGCGCATCAGCTTGAAATTCTCGGGCAAGGCCCCGCGGGGGGCCACATCGGCACTCCCCAGCATCACACCCCGGAAAGGTTTGAGACGTTGGAGCAGGCCGGAAATCTCGGCCTCGACGAAGGCCGGATCCGGACTGATAAAGGTGGTCGGGTCCACACCACCGATGACCACTTTACCTTTAAGACCGGCCGCGGCCTCATCCAAAGGAAAATCCCCGGTAGGCGGCGGGGGGGCGTCGATGATGCCGTTAAAGCGGCCGGCAACCAGGTCCTCTTTAAAGGCCCTTAATCGGCCGCACATATGGACCAGATAAATTTTACCGGCCGACCTGAGAATTTCGGCGTATTCATCCAAAAAGGGCAGGACATATTTCCGGAACATCTTCGGCGAAAGCAGGGTGCTGGAGGTGTTTTCATATTCAATAACCACCCTGGCCGGACTATCGACAATGACCTCCAGTTGTCTTTTGAGGGAAAGATGCAGTTGCTGGAGAATGGCCTCCACTTCCCCGGGATAATCATTGAGAAGATAGTAGGTATTTTCCAGGCCCCAGACCATTTCAATCAGGAACATCAGGGGCGTATTGTTAAAGGAGGTGGTGGCGATCCCGTCCTCACCGATATCTTGATCCGCAAGATTGAAATTTTCATACTGAGGTTCGGGTCGGTTAAGATCCATATGATCCACCGCCCAGTGAAAGATTTTCATCTCCTCCAGGTTGTTCACCACGTGTTTGACGGCATGGGGGATAGAACCCACCCTGTCGGAAAAGGCCCAGTGGCCGGTCAGAGTTCCGACGGGGGTGATCAGGGTCTCGACCAGCAGGCCGTCCTTAAAATCGATTTTTGTCTCCACCTCCGGACCAAAACCGCCCAGGAGCTGAAGGTGAACCGCGCCTTTCGGTGGATTAATCAACCGGACATGGCGGATCAGCAGGTCGCACTCCAGGGCCCGGGAAGCCGCCGCCATTCTTGCAGGGTAAGGGTCGCGAGGGGACAGACCGCCGGTGATTTCCGGAGGCATATCCTTCAAGGTGTAGTCGTCAATCAAGGGGACAAAAGGGATTTTATCCACCGGTTGTAAGGCCAGGGCGGCCATAATCCGCTCCCGGCCGGTCATATTCAGATTTTTAGCCATCAATTTCTCACCCTGCAACTCTAAGAATGTATTAATAGTCTCATAATAATCTTGACATGGAACAGATGAGCTTGCCTAACGGAGGACCGAGGGGGTCTTTTTTTAGGGTTGTCCACCCTGAACCTGGAAGCTTCTTTGCCGGGCAAATTATTTAACTAAATCCAGAGCAGGCCTTCACCT
>JACQYK010000226.1 GCA_016208255.1 Deltaproteobacteria bacterium | reverse complement strand
GAAGTTCATCAGCAGGCCCCGCCAAAGGCGGGGTTAAGTCCCGGTCCCGCCGCTGGCGGGATGGAACCACTTGAATTCACTTCAAGTGGCGGGAGAGGGGAAGCCCTTTCCCGCCTCGTGAAAAGTCGTTTTTTAATTTTTACGAGGTTATCAAGGATGAATCGTCTGTATATTTTTCTCAGCCTTATCCTGGCCATTTTGCTCTTCCTGCCCCAGGTGCTCAATAACTATTGGCTGGAGATCTTCATCCTTATCTTTTACTATGCCTATCTGGGGCAATGTTGGAATATCCTGACCGGATATACAGGCAATATTTCCCTTGGCCATGCCTTGTATGTAGGGATCGGGGCCTATACTTCCACCCGGCTGGCCATTGTTTTCGGTGTTTCCCCTTGGGCCGGGATGTTCATCGGGGCCTTGCTGGCCATGGCCGTTGGCCTGTTTGTCGGATTCCTGGGTTTTCGTTTCGGCCTGCGGGGTGTTTATTTCGTCCTGATTACCATCTCTTTTGCCGAGATCGGGCGGTTGATTGCCTTACATATGGACAGCCTGGGTTCGTTCATGGGCTTGTTTCTCGATTTTAAACCGGGCTTCTGGAATATGCATTTCAGAGGGAATCTCCCTTATTATTATATCGCTTTGGGGTTGCTTTTGTTTTCTGTGGTGGTGGTCCGGGCTTTTGAAGTGTCCAAGGTCGGCCGTTATCTGGTGGCCATTCGGGAAGATGAGGATGCGGCCGAAAGCCTGGGAGTCAATACCTTTAAGTACAAGATGTGGGCCATTGCCTTGAGTTCCTTTATGACCGCCCTGGCCGGGACCTTCGATGCCAACCGGATTTTCCATTTAAACCCGGAGCGGGTGATGAGCATGGGGTTGTCTATTGAAATTATCCTGCGCCCCATTATCGGGGGCATGGGTACTGTTTTGGGACCGATTGTCGGGTCTTTTCTGATCACCTTGCCGGCGGAATGGACCCGGGCTTATCTGTCGGAGGTGGGACGCCCGGGCCTGCATATGGTCATTTACGGTTTCGTTTTGATTTTCGCCGTTTTCTTTTTCCCCAGGGGGGTCATGCCCTATCTGACCAGAGTGTTTAAACCGTTTTTAAATAAACGGGAGAAAATCAAGAGGCGTGAGGCGTGAGGCGTGCGGCGTGCGGCTTTTATCCTAAAGGATTCTCGCCCATACCCCGTGTACTTTGCCTCTCCGGGCAATTGGATAGATTTCGAAATTAGGAAATCGTCGTGAGCTTGTTAATTATAGAAGACCTTGAGAAGAATTTCGGCGGACTCTGCGCCTTGGATCGTATTTCGCTGCAAATCCATCCCGGGGAAATCGTGGCCATTATCGGACCGAACGGGGCGGGGAAGACCACCCTGTTCAATGTCCTGACCGGTTTCCTTCGCCCGGACCAGGGGCGGATCTTTTTCCGGGGAGAGTCTATTTTGGGTCTGAAACCGCACCAGATATGTAACCTGGGCCTGGTCCGGACCTTCCAAATCGTCAAGCCTTTTTTGGAGTTGACGGTATTGGATAATGTGATTGTGGCCGCTTTTAACCGGGTGCATTCCCTGGCCGAGGCCAAGAAAAAGGCCGTAGAGGTCATTGAATTCGTCGGCCTGGATCATAAACGGTCGGTCCCGGCCAATGAATTGACCCTTCCCCATCGTAAACGCCTGGAACTGGCCCGGACCCTGGCCACTGATCCCACCCTTTTGATGCTCGATGAGGTCATGGCCGGCATCAATCCCACGGAAACCGATACTTTGATCAAGCTGATTCGGGAGATCAACCGGAAAGGCGTGACCATCCTGCTGATTGAACATGTCATGCGCGGGGTTATGGCCCTGTCCCAACGCATTGCGGTCCTCAATTTCGGGGAAAAGATCACCGAAGGGTTGCCGGAAGAGGTGACCCAGGATCCTCAAGTTATTGAGGCTTATCTGGGAGAGGATTTTAAAGTTGCTTAGGATAGAAGACCTGGATGTTTTTTATGGGGACCTTCAGGCTCTGCGGGGGATTTCCCTGAAAGTGGAGGAAGGGGAGATCGTCACTATTATCGGTTCCAACGGGGCTGGAAAGTCAACGATTATCAAGACCATTTCCGGAATGCTGAGAACCCGGAAGGGGTTGATCTCCTGGTTCGACCGGCCCATCAGTAATATCTCGACTTCAGCCATTGTCGAGAAGGGTATCATCCAGATCCCCGAAGGCCGACAACTTTTTCCCTCCATGTCAGTTATGGAGAATCTGGAACTGGGGGCTTTGAATCCCCAGGCCCGCCGAGATAAAAAGGACAACCTGAGAACTATTTTTGGGCTTTTTCCCAGGGTGGAGGAAAGGAAAAACCAGAGCGCCGGTACCTTGTCCGGGGGGGAGCAGCAGATGCTGGCCATCGGGCGGGGGTTGATGTCCAGACCCCGGATCCTGATGCTCGATGAACCCTCCTTGGGGCTATCTCCCCTTTTGGTTCGCAGCATCTTCAGTATCATTTCTCAAATCAATCAGCAAGGCACCACCATCCTTTTGGTCGAACAGAACATCCATTACGCCCTGCGCATGGCCCAAAGGGCTTATGTCCTGGAAAACGGGGAAATCGTCAGACATGGCCCGGCTCAGGAACTGCTGCAAGATGACCACATCCGCCGGACTTACCTTGGGTTATAGTCCTGCCTTCCTCTTTTAAGGATTCAGTTGCCTGCACTTTAAGGCCGTATTCCCGCCACCGATACAGGCGTTGCAGGAGATACAATCGGCCTTTCCCTGCTTTTCTCCGGAAAGCCATTGATTAGGCAAGTCCGGTTGGCGGATCAGGGGTCTGGAAAGGGAGATAAAATCGGCAGCCCCGGATTGAAAAACTTCCTCAATTCTGTCCAAACTTCTCAACCCGCCCACCAAGATAACCGGAAAGTTCCACCAGGGTCTCGGTTACTTCTCCGTGTTCCGTGGCGGCGTTTTCATAAGTCGCTGACCGCACCAGGCGGTTCTTGAGCTCGAGCCGGCCGATCCGACCGGGACGGAAAACCATCAGATTATCTTTGGAGATCATTTTGGGTTCCTTTTCATTTTATTAGTATTTTCGGGTTTCTTGGCCACCAGGGCAAAATCCCGGGCGAATAAATTCAATGGGACCATGCGGGAAAGATAATTGTCCATTTTCAACAAACGGATGGGGTCCATCCTTTTTTCAAAAAAGGTTACCATTGAACCAGGGAAGAATTTATGTTTGTCCAAATAGAGAAGGTCGAAATTTGTTTCTCGGAGAAGTCGTCTGATATCCTTTCGCCAATATCGATAACGATGATGCCACCTTCCGGTGGCCATGGCCAACAATTCGGAGGTGCCTAACTTAGCGGGCAGGTTCCAGACAAAAAAAAGGCCCCCTTCTTTCAAAACCCGATGTACTTCCTGAAGGATCGTTTCTTCCCGCCCCACACCATCCTCCCGGACATGTTCCAAAACTCCGGAAGAAATGAACACATCAACGGACCCGCTATCCAGGTTAAGTGTGTTGGGGGCCCGCCCCCAAAAAGTGGGGATCTCCAACTTTTCTTCAAAAAGCGGATAATGAGGGGTGGGATGAAGGAGATAATTAATAACCTTGGTATAACCCATGGTTTGAAGCATCAGGGTGATATGACCGTAGAGACCGCCCCAATCGATGATGGTCGCCGAGGGGTTTGACACAAAAGAACGAACCAGGGTGCAATAATAACAATAATTGACCCAATCGTTGGTTTTTAAAATATTTTCAGCAAAGGGAACCTGGTGACGGGTGATTATCTCGACAAACCTTTTCCGCAGGTTTTGTATAGGTTCGGATTGATAAAGGTTATTTACTTCTTTATAAGGGTCGGGATATTCCATTTCTATTTTAACGGCTTAAAACAAATTAAATAAGGGCCACAGGATTTGCCCAAGACGGATTTTTTTTCAATATCATCATCGTCTGACAAGTTCGTAACAAGTCTCCGTCACCCCCGCGAAAGCGGGGGTCCAGAAGTGTTTGAGTTTTCTGGATTCCCGCTTCCGCGGGAATGACAAATTCGAGCATCCGGCGACTTTTTACGGTTTCATCATCGTCTATTTCCTTCATGATTTTTTCCCCAAGGACGGAAAATGGGGTTGGATCGAATATATCCTGTTTTTTGGTGGAAGGCAAGGCCGTCCACATATTATGTTTTGAAATAGTTAAAGAGTTTATGATACTATCGCCAAGTATAAAAATAATTTCCGAAAAGGAGGAAGAATGAGAGAAAATATCCTGATTATTCATCCCCGGGACAATGTGGGCGTGACCTTGAGGACGATTGGGGCCGGAGAACAGGTCTTGGCCCAAAGGATGGAAGGATTCCCGGCTTTAGAAAGCATACCGGTCAGTCACAAAATCGCCCTCCGTGATATTTCCGCTGCTGAGGAGATCATCAAATATGGAGAAACCGTGGCCGTGAGTATCCGCAATATCAAAAAAGGAGAATGGGTCCACACCCATAATCTGGAAAGCAAGAGGTGGAAGAAATGAGAGAACTGACGGGATACAAAAGAAAAGACGGCAAATGCGGTATCCGTAACCATGTCCTGGTGTTGCCCACCGTTTCCTGTGTCAACGGGGTGGTCAACCGCATTGCTTGCCAAGTACCGGAGGCGGTTTGCGCCACCCATGCCCATGGGTGCGGCCGGGGAGGGCTGAGAGATCTGGAGATCTTGTTCCGGGTCCTTTCCGGTCTGGTCCTTCATCCCAATGTGGGCGGAGTCGTTCTAATCGGATTGGGCTGCGAGGTTTCCAGTACTAAAAGTCTGCTTCCCCGAATCGTTGATTCCGGGAAACCCATTGAGGTTTTTAATGTCCAGGAAGACGGAGGTTCTTTGGCCACTGCCGAAAAAGGGGCCGCTGCCGCCCGCCGGATGCTGTCAGAAATCAAAGGCCAACCGAGGGTTCCGCTTCCCTGGGATCAACTGCTGGTGGCTATGGAATGCGGCGGTTCCGACGCCATGTCCGGTGTGACGGCCAATGTGGCCCTGGGCGCGGTCTCGGACCGTTTGGTGGAGAAGGGGGCCACGGTAATTTTTGGTGAAAATACGGAGATGATCGGCACCGCCCATGTCCTGGCCAGACGAGCTAAGGATTTAGAGGTAGCCAAAAAGATCGAAGAAATGGTCAACCGGGCTGAACGAATAACCCAAGAAGTGATGGGAGACCTGGCCGGCCTGGTTATTTCTCCGGGTAATATGGACGGGGGCATGAGCACTATTGCCGAAAAATCCATGGGCTGTATTGTCAAAGGGGGGACTACCACCATTAATCAGGTGGTTGACTACGGCGAGGTTCCAACCGAACACGGGCTCATCCTGCAGGATGGACCAGGATATGACGGTGATTCCATGACCGGATTAGCGGTTAGCGGGGCCCAACTGATGTTTTTTTCCACCGGTCGGGGAACCCCGGTCGGATTTCCAGCCCTACCGGTGATCAAGGTGGCCAGTAATAGCCGCATCTACCAGGCCATGCCGGAGGATATGGATGTTAATGCCGGAAACCTGGTGGAAGGCCGGACCCTGAGTCAATTGCAGGATGAAATGATGGACTTGATGATTCGAGTCATCAACGGGGAAAAAACCAAAGCGGAAATTAATGGTATGGAAGTACTGACTTTTCTGACCGTTCACCCCTCATTTTAACCCCTTGTCTTCCCTTGCCGGGCCAAAAAATAATATTTCAGCGAAACCAACTATAATCCAGTCCCTGTCCCGCCCCCGTGGCGGGATAGGGCCATGTATTTCTCTTCAAACAGTTCCGGCTTCCGTTTGATCGGTCGTTCAATCCACTCAATCCACTCGAGCCGCTCGAGCCGCTCGAGCCGCTCGAGCCGCTCGACTTCGTCGAGCTTTTGAAGAGGCATCCATTTGGAAGCCGATAGGTTGAACTAAAAGAAGGCATTCATTCGAATGCCGTATGCCGACCTCAAGAAAGGCTCCATTCGGGAGCCGCGTCGACCAGCCCAAACAAGACCCCTTTGCCAAAGTTTTAAAATTCTTTACTCAGGATCGGACATGACAACGGCCGACAATTTTTTGCAGTCTTTGGACTTTTTTTTGTCTTGTCCAGGACGAAACAGGAATGGTGAAAAAATTCTAATTATAAGAAGTTGGAATTATGGAATAAAAAAATAGGTTGATCGGATTAAGCTGGTATTTATCTTGCAAATTTCTAATCTAGATTCCATCCGGAACATCGAATATCCGGATGGAGCGGACAGCTATCAGCCTTTAGCAGTCAGCCATAGCTCTTTTCCCAAAGGTTTTCCTGAAACCTGACCGCTGATCGCTGAAAGTTCTCATCCTAAAGTATCATTTTCGGAGGGGAACTATTCTAATAATAATACGATCATTCGGTCGGCTCTGAGAAAAGACCGGTCCCCCTCTATTTCTGCTTTTCACTGGCTAACGACCGGCGAATAGGCACCCCTTTGGAGGAATATGGAAAAGTTTTGTATTGTTAAACGGAGAAAGCAAACCTTTCAAGATCCTTTCCCCAGTCTCCTGCCCATCGAAGAGGAAGCAATGGGTTTTCGGGAAACCAATGTTAATTCTTTGCAGAAAATCCATCCCAACCAAGAACCGGTCCTTTCCTTCGGTTTAACCCCCTGGCAAGGCCGGGCTTTACGATCGAGCGGGATCCTGCCCTTTCTGGAAAAAGAAACTCCAAAAAATTTGAATTTAACCATGCATCAGGAAGAAAATGGGTCCGTTGTTTTTAATTTCCACCTTGACCTGGATCGTGACTTTGAAATGTTCAAACCGAACCAAGTTTGCCAGATGATGCAGATCAGCCGAACCTTATTAAACCGCATGGTTCATGAAAACAGGATCAAAAGTTATAAAATCGGTCGCCTCCGACGGTTTAGCTTAAAAGACATTCTTGAGACCTTGAATCAGAAACTGATATTATGAAAAATCCATTAATACAGCCAAAGAAGTTACATGAATATTATCGCAAAAATTCTTAATAACTTTGCCAAAGTTTGTCAGAAAAGGGAGAAGTCTTATGTATCTCGAATATTGGCATCTTCAAAAACCGCCTTTTGACAACGTCCCCGATCCCTCCATGTATGCCGAGTGCCATACTTCCATGGAAAACGCCATCGCTGAAACCTTATTTGCCATTGAGGAGGGAAACGAATGCTTGTCGGTCATTATCGGGGATGTAGGTTTGGGAAAGACCTTATCCCTGCGTATTATTATCGACAGTCTCCCGCCTGAAAAATATCAGATGGCTTTGGTCACTAACCCGAGCATTTCCTTTAATCAGCTTTTGAATGAAATCATCGGTCAATTGACGGAGACTCCCTCTAATGAAAAGAAAAAGGTGGCCCTGCTGGAAAAGTTCAATAAACTCCTTTTTCAAGCCTCTGATCAGGGGAAAAAGATCGTCGTTTTCATTGATGAGGCCAACGCCATTGCTCCGGCCAACCTGGAAAGCCTAAGGCTGCTGACTAATATGCAGGACGATCGACGGAATCTTTTTACCCTGGTTCTGGCCGGGCAGATCGAGTTAGCCCGACGTTTAGAGGACCCCAAAAGGGCCAATCTCTTTCAGCGGATCGGGACCTACAGCCGGATCGATAAGGTTGCCCCCCTGGATCAGCTCCAGGCCTATGTGGAAACCCGCCTGAGGCTGGCTGGAGCAACCAAATCGATTTTCACCGGTGATACTTATCCCATTTTTTGGGAATATTCCGATCAGGGGGTTCCTCGTCTGATCAACAAGATCGCTAAACTCAGCCTTAAAGCTGGTGAGACCTATGATCTGGAACAAATCGACGGTCAGATAGTTTACCAGGTAGGCCGGCAGTTTGAAAGGATATCCGGTTCGGTTTCCTCCCGAGGCAAGTCTAAAAAGAAAAAGCAAGAGCCAATTTGCACCGAACCTTATAAGCCTTTTTTCGATCAAGGGCAGGCGGATCCGGGAATAGAGGGGCAGGGAGAGAAGGCCTCCGCTTGGAAAGAAACCCGGTCGGAAGAGGTCCTCACCGAAACACCGTTCATTTCCGGACCTGAGCGATCCGAAGCCTTGAACCGGGAACCGGTCATCAATCCAGATATTTCAACCGAAACAACCCCCGAGGCGCTTGATGGATTGAAACCCAAAGGAGAAGGACTCTTGGATTCCTTTCAGGTCTTAACCCTACCCTTTCCTCAAACCAAAAATGGGGAAAGAACCTCTCTGCCGATTAGGCTGGAAAAGGTTGAAGAGCGCTTCCCTTCAGGATTGGATACGAGATTTAAATCTGATACGGAGGTGGAGGCCGTTGGATTAATTCCCGAGGACTTCCGATCAACGGGAATGTCTGACGATTCGTCTTTCCAGACCAATTTGTCAGAAGTCACTGAAAACAACCCACCGGCATCCGAAGGCATTTTTGAGGAAATTCAAGTTGGAAAATTCAAGGTCCGGCTCCATCTCCCTTCCCAGTTTGTCGAGCAGGCCCTTTCCTCCAATATGGAGGTCCGGTTTAGAATGGCCGGGCAGGCAGCCGTCAATGCTATTAAAAAATTTTCCCAATTGACCTCCTCCCCGCCAGATGACCCTGTTTCCACCTGGAGTGAATTACGTTCCATCATTTTTAAAAGGTTGACCCCGTCCGAAAGCGAGATGACCATACTATGAATCTATTGCCACTGAAAAGGACTAACCGCCGGAAAAGTCACCTCAGGGGGGAGGGGGATTATACAACTCTTTTTAAATCGGGATCGGCTTCTCTGAAACAAGGAAATCATGAGGAAGCCTTGCGCTGCTTTCAGGAGGCAGCCAAACTGAGGCCGGGCAACTCGGAAATCAACTACGCTCTCGGACAAGTTTATGAACGGATGGGGAGACTCGGCAGTGCCAAGCAGATGTACCGGCTGGTCCTGGAAACAGATCCGGGAAACATCGAAGCCATGATCCGGACGGCTCAGATCCTGGAAAAGGAGGGGGATTATCATCAGGCCGTACGAGTTTACCAAAAGGCTATAGAAGCCAATCCCCAGGCGGTTGCCCCTCGTTTCGGATTGGCTTTACTCTATCAACATTACGACATGTTTGACGAGGCTATGGAAGCCTACACCGCCCTTTTAATGAAAGAACCTACCCACCCGGCAGCTTGGTTCAACCTGGGCCAACTCCTTTTCCAATTGGGGGAATATCCCAAGCCTGCTGTTTTGCGCTAAAGAGGCAAACAGAAATTATCTTCTTTGCGCCCCCTGCGTCTCTGGAGCGCCAGGATAAGCCTGGTACATCTTGCTGACTGAAAGGAGTCAGTCATGGAAATTGCCCGTTCACCATGTAGCGGCGGACCCCTGCGTGAGGGTAACTGAACGTAGGAAGCGGACCGGCAACTGGGGGTAAACCTGGTTGCGAAGGGGTGGAGAGCCCCGGACCGCGAACGTGTGAGCCTTAGCGCAAGCGAACCCGAATCGGCCTCGTTACGCAAAGTGGGTGTGGCCAACCTTCCAGAGATGGCCAAG
>JACQYK010000202.1 GCA_016208255.1 Deltaproteobacteria bacterium | reverse complement strand
TTAGGGTGAGGGGGATATAAACTTAATATTGGCATTTACTATAGATCCGCTTGGATCATTAAAAAAATTTAAGTAGGATTGGATAATTTTTCACCGCACTGGTTACAATAAACCGAATCAGGAAGGTTTTCGGTCCCGCAATGGGGGCAAGGGGATGACGGTTTTTTCTCCTCAGTCGCCCGGCCGCAGCGGGGACAAAACTTGGCCTGGGGAGGCAGGTTCTTCCCACAATCCGGGCACTGGTCGAAGACCACGATCTGATGCCCGCAGGAGGGGCAGAAACGGCTATCCCCGGTGATGGGGTGTTTGCATTCCGGGCAGGAGAGATCCAACGGGCCTGATCCCTCCTTTTCCGCCTTTCGGAGCTGTTCGGCAAAAAGGGCCGGCATCATGAACCCCAGCCCCAGGCCCATACCGGCCCCGGCCTCTCCCGTTGACCCGGCGGCCTTTTCCATAGCCATAGCCGCTTTCATTTTGACCAGCCCGTTCAGGTCCTTTAAGACCGCCAGACGACTTTGGTCGTCGATGGCCTTTTGCACTTCTTCGGGAGGGGTGATGGAAACGATATAGAGGCTGGTCAGGGCCAGTCCGAAATGGGAAAAATCTTCTTCCAGGCGTTTTTGCAGTCCTTGGGAAAGTTCTTCATAGCGGCTGGGGAGTTTGAGCAACGAATCCAGATTCTGGCCCAGATGATCGTTCAGACGGGAAACGATAACCCGGTTCAGATATTCTTCGATTTCCTCGGTGGTGTAAATTCCCTGGGTGCCCACCAGGCTGTTGACGAAAAGGACCGGCTGGACAACCTTCAGGTTAAAGACCCCATGGGCCCTGAGACGGACCAATCCCAGCTCCGAATCCTTAAAGGCCACCGGATCCCTGGTCCCCCATTTCAGGTCGATGAAGTTTTTCGTACTGACCAGGTAGACCTCGGCCCGCAGGGGGCTGGTGAACCCCCAGGGCAGGCTCAGGATCTTGGTCAGGATGGGGATATTCCAGGTCTCCAGGGTGTGTCTTCCCGGACCGAAGGCGTCATAAGCCCGGCCGTTGTAGAAAAAAACCCCGGCCTGGCTTTCCCGGACCACTAACTGGGCCCCGTATTTGATTTCTCCAGACCCTTTTTCCGGGATGCGATGGACCAGTTCGCGTCCGGTTTCATCAAACCATTCAATCACTTCCAAAAAGACAATATTATCGGTGCCCATGATTTAGTCTCCTTCGGGTTTTTAAAGCCATGTGATATATTATCTGTCTTTTAGAGCGATTACTTTAATTCGAAAAATACCGTTAGGCGTAAAGCGTTAGGCGAAAATCCATTTTCAGGCTCCGCAGTTGCCCAAATGGACATGGGATTTTAGCTGCCTTAGCCCTATATCAAATTATTAACCCGCAACCCGCAACATTGATAACCTCGTAAAAAGTCAAAAAACGACTTTTCATGAGGCGGGAAAGGGCTTCCCGTCTCCCGCCACTTGAAGTGAATTCAAGTGGTTCCACCTTCACCCCAGACCGGGACTTAATCGTCCTCGGCCTGTTGATGGACTTCTTACGAGTCCATAAACATTAATCTTTGCTACTTTGATCACGGTTTATCTTCGAAATTTTTGACATCGATAAAGGGCACGGTCCCGGAGGTCACTTTGGGCATATGGCCGTCCCATTTTTCGATGGCCCGCAGGGAGGCCTCTATTTGCCGAAGTCTAACCAGTTGGGGGGTAACATTTTCCTTCTGCAGACGCAGGGCTTCCGCTTCGGCCCTGGCCTGGGTGATTTTTTGCTCGGCCTCGATCTTGATCCTTTCCAGATCCCTCTGGGCCTTCATGGCCAACTGTTCGGCGGTCTGTTTGGCTTCGATGGCCTGGGTGAATTGTTTGGAGAACTCAAAGTTGATGATGGAAAAATCGTCCACAATAATATTGTAGGCTACAAGGCGCTGCTTGAGCATTTCCCGGATTTCATGCCGGACCGTTTCCCGCTGGGTGATCAGGGTGATGGCCGTGTATTTGGCCGTGACGGCCTTGACCACCTCCTGAACGGCCGGGTCGATGATCCGTTCTTTATAGGCCCCTCCGATTTGCTGATAGACCCAGTTGGCTTTTTCCGGGAGAATATGATAATTAAGGGCGATGGTGGAATGGGTTTGCTGAAGGTCCTTGGAAGCGGCGGCGGCATCGGTCTGGGATTTTTGAACCCTCACGTCTACCCGGATAATACGCTGCATAATAGGAATCCGAAAGTGGATGCCTTCGTTTAAAACGCGCCGTTGAACGGCCCCGAAGTTAAGGACCACCCCTCGTTCACCGGCCCCGATCATGACAAAGGGATTGATAAAGAAAAAAATGAAGAGGGCGATGATGATCCACAGAACGGCTTTAAAACGGCCCCGAAATAAAGCTTTGATTTTTTCCTGGGTCTGAAGTTTAGGTGTTTCATCTGACCGGATCATGGTTTTCTCCTCGGTAAGGGTTGAGGGTCACCTTTTTTGCTTTTTTGGGGGGCAGTGTAAATTGGAGACAAGAAGGGAGTCAAGAAAAAATTTTTATTCTTTCTTGTAACTACAGCGAGTCATGAGGATTTAGTATGGTCTTGAATTATATCTGGATCGCTTTTTTTGTCGTCGCCTTTATCCTGGGTCTGATCCGGCTGGTCGTGTTCGGGGATACCGGGGTCTTTCCGGCCATGATGAACAGCACCTTCGATATGGCCAAAACCGGTTTTGAGGTCTCCCTGGGTTTGACCGGGGTCATGACCCTCTGGATGGGACTGATGCGGGTGGGGGAACAAGGCGGAATTGTGAACCTCATGTCCCGACTGGTGGATCCCCTTTTCCGTCGTCTTTTTCCGGAAATCCCCAAGGGGCATCCGGCCGCCGGGTCCATCATGATGAACATCGCCGCCAACATGCTGGGGCTGGATAACGCGGCTACCCCGCTGGGGCTGAAGGCCATGACCCAGCTTCAGGAGATCAACCCGGAAAAGGACACGGCCTCCAATGCCATGATCATGTTTCTGGTGCTCAACGCCTCGGGGTTGACCATCATCCCGGTCAGTATCATGGTTTTCCGGGCCCAGCTCGGGGCCGCCGATCCTTCCGATATTTTTATCCCCATCCTGCTGGCCACTTTCTGTTCCACCCTGGCCGGTCTGATTTCCGTAGCCCTGATCCAGCGGATCAACCTGCTCAACAGAGTCGTTCTGGCCTACCTGGGGACCTTCACCCTGATGGTGTCCGGCATCATCTGGTATTTCACCACCATCCCCCAGGCCCGGATCAACATCCTTTCCTCCCTTTCGGCCAATATCATCTTATTCGGGGTCATCACTTCTTTCATTGTGCTGGCCTTCTTGAAAAAGGTAAACGTCTATGAGGCCTTCATCGAAGGGGCCAAGGACGGTTTCTCTATCGCCGTTAAAATCATCCCTTACCTGGTGGCTATCCTGGTGGCGGTGGGGGTCTTCCGGGTTTCCGGGGCCATGGATATTATCATAGGAGGGATCGAGAACCTGGTGGAGGCTATGGGATTAGACTCTGAATTTGTCAAGGCCCTTCCCACGGCCTTTATGAAACCCTTGAGCGGATCGGGGGCCCGGGGCCTGATGGTAGAAACTATGAAACAGTACGGGGCCGATTCCTTTATCGGACGGCTCTCCTGCGTCTTCCAGGGGGCGGCGGACACCACTTTTTACATCCTGGCGGTTTATTTCGGATCGGTCAACATCCGCAACACCCGTTATGCCCTGACCTGCGGACTCATCGCCGATCTGGCCGGAGCGGTGGCCGCCGTCTTCATCGCCTATCTGTTTTTCGCTTGATCCTTGGGGAACAGAAATCCGGGCTTTCAACTTTTTTGCCTGTCACCGGTATCGGAGGCGTTCTGATGGAAAAGATTGAACTGGAAATCATTCCGGAAAATCCTTCAAAACCTTATACTGTTGGCGAAATCATCAGCTGGAAAGTACGGGTCACCGCCCTTGAGGATCGGCTTCCGAACGGAAGCCTCTTCGGGGGCTCGGCAAAGCCGAGCGGGGAGTGCGATGGGTTGGATCTTGTTCTTGGCCTTAAAGGAATGGCCGATGTGCGGGAGGGAATTAACAAATTCGAGTTGGATCATCAGGAAGACCTCACCAAAAAAACCCTCTATCAAGGTCGATGGAGTGCTGATGTTTATACCTATCCTTTTGAGATCGAAGTGCCTGCCGGCCCTTATACCTAAAAGCCGGCAATTTCCTCCCCCTTCAGAAAATCAACAATGGCTCCTTCCCCCGGGTTAGGGGGTTATGGTTTGACCCCCGCCGATGGTTATGGAATAACCGGTCATAAAGGAAGCCTCATCGGAACAGAGCCATAAAACGGCCCCGGTGATTTCTTCGGGTTCTCCGAACCGGCCCATGGGCACCGTGGCCAGGTAAGCCTCTCTCATGGCCGGTCTTTCAATAAATCCTTCTTCCAGCATGGGGGTCATGATCGGTCCCGGGCAGACGGCGTTGATCCGGATGTTTTTGGTGGCGTAATCGGCGGCAGCGGATTTGGTCAGGCCCAGAAGGCCGTGTTTGCTGGCGCTGTAAATGGCGCTTCCCGGTGAACCGCTGATACCCGCGGTAGAGGCCGTGTTGACAATGGCCCCTCCTCCCTGTTTCAGCATTTGCTGTATTTCCTGTTTCAGGCAAAGCCAAACCCCTCTGAGGTTGGTGTTGATAACCAGATCCCAGGTTTCCATCGTCTGTTTGGCCAGACGATTCATGGGACCGCCTACCCCGGCGTTGTTGAAGGCGTAATCGAGTTGTCCATAATGATCGATGACCCCTTTAAAAAGGTTTTCCACGTCCAGTGGACTGGTGATATCGGTTTTAATGAAAATAGCATCACCGGAATTTTCTTTAATCTCCCGCACTACGGCCTGACCGAGATCTCCCCGGCGGGCGGCAATAACGACTCTGGCGCCCTCCCTGGCAAAGGCCAGGGCGGTGGCCCTCCCGATGCCGGAATTGCCTCCGGTAACCAGGGCCACCTTATCTTCGAATCGTTTCATGGGTATTCTCCTTTTGTAACATTAAAAAAAATAGTAAATAGCCGGGAAGCAAGAGTCAAGGGAAAAGACAGACAAATTGACTTTAACCAAACGGAGTGCTAACATTTTTTCATTCTAAACCAATGCAAGGAGCAGCCAATGAAAGCAGCCGTCTATTATGAAACAGGTAAGCCGGATGTTTTTAAATACGAAGACGTTCCCGACCCAGCCGGCGGTCCCTGGGATATCGTCATTGAAATTAAGGCGATCTCGATCGAAGGGGGGGATGTTCTCAATCGGGCCGGAGGCCCCATGCCCGCTGTCCCCCACATTGTCGGATATGATGCCGCCGGCGTGATCAGCCAGGTGGGACCAAAAGTCCGCAATCGCCAGGTCGGACAGAGGGTAACCACCTTGAGTCCCTTCGGCTCCCATGCCGAAAAACGGGCCGTGGGCGCCATTACCTCCTGGCTTATTCCGGATAAGGTGTCCTTTGAAGAAGCGGCCTGTGTGCCGGTGACCTTTGGCACGGCCCATGAATGTCTGTTCGAATTCGGCCATTTGCAGACCGGGGAGACCGTACTCATTCAGGCCGGGGCCGGCGGCGTGGGGCTCGCGGCCATTCAGTTGGCCAAGCGGGCCGGGGCCAGGGTGCTGGCCACCGCTTCCAGCAACGAGCGCCTGGAGCGATTGAAAGAATATGGCCTGGATGAAGGGATCAATTACGCGGAAAAAGACCTGGTGACCGAGGTCAGGCGAATGACCAATAATCAGGGGGTGGATCTGGTGGTTGATGGAGTCGGCGGAGAGGTGCTTCAGAAAAGCATTGAAGCCGCCCGGCACCGGGGTCGGGTCATTACCTTCGGCCAGGCGGGACGAGGTTTTAGGAGGGTCGACGTCGGCGGCCTGGCCATGGGCGACAAAACACTGACCGGAGTTTTTCTGGGGGCCGAGATCGCCACGGATCGGGTGCAGAAAATCATCAATCAGTTATTGGAGGATATCGCCGCCGGTCAGATCAGGGTGCCCATCGCCCGTAAATTCCCCTTATCCCAGGCGGCTGAGGCCCATGCCTATATCGAGAGCCGCCAGGCGGTCGGCCGGGTGTTATTGATTCCTTGACCGAAACAACAGGGCGGTCCCCTTTTTGAAAAAGGGGGTCAAGGGAGTTAGGCAACTTATTTTTTTCTCTACCCGGGATATAAAGGGGGTCGATTATGTCACCATTTATTGCTGTCAATCATTCCGTATGCACGGGTTGTCGAACCTGCGAAGTAGTCTGTTCACTTTATCATTTTGGGGAGTGCAATCCCGAAAGATCGGCCATCCGCGTTATCCGCCGGGAAAAAGGCGGCCTGGTCCTGGCCCTGCCCCTGGTTTGTCAGCAGTGCGAACAGGCCTCCTGCCTTGAAGCCTGTCCCACAGAGGCCATCCGGCGTGCAAAGGAAGGCGATCCTATCCTGTTCGACCAGGAGAAATGCACCGCCTGCGGGCTGTGTACCGATGCCTGTCCGGCCGGGTGTATTTCTCTGGACCAACAAACGGATGGGCTCATCTCCTGCGACCTTTGCCGGGGAATCCCGCAATGTATTTCTTTATGCCATTCGAATTGTTTGACCCTGGAGGACAATGACCAAACCGGAAATCCGAAAAGGGTTGAAAGGCTGGCCGGTATTTTAGAGGCTGAAGGGCTGATGGGCTGTGTTCCCGGAAAAGGAGGACGATAATGGGAAATCTGCGGGGAGGGAAAATCCTCAGAGTTGATTTGTCGGGCGGGAATTCCCGTTGCGATCCAGTTGATGCCTATGCCGAGCGATTTGTCGGCGGAAAAGCCGTCAATCTTAAAATCCTTTTTGACGGCGTCGGACAAGCGACCAAACCTTTGGATCCGGAAAATCTGCTTATTTTCGGGGCCGGTCCCCTGGTCGGCACACCCTTTCCCGGGGCCTGCCGGGTGGATGTCATGGCCAAATCCCCGGTGACCGGAGCCCTGGGCGATTCGGGTATGGGAGGATACCTGGGTTCAGAATTGAAATTCGCCGGCTATGACCATCTGGTGATTGAGGGAAAGGCTTCGATGCCCGTATATCTGTCCATCCGGGAGGATCGGGTGGAGATCCGTGACGCCTCGGCGATCTGGGGCCGGGATACCTATGAAACGCCGGAAATGGTCAGGCAGGAATTGCAGGACCCGGCGGCCAAGGTGGTGTCTATCGGGCCGGCCGGAGAGAGGCTGGTGGTCTATGCCTCCATCAATTCCGGTTCGGGAAACGCGGCCGCCCGAACCGGTCTGGGTGCGGTGATGGGTTCAAAGAACCTCAAGGCCATTGCCGTGCGGGGTAGAAAGGGGATCCAGGTGGCCCGGCCCGGGGAGTTTCTGGACGGGTGCCGGACGCTCTTGGCCTCCATCCGGGAAGCCAGATTTTATTATGACCTCCACGAGGCCGGACTGACCCGGATTCACGACCGGGAAATGCGCTCCCTCTATGAGATTTTGGGAAACCCGGCGGAGAAATGTGAATCGATCTGTGAGGGCGATTTTTTGAAAAAATACCTGCACAACCGGGTGGGATGTTTCGCCTGTCCGGTGGCCTGTTTTGATTCCTATAATATTATTGGAGCAGGGGCGGGGACCGCCAAGTGCAGCCCTTACGGAGACCTGACCTGGGACCTGCGAAATCCCGACCTGATGCTATTCTGGAAGGTCTTTGTCCAGTGCCAGCGCTACGGGCTGGATGCCCGGTCCTTGTCCAATATCATCGCCTGGCTTATGGAATTGAATGAAAAGGGGATCATCTCTTCCCGGGAAACTGACGGCCAGGTGATGGATTGGGGCAGTCCGGAGGCTATTTTACCCATGGCCAGAAAGATCAGTTTCCGGGAGGGGATCGGGGATTTACTGGCCAACGGTCTCCCGGCCGCCGCCGGGAAGATCGGCAAGGGGGCCGAGGAGTATCTGTTGATGGCCAAGGGCTCTCCGGCCGACATGCATGTGGCCCCGATCAAGTCCAGGGCCCTGGCCAGCGCCGTCTCGGCCATCGGAGAGGATGCCCAGGTTCAACCCTTCCTGGACAGCGTTTCCACCCGGAGATATGTGCAGGCTAAAGATGAACGATCCTTTGAAAAGGCGATTAAACGGTACCAGGCCCGGGCGGAGAGAGAGATCGGCCTCAAGGCCGCCGTCGATCCCAGGGTTACGGAGGGCAAGGCCGTCCTGGTCCGTCAGGATGAAGAGCGAACCGATCAGGCGGATATTACCGGGGTATGTACCTGGATGACCTCCTTTATCGGACTGCCGGTGGATGGCACGGTGATGGCCGAATTCATGACCATGGGATTGGGCACCCCTTTCCCGGCCGAGGCCCTGAAAGAAGCCGGGTTGCGGATGCACAATCTGGAAAGGGCTTTTAATTGCAAGTGCGGCCTGACCCGAAAGGACGACCGGGTTTCCAAGGGATATTATGACCGGCTCCGGCCCCAAGGGAAGGTAATGCCGGAAATCGGTTTTTCCGAAGCCGATCTGGAAAAGATGAAGGATGACTATTATCAGATCATGGGGTGGGACCTGCAAACGGGGATCCCGACCCGCCGGATGCTGGAGAAGCTCGGCCTGGCCGATGTGGCCGAGGAGCTAGGGGTATAAAAAAAATTTTCAGATTTAGACTTTAGTTTTTGAAAGGCTGATTTTCTTATGGTTGAGTTCAAGTATTCCAACGTGGAGCGGGAAATGGAGGTTTATGGCTATGATTCGGTGGTCCGGAGTCATTGCCGAAACTGCCACGGCGGATGCGGGGTTTTGGCCTATGTCAAGGACGGTAAAATTGCCAAGATAGCCGGCGACCCGGATTGTCCCGTCAGCCACGGGACCCTTTGCAGCAAGGGACTGGCCTCCACCCAGCTCGTCTATCACCCGGACCGGCTTACCTATCCGCTGAAACGGAAAGGCCCCAAGGGAAGCGGAAAATGGGAGCGCATCTCCTGGGATGAGGCTCTGGAGACTATTGCCGATCGGATCCTGGCCTACAAGAAAGAGTTCGGCGCCGAATCGGTTGTTTTCGGATACGGGACCGGCCGGGAAAATGAAGCGGTCATCTACCGGATTGCCAACCTGCTGGGGTCTCCCAATGTGCTGACCGCCGGCCACTTCTGCTACGGTCCACGGATCGCCACCAGCATCCTGACCTGCGGCACCAATCCGATCGTCGATTATGAAAATCATCCCCAGTGTCTTATGATGTGGGGGAACAATGTGGTCATCAGCAATCCGGATTGTTACAAGGGCGAGACTTTTTCCGTGGCCCTGGATGCGGGAGCGAAATTGATTGTCGTTGATCCCCGGCTGACCCGGGCCGCGGCCCGGGCCGACCTCTGGCTCCAGCTCCGTCCGGGGACGGACACGGCCCTGGCCCTGGGTCTGGCCCGGGTCATCGTCAACGAGGGGCTTTATGACCGGGAATTTGTCGAGAACTATACCCATGGCTGGGAAGAGTTCGTTAGACGGGTGAATGAATATCCCCTGGAAAAAGTGGAACGGATCACCTGGGTTCCCCGCGAAAAAATCGAACAGGCGGCCCGCCTCTTTGCCGAGACCAAACCCGCGGCTATTCAGTGGGGCGTGGCCATCGAGCAACAGAATACCTGTGCCGACAACGACCGGATCCTCCTCTGTCTCATGGGGATCACCGGCAACATAGATCGGCCCGGCGGTCAGGTGCTCTTCAAGACGCCGCCCATACACAATGTGGGCAAATTCGGGGCCCATGGGATGCTGTCTCCCGAGCAGGCGGTAAAACGTCTGGGGGGGGACCGTTTTCGTCTGGCCGGCCGATTTGCCATTATCCAGCCCAAGGCGGTCTGGGATGCCATTCTCGCTGAAAAACCCTATCCGGTCAAAATGCTCTTCTTCATCAGCTCGAATCCGCTTATGACCAGGGCCAACGCCCGGGAGGTCTACCGGGCCCTGGAAAAGGTGGACTTCATGGCCGTCTCCGATTTCTTTTTGACCCCTACCGCCGAATTGGCCGACATTGTCCTGCCGGCTTCCACCTGGCTGGAGATGGACTACATCGGTGATTTCTGGAAACGTCACGGCCGTCTCCTGCCGCGCCGCAAAGTCGTCCAGATCGGGGAGTGCCGCTCGGACCACGAGATGCTCAATGATCTGGCTCATCGCCTCGGCCAGGGACCGTTCTGGTGGGAGACCTTCGAAGGAGGTCTGGATTACATCCTCAGACCCATGGGCCTCACCTGGCAGGAATTTAAAAAAATGGACTGCATCCGGGGAGAGGTCAAATACGAGAAATATAAAGAAGCGGGATTCTCCACCCCCACCCGGAAGTTCGAGCTCTCCAGCACCACCCTGGAGAAGATGGGCTATGATCCCTTGCCGCAATTCAGGGAACCGCCGGAAAGCCCGGTCAGCACACCGCAACTCTATGAGGAATACCCCTATATCCTGATCACCGGCGCCAGGCAGCCGGGTTTTTTTCATACTGAAAATCGTCAGGTCCCCTGGCTCCGGGAACTCCACCCGGATCCGCTGGTCGAAATCCATCCGGATACGGCCGCCAAAGAAGGCATTCAGGAAGGGGAATGGGTGGTCATCGAGTCTTTACGGGGTAAGGTCAGGCAGCGGGCCAAACTCTTTGCCGGTATGGACTCCCGGGTCGTTGCCGCCCAGCATGCCTGGTGGTTTCCGGAAAAAAAAGATCCGGGCCACGGCTGGGAGGAGTCGAACATCAATATCCTGACCGACAACGCTTATGAGACCATGGACCCGGCCATGGGGGCCAGCAGTATCAGGACGCTGCTGTGTAAGATCTATCCGGAAGGAGAGGATAAGAGCTGAAGGATCATCCCGTTGGCGGCGGGATTTGAGGAGCGTTTCACTTGAGGCGTTAGGGAAAAAACCTTTTT
>JACQYK010000201.1 GCA_016208255.1 Deltaproteobacteria bacterium | reverse complement strand
GGCATGAAGAGGGCCGGTATGGCTTCTTTAAAGGCCTGGCCGAGAGGTTTGATTCCCGGCCAGGGGAGAGGCATCAGACCGGCCCGGCGAGCCTGAAGGTTGAGTTGAAACATCAGGGCCAGGGCCATAACCGAGGCCGGAAGGAATCCCCCGGCAAAGAGCGCCCCGATGGAGGCATTGGCAATGCCGCCATAGACGACCATAGCGATACAGGGCGGCACCAGAATTCCCATGCCGCAGGCCGCACAGACGATGGCCGTGGCCCGGTGAGGTTTATATCCGGCCTGATTCATGGCCGGAATGAGAATCGAGCCGACCGCCGCCGTGTCGGCCGCCGTGGAACCGGAGATCCCGGAAAAAAAGATTTCGGAAACGACACAGACCATCCCCAGACCGTTTCGTAAGTGTCCCACCAAGGCTGAGGCCAGCCTGACCAGCCGGAGAGAAATGCCGCCTGTATCCATGAGCATACCGGCCAGAATGAAGAAGGGAACAGCCAGGAGAGGAAATGAATCCGTGCCGGTGAAGATCTTTTGAGGAACGATGACCAGGGGAATGCTTCCCTTGACCAGGAGGCCAAGAATTGAAGCCATCCCCATGCTGAAGGCAATGGGAACATTGAGCCCGATAAAAATGATGAAGGCCAGGCTGAGAATCAGACCCAACTCCTCATCCCTCCTTCACGGTATCTTTTATCAGGGCCACCAGAAGGTGAACGGCCATGAGCCCGGCCCCGGCCGGAAGAGAGGCGTAGGCCCAGGCCATGGAGATGGACATGGCCGGAGACTCCTGCTGGCTGGTCATTTGAACCAGGGTGATCCCCTGAAAGAGGATGACCAGGACTACGACCGCCATCAGAAAATCGACAAGAATCCTGATGAACCGTTTCCCCGGCCCGGGCATCATCCGCCGGAAAAAATCGAGACCGAAATGGCCTCCTTTCTGAACACCCAGGGCGGCACCCAGAACCGACAGCCAGACAAAAAGATACCGGGCCATTTCTTCCGACCAGTCAAGGGGCCGATCAAGGACGTAACGAAAAACGACCTGAAGGAAGACCACCAGGGTCATGACCGAGACGATCAGGATCAGGGCGGCCGCTTCCCCTTTGGCCAGAACCTGATCGAACTTATTAAGGAGCTGAACGATGTTGCTCATCGATTAACCGCAACAAATACTGTTATTATTAGTTCGTTAATAATGGGACAAAGCGCAGAACTTTACCCATTTTTTATCACGCTTGCCTTTCGTGCTAAGGCGTATTGATGATCTTATCAATCATTTCTTTGCCGAACTGGTCTCTAAATTCCTTATAGACCGGAGTGGCAGCCTCCTGGAAGGGTTTTTTATTAGGGGTGGTCATCAAAACACCTTTAGCCTTGATCTCGGCCAGTTGCCTGGCCTCGGAGTCTCGGAGCAGATTTCTTTCATAGGCCGCACATTCCAGGGCGGTGTCCAGCATGATTTTTTGCAAATTCTTGGGGAGGGAGTTGAACACCTTTAAACTCATCAAAAGCGGGGTGGGGGAATAAAAATGGCCGGTGAGGGCCAGATGTTTCTGAACCTCATGAATTTTTTGATGGTAAATGATGGCTACCGGATTTTCCTGCCCGTCAATGGTTTTTTGTTGAAGCGCGGTATAGACCTCGCTCCAGGCCATGGGTGTGGGGCTGGCTCCAAAGGCCCTGAAGGCTGAGAGATGGACTTTGTTTTCCATGGTTCGGATCTTGATCCCTTTCAGGTCTTCGGGTTTCTCAATAGGACGAACGTTGTTGGTGATCTGCCGAAAGCCGTTTTCCCAGAAGGCCAGGCCCTTGATCCCTTTGGCGGAGAAGGCATCCAGAAGCTCCCGGCCGATAGGACCGTCAAGGACTTTATAGGCATGCTCCCGGTCTCGAAAAAGGAAGGGGAGGTCCACCACGAACATTTTGGGAACAAATCCGCCCAGAGGACCGGTGGAAGTAACGACCAGGTCGATGGTGCCCAGTTGAAGCCCTTCGACCATATCCCGTTCATTGCCAAGCTGGGTGGAGGGATAGACGTCGATCTTAATTTTATTGGCGGACTTCCGGGCCACCAGGTCGGCAAATTTAACCGCCCCTAAATGATAGGGATGCTCCGGCGCCACCGCGTGTCCCAGTTTGAGATTGATGGTCTCAGCGGCGAAGGATAAAGTCCAGGAAAGGATTAGAGCGATAAAGGTCGCCCAAAAAGCGACCCCCGGGATGCGTTTCATAGATTCCCCCTTGAGAAAAGTGCGTCAGCTCTTTTTTTCAGGTCATGACTATTATGAGATAGACTCGCAAAAAGTCGTCATTCCCGCGGAAGCAGGAATCCAGATTATCCTTAACCTATTGAAAACCCTGGATTCCCTTTTTCATTCGACTCCCTCCGGGAGTCTCCTTTTAAGGTCGGGCCGCTCGGACCGCGAGGCTTCCCGTCCGACTCCCTATGGGAGTCTCCCCAAGAGATCGGCATAGCCGATCGGCAGGAAGCCGAATCGCCGAGCTTTCGAAGAAGCTCCCTTTGGGAGCTGATAAGCCGACCGGACGGAATGACGGAAATTGGATTCCGGCGACTTTTTACAAAATCATCTTATGAGACCCTTAATGTTTATTGAGTGTAACCTTTCTCCCCCTCTTCGTCAAAAAGAAAATCGGAGTCGGTCATCCTGTCACCTCCGGCGGTTTCGGAGGGCGGACAAAGGGCAAAATGGCTGAGGAAACCGCCAGCAGAACCGTAAACAACCAAAAAGCGCTGATATAACTGCCTGTGGTGTCAAATACCCAACCGGCATAGATGGGAGCAGCCACACCGACCGGGGTCAGAAACAGCGAGGCCGTCCCCTGGATTGTGCCGAAGGCCTTGCGGCCGAAATAACGGGCCCTGACGGAGGTGTTCAAAGTTATTCCAACGCCCATGCCGAAGCCGTAAAGGATAAACCAGACAAAAATCATAAATTTCGTCTGATGCAGCATATAAAGACCCATGCCGAGGGTCTGCATCCAATAGGCCAAGGCCAGGAATTTTCTCATCTGTCCGATTTCTATCCGGTCGGCGATAAATCCGCCTACATATCTGGCCGGAATGCTGGCCCCGATCATCAAAGCCATCATAGAGGCGGCGGTCAGCGGACTGATTCCCTGATCGGTTAAAAAAGGGATACAATGAACGTTGATGGCGGGCGCCACTAAGCCGTAAACGGCCTGGACCAGGATCAACAGCCAGAAGGCCGGGGTTTTCATGGCCTGCTTGAGGGTAAACTCCATCTCCTGAACCTCGGCGGCATATTCAATCCCCCGATTGATCAAGGTGCTCTGATCAGCGGTTTCTTCCTCAACCTTGACCCCGTCGGGGAGGAGTCCGTAGTATTCCGGGCGGTGCGATTTCAGAAGGAAAAGGACCAGCGGCAATCCGACCACCCCAAACACCAAACCGCCGATGATACAGGAGGACCGCCATCCAACCATCGTGATCAGCCAGGCAATCAGCGGCAATATGATCACCCCGGAAATTCCGGAAAACATCCATTTAATGCTTAAAGCCACCCCTCGTTTTTTGACGAACCAATTGGTGATGGCCGTATCCAGAGGGATGGCCAGGGCGACGTTGATCCCGGTTCCGAACAATACCCCCCAGACTACCAAAAAGGACCAATAGGAATTGATGAAATACATGCAAGAGAGACTGATACTGGCCACCAGGATACCGCAGAAAACAATCCACTTGGGACCGAACCGGTCTGTGATCCAGCCGGCAAAGAGGGCCTCAAATCCTCCTTCAAAGCGGCCGATACCGGCGGCAATGGAGGTATTGGCTCTGTTAAAACCTAAATCCGAGGCGATGGGTTTAAATAAGGCGGAAATGCCGTAAGAGTAATACCCGAAGCCCCAAAGACACAAAAGTCCGCTGGCCAAAACCGTCCACCAGCCGAAAAATATTTCTGACCCTTTCTTTTTTTCCATAAACCCTCATACCCCGCCAGGGGCGTGACACTACCAATCATGAAATAGGCCGAATCAACGAGTCGCCTCGAAACCTATTTTCGTATTAAACCGTCAGGCCACGCTTTTGGTGGCGTGACACCATGATACGGTCGACTTTGTCGACCTAAAAAAGAGGCGTCCCTTCGGACGCCGGGACATGAAAATAGGGCGGGTCGATGGTAACCTCGAAATCCTATTTTCGAACTATGAAGAATTATAAGCGCAGGGAGTTTAGAAAAATGTCATGGCGATCATCCTGCCAGCAGGCCGGCCTGGACAAGGGTATCTTTGACCAGCACCGCCTGTTCCGGGGTGAGTTGGGGAAGGGGAGATTTCACTTCAACCCGGACCGGATGGCCCAACAGGCGCAAGGCCTCTTTCATCAGGGCATGGGGCGTCGGAGAGCCGGCTAGAAGGGGCATCAGTTTATTTATCTCAGCCTGCAGGGGGGCGGACTTTTCCGCGTCCCGGGCCTTGAGGGCCTCATAAAGCCGGACGGCGGTCTGAGGCGCCACATTCGGCAATGGGCAAATGGCCCCACAGACGCCTACCCCCATAGTCTTGGTCAGGTTCAGACATGTACCGGTGAAAACGCTGAAATCTTCATTGGTGGCATCGACCAGCGCTTTCATCTCACTGGTCTTGAAGATCGTCTCCTTGGCGCCTATCATGTTTTTGATCCGTGCCATCCGGGCAATCTCCTCGGGCGAAAGGACCAGATGGCTGTGACTGGGGAAATTGTAATAGAGGACCGGAAGGTCCGCCTGGTTGCAGACCGTTTCATAATGTCTGTAAACCGCTTCCTGGTCGAGAGGATAGAAGACAGGCAAAGCCAGGAGCAGACCGCCGGCTCCGGCATTCCTGGCATAGTGTGCCGTCTCCAGGGCGGCTTCAGTGCCTCGCTCGTTAATACCGACGATAACCGGCAGTGCGCCGGCGCAGGTCCGGATCACCGTTTCCATGGCCGATTTCTGGAGTTTAGGGGTGAGGTAAGGGCATTCGCCGTTACTCCCCAGGACGACCAGACCGTGCACTCCCGAGTCGATCTGGTGCCTGGTCAATCTTTCCAGGGCGGGATGGTCAATGCCGCCGGTTTTATCGTAGAACGTGGGCACAACCGTAAAAATCCCCTGAAACTTTTTCATATCCAATTTCCTCCTGTCCGATAACTCTGGGTTTAAGGTGTAAGGTGTAAGGTGTAAGGTATAGGGTTTTTCATAACCTCGAACCTCGAACCTTGAACCTTGAACCTTGAACCTTTAATCCCCTAACCATCATATTCCTCTTCCTTCAGAAGGCCGTCCATTAGGGAGAAATATTCTTTTCTGGTCAGGGTTGGTTTGCTTTTAGCCAGTATTTCCTTTCCCGTCACGGCGCCGTCGGCCAAAAGGTCTATGACCGTCATGGCCATGGCCTTGGCCGGGAGGATGACCCCGAGTTCATAATCGTTTATCATGAAATCTTTCCCGTGACTTATTCCAACGGCTCCCCCTGCGTAAGGATGGATGGCCGGCATGATCTGACTGATATCCCCCATGTCGGTTGATCCGGTGGTATGGGCATCCGTCTGCCCGACTTCGTCCTCCCCTACCAGGGCCAAGGCGTTTCCTTTGTAAACTTCCTTCAACCCGAAATCATTGATCATTGGAGAATATCCGGGAAGGGTCGCTATGCGTACCCGTCCTCCAACGGCCAGGGCGCCGGCCCGCAGGCAGCGGTCCACCTGGTCGTTGGCTTTTTTAATGGCTTCCAGGGTCTTGCCGCGGACATAGGTTTCCATCCTCACATCCGAGGGCACAATATTAACCGCTTCGCCTCCCTGGGTGATAATCGGATGGACCCGGATCGTATCTCTTTCACGAAAGGTTTCACGCTGGGTGTGAATGGCCGAAAGGGCGATCATAGCGGCGTTCAGGGCGTTGATCCCCTTATGCGGGGCTGCGCCGGCATGCGCGCCGAGACCCAGGAATTGAATTTGTTTGGCCAGCATCCCATTACTGGTTCCCCCGACCCCCAGTTTCTTCCCTCCGGGAATACTATGATTGTGGGTCATCATGGCCAGGTCGATATCGTCCAATTCCCCCAGTTTTATCAATTCCTGCTTTCCGGCCAAATAGGTAATTTTCCCTTCCTTCCGGAGACCGTTCCGGAAATTGATTTCAATATATTCTTCGGCCGGCGCCGCTATCAGAACCACTCGGCCGCTGAGATTAGGCATTACGCCTGCATAGGCGAAAGCGACCGCCGTACCGATCAGTGTGCCTAGCTGGGCATGGTGGCCGCAGGCGTGGGCGGCCCCGGTATCACAATCCGCTTTCAGATGATCGGGGACGATCAGAGAATCCAGTTCTCCCAGGATGGCCACGGACGGTCCCTCCCCGGCGCCGGATAAATAACCTTTGATTCCGGTCAAGGCCAGTCCTGTCTTATGGGCTATCCCATATGCCTTAAATTTTTCACTGACCAGGCGAGAGGTTTTTATTTCCCGGAACCCGGTTTCGGGATTTTCCAGGATGGTTATCGAGGTTTGAATAATTTCATCTCTCCTTTGATCGATCTCCCGGCAGACTTTAGCTTTCAATTCTTCCTTCGTCGGCATTTTTATTTCCTCTCATAACCTTCCGGTTAAAGTTATTGATGGTCTCAAAATAATACTGACATAAAGCGGATGGGCTTACCAGACAGAGGAGCGGGGGGGTCTTTTTTTGGGCCGGTCGACTTTGTCGACCTAAAAAAGAGGCTTCCAAAGGAAGCCGGCGTTGTCCACCCCAACGCCCAATGCTTCTTTGCCGGGCAAATTGTTTAACTAAATCCAGAGCAGGCCTTCACCATT
>JACQYK010000200.1 GCA_016208255.1 Deltaproteobacteria bacterium | reverse complement strand
GTCCCCGAGTACTACTCCGACTCGATGGACCTCTCGGTCGTCATCGACCGCGGCGACGTCTGGTACGACTTCCCCTTCGACGAGAAGGGGCGGCGCCTGACGCAGGCGTTCCCGGGTTCGAAGGAAAAATTGAGTTTCAAGGACAAAGCTTGGAGCGCTTGAAGCCGAACCAGATAGTCCAAAAGGGAATCGTCCATTGCCCGGAAGGGCGCCGGGTCTTTTCCCAATTGACGGTGTTTGAGAACCTGAAAATGGGAGGCTATTTATGCCGCCGCGACCAACGAAAACTAAAAGAGTCATTGAACAGGGTAATGGAATATTTCCCGGTACTACGGGATCGGAAAAAGCAGAAAGCGGGCAGCTTGAGCGGCGGCGAACAGCAGATGCTGGCCATTGCCCGGGCCCTGGTGGCTGATCCTAAATTGTTGTTGATTGACGAAGCCTCCTTAGGTCTGGCGCCTCTTCTGATCGCTGACTTGATGAAGATCATTCAACGAATCAATCAGGACGGCACCAGCATTTTGTTGGTCGAACAAAACGCCAGGATGGCTTTATCCATCGCCCATTACGGGTATGTATTGGAAACGGGAAAGATAGTATTTCACGGAAAAAGCGACGACCTGTGCCGGGACGAGCGCGTGGTTCAATCCTACCTGGGAATGACTTAATGGGCATCCTGTCAACTTTTATCTAACCAGTTGGAAAGTGCAATATTTTCCAATTATTATAACTTAAGGAGGCAAAAAAATGGGAAAAGGGAGACTCGAAAATCTGAATGCCCTGATTACCGGCGGCAGCCGGGGGATTGGTCTGGCTATTGCGCGTCGTTTCGCTGAAGAGGGGGCCAACCTATTCATTTGTGGAAGAAACCGGGAGTCGCTCGAGAAATGCGAAAACGAGCTGCGGCAGGCCGGCCATAAAGCCGTTATTCATGTTGCCGATGTTTCCGATCCAGGGTCGGTGCAGGAAATGGTTGAACATGTTTTGAAAGAGTTTAAGACGGTGGATATCCTGGTCAATAATGCCGGTATCCAAATAGTTCGCAGCTTTCTGGATTATACCCTCGAGGAATTCGATCAGGTCATAAAAACAAATCTATATGGCGTTTTTCTGGTAACCCGGAGCGTGCTTCCCGGGATGATAGAGGGAAAGAAGGGCAAAATAGTCAACATAGCCTCCACCGCCGGCAAATGGGGTTCCAGGAACCAGAGCGCCTACAACGCCTCCAAGCACGCCGTAGTGGGTTTGACCAGATGCTTGGGACTTGAAGTGGCGCCGTTTAATATTACCGTAAATGCTATCTGCCCTGGCGCGGTAGAAGGAACGGATATGATGGAGCCCTTCCTGGAGCAAAATTCCAAGTATTATGGCATTCCAAAAGAAAACCTGCTTGGTGTGCTCTTGAGCCAGAGTCCCATGCGCCGGTTGATCCGGCCGGCAGAGGTTGCCGATCTTGCAGTCTATCTGGCCAGCGATGAATCCGCCGGTATGACTTGCCAATCAATAGCCTTGTGCACCGGTTACACCATGGTCTAAGGCTTTAGAAAAATGGTGGCACGTTCCAGCCCATCTCACTAAAAGGGGGGGGACCATTTTCTTTTTTAAAATAAAATCATCTAAAATTAAAAACTTATGTCAGCAACGCCATCAATAATCTAACCGATTAAAAATAGGAGGAAAGAAATAAGATGAGTGAATATAAGGCACCAATCGCAGAATGGAAAGAACTGTCGCCCGGCGTGTATGCCTATCTTCAACCCCGTGGCTGGTTTCAAAACAACACGGGATTGATTGTTGGCGCGAAAGGAGCAATCGTAGTGGATTCTCTCACCAACAAGCCTATGGTGGAAAGCTTCATCAAAAAGATCAAAGAAGTCACCGATAAACCCATTCATTTTTTAATCAATACCCACACCCATGGAGACCATATCTACACCAACCATTTCTTCCCGGAAGCGACGGTGATCTGTTCCGCCCGGGCCCGGGAAATCACCAAGAAAGCGGACCCGCATGAAATCGAATTGATGAAACAGTTCTTCCCCGATATGAGTTTTGAGGAGGCCCGGGTGACTCCTCAGGATATGACTTTCGAAAAGAAGCTGGTAATCTACCAGGAAGACAGAGAAGTTCAGTTGATTGATCTCGGCCCGGGTCATAGCCAGTCTGACACCATCGTCTACCTGCCCAAAGAGAAAATAGTTTTCTGTGGGGATTTGTTGATGACCGGGTCCCCTCAGCAGACCATGTCGGGATGTATTCATCTCCTCATGCAGAACCTTGACTTCCTGGCCTCCCTGGATGTGAAGATGTATGTGCCCGGTCACGGACCGATCTCCAAGAGAGACGACGTCTATGTGATGCGCGAGTACCTGGTGGTCGTGCGAGAGGAAAGCCGAAAATGTTTTGATAAAGGGATGACTTTCGATGAGGCAGCCGAGACGATAGACATCGGGAAATTCAAAGATTGGGGCTTCACGGAACTCCTCTACGCTAACTGTGCCAGGGCTTACAGTGAATTCAAGGGAGAAGAACCGGCAGCGGAACTCAACATTATGGAGATAGCTCCTAAGATGTTCGCTAAGAAATGAGGCCGCCTCCAGGTAAAAAAAGGCAATAGACTTGGATAAAGGGTGAACCTTAAGTCCGCTATTTGTTCGTATATAAATTATTCTTCGCCTTTGGTGTAATGTTCGATAATAATTATGGAGGATGAAAACATGCAGAGTTTAGGAAGAAGTCGAGATCTTTCCGACACTGTCGGGCAATTGAAATCCTGACTTTCACAAATGATCCTTACCTTTTAAATCAAGGTTCATTCAGGATAACCATGCCTCGAATAATACCTTAATGGACAGGCCGGGATAGGGCGACAAGTCACTCCTGTCCCGTTCAAAACTTCAAATATCTTTAGTTGGATTTTTAAACGCCTCCGGATTGACGCAGTTCGGAGGCAGCTCTCCCCGAAGGCCGGCCAGCAGGTTCTCGGCCGCCATGAGGGCCATCTTCTTCCTGGTCCGGAAGCTGGCGCTGGCGATGTGCGGGGTGATTATCACGTTGCTCAACCGGAGCAAAGGATCGTCCGGGGGGATCGGTTCAACATCGGTCACGTCCAGCCCGGCGGCGAAGATTCCTCCCGAGCTGAGGGCCTCATAAAGGGCCTCCTGATCAACGATCCCTCCCCTGGCCGTGTTGATGAACACCGCGGTTTTTTTCATAAGCTGGAATTCAGCCCGGCCGATGAGTTTCTCTGTGGAGGGTGTCAGCGGGACATGGACGCTGATAAAATCGGAGGCAGACAATAAATCCTTCAGGTCGGCCAGATACTCGGCCCCTAAATCCTTTTCCAGGGCTTCACTCTTCCGGTGCGGTCCGTAATACAGAATGGGCATGCCGAACCCCCGGCCCCTTCTGGCCATCTCCACCCCGATACGGCCCAGCCCGATGATACCCAGAGAGGCGCCATGGATGTCCTGCCCAAGCAGTGTCTGGGGCCCCCAGGTCCGCCACCGGCCTTGTCTGGTATAGTTATCGGCCTCGACGATCCTTCTGGCGGCAGCCATAAGCAGGGCGAAGGCCAGGTCCGCAGTCGTCTCGGTCAGCACACCGGGGGTGTTGCCGATGACGATGCCCCTCCTGGTGGCCTCGGTCACCTCGATGTTGTCGTAGCCCACCGCCAGATTGCTGATGACCTTCAACCTAGGGGCGGTCTCCAGAAGCGGGATGTCAATGCGGTCGGTCAGCAGGGTCAGCAGACCATCGGCCGTCCCGGCTTTCTCCCGCAGGGTTTCATAGGGGGGCGGCAGTTCGCCGCCCCAGACTTCCATCTCCGTCTTCTCCGAAATCAGGTCCAGAGCTTCCTGAGCAATCTTCCGGGTGACATAAATTTTGGGTTTGGGCATGTTTTTATTCCTGATAAGTTCTAGCCTTATCGTATCTGTTTAGCTTTTTGAAATTCAAATACTATTTTAGACAGGATTTACAGGATTACTTTGATTTTTGTGCCTTTCGACTTGTCTGCAAGCAAGCAGACAAGCAAGGGGAAGAAAGGCACAAACCGAATCACCTGACGGACAGGGTCATCAGCTTCCTCTGGAAGCGGATTGAAGTTGCTCAGGGTCTTCCGGATCCTGAGCAAAAACCTGTTAAACCTGTTAATCCTGTCTGATAATTCTTTTTTCATAAAGCTAAAGTGTTACGCCTTATCTTTATTATAAATTAAGCCCTCAGGTCCATTGCCCCCATCATTTCTTTCATCCCCTTCCCCTGCTTCAGGCACCAGGCGAAGATCACGGTCAGGTCCCAGCCGATGCAGAAATGACGGACACCTTTATCGATAAAGGGTTTGGCCTGTTCGAACCCGGCGATCTCCACCCGAGGATGGACCCCTTTTTTCAGGGCCAGATCGATCATTTTTTCGTGGGCCTTTTGGACCTCGGGGCTGCGTCCCTGACCGGGTTTGCCAATGCTGATGGAATAGTCCACCGGGCCGAACTGGACCATGTCCACCCCTTCCACCTCTAAAATCTCTTCCAGGTTTTCCATAGCCCCTTTTTTTTCGATCATGACAGCAATGACCACATTATTCATGGCTTGAACCCAGTCCTCCGATCCGGCGTAGGAAACATAGCCGACATTACGCCTCATACCGGCCCCGTGGTTCCCGCCGGCCTCCGGGGTTTCCGGTCTGACCAGCCGAATGCAGTCTCTGACATCCTCGGCCGAGCGGCAGTCAGTAAAAAGCACGTTCTGAATACCGGCGTCGATGGCCCGGGTGGCGATGAAGCCCCGGGTCTGCTCCTCCACTTTCATCATCGAGGACATCTCCGGGAAAAGCTCCACCGCCCGCCCGAAATTATCCAGCAGCTCCAGGTTGAAAGGGGAATACTCGCCTACATATTCGATGTAATCAAAGGCCCTTGACTGGCCGATGACCTCGACCATTCCGGGCCAGGGGGTAATCACATGGGTTCCCAGGGTAGGTTTCCCCTCCTGCAGCAGTTCCCGCAAAACATTTTTTTTCATCTCTCCCTCCTTACCACTCAATGGGGCAAAAATGGATATACCTTTGGGCTCGATTAAAAACCGGCTGATCTTCTCGATCCGTATCTGTTTAGCTTTTTGAATTAGAAAAATATTAGACAGGATTTACAGGATTATCTGGATTTTTGTGCCTTTCCTGAAGAAAGGCACAAACCCTATCGTCCTGCGGACAGCCCCCCCTTTTCGCTGAAAGCGGATAGAGGTTGCTCAGGGTCGTCCGGAGCCTGAGCAAAATAAATGTAAATCCTGTTAATCCTGTCAGATTATTTATTTTCATAAAACTAAAGTGTTACCTCGATCCTTACTTGGATTCCATCCGGAAGCTGTAATTTCCGGATGAGGACTATTTAAAATCGGCCTGTTTTCAAGGCCTCGATATCGAAGGCCGGTGATTTGCAGAAATTAATGATCCGCCTCTCCCGGTCCTCAACCTCCTGGCAGGCGCGAGGCACCTCCTGGGCTATTTCATGGGGGATGACTACCACTCCGTGTTTATCGGCGTGGATCAGGTCGCCGTTGTTGACCACCAATCCCCCGACCTTGACCGGCAGACCGGAATCCACGAGGTGGACATAGGCGTGGGAGGGGATCACCTCGGCCGCGAAAAAATGAAATCCCAGTTCTTTGACCTCATCCAGGTCGCGAATACCGCCGTCGGTGACCACCCCCAGACATCCCAGGGCTTTATGAATATTGGCGTTGACTTCACCCCAGAGAGAGCCGATACCCCGGGGCTGATCGAGATCATGAATGACCGCCACACGGGGAGCGGGGGTCTTTAAGATATTGTCCCAGTGGGCTTCCGCGGCTCCCCGGTCGCGTTCCGCGGCGGGCTGGTCGGCCAGCATGGTGGCCGTGCAGGCGTAGCCCACCATGGGTTTGAAATCGGGAAACAGGCATCTTATCCCCAGCATAAATCCCTGGTTCCTGGGCCGAACCTTAAAAGTTTCGATGGCATTACAGATGGCCGGAGTAGACCAGAACTCCAGGTTCTTCAGCTCCTGATCCGACAGCGGTTTCATATCCAATCCTCCTTTTCAGTCCTTATGAAATGATTGACCACCTGCCTTAATTTTCATTTTGCTGGCGCGAGAGGGAGATAGTCCGGCAGATTTGAAGTATCCTTATTATTGAGAATTTCTTTTTAATGTAAAGAGTATAGGGAAAGGAAAAGAGATGGTCAAATAGAAAAAAAGGCAGAATTGACTTTAGCCATTTGTTATGGTTTAAATTAGGGCAAATAGCTATCAGCACCCGGCAGTCAGCCATAACATTTTATTCAGGGGGGTGGATCATGACCTGGCAACCGGAACTCGACGAATTAGCCAAACGAGAGGCCCTGGCCAAACGCATGGGAGGGGAGGACAAGGTTAAACGCCAGCATGATGCCGGGCGTTTGACCATCCGTGAGCGGGTCAACCTGCTGCTGGACCAGGGGTCCCTGCACGAGATTGGAATCATCGCCGGTAAGGCGGCCTACGATGAGCATAACGATCTGGTTGATTTGATGCCCTCGAACTCGTTTCTGGCCAGGGGACTGATCAACGGCAGACCGGTCGTGGTGGCCGGTGATGATTTTACCGTCAGAGGCGGGTCGGCCGATGCCACGATCAAGGAGAAAAATCTCATGGCCGAGCATATGGCCCTGGAGCTCCGTATTCCGATCATCCGCATCATCGAAGGCTCCGGAGGCGGCGGGTCGGTCAAAACCATCGAGACCAAGGGACGGGCGAATTTGCCGGGAGGGGTCGGCCAGTCGACCCGATACGACTTGATCTCCGACAATATGGGAACCGTCCCGACCGGTTGGAGTAGGAATCAGGGTTGCCCCTGACCCCCTCCACAGATCCCAGCGTGCGGGACTACCGCACTGGGCTCCTACCTTGGGTAATGACGTACCGGCCCAAGTCGGGATAAGAATGATAAATACGCGGACGAGGTAACC
>JACQYK010000199.1 GCA_016208255.1 Deltaproteobacteria bacterium | reverse complement strand
TTGATCCTGAAAAATCTTATGCCGGAGTGGGTCTGCTCTTACAGCAGGTAATCAACGACTCCAATTCAGAGGCCTGGGAAAAGATTAACGCCAAGATCGATTACACTTATGAAGGCCTGGACCGGGCCCTGGCTCCCTTAAAAGAAGAAACCGGCTTCGAAAAAGAAATCAAGGACCGGTTAAACCGGGGTCAGAAATTGCTTTTTAAACCCAACCTGGTGAGCCCCATCAATATCGATCCCAAAACTCACGGGCCCACCCCGGGAAGTACCACCTCCACCGAATGGCCCTTTATGGCCGCCCTGATGCGCTGGTTTCATGATAAACTCGATGTGCCCTATCATCGAATGAGCCTTGGTGAAGCAGCCACCGTCATGGCCGCCGCTGCCGGAATGTTTACCATGAATAACCCCGAGGGGAAGGCGATCACTACCGAGGCGGTGATAGAGGGTCGGTCCGGCCATTTTTATGGCGGGTGGGGGTTTTATTTTGCCAGAAAATATTTGTCCGGGTGCCCAAGAACCGACCCGGCGGATGATCCTATGAAAGGCTATGAGGCCAGTGTGGCCGGGACCCACACCCCTCCGGGGCAGACCGGCCAGGAACTGAGGGTTATCGATCTGAACAGGATTGAGGTAGCGGACAAAGGTCGGGAGATCCCGGTTCCCGGGGGGATCAATTTTGAGACCATCACCCTCCACAAGGACATTATCGGTGGGGATCCTGCGGATAAAGAAGACCGGAAGGCCTATCCCGGATGCATACTGATCAATGTACCCAGACTGAAAGTCCACAATATGGCCCTCTTCACCAATGTCATCAAGAACCTGGGCATCGGTCTCTACCCCATGCAGTTTGCCAGGGGAAATGATTGCTGCTGGGAATACAGCAATCCCCACCATCCGGTTCCCGGGATGAAGGGCGGTATCCCTCATGAAGTCTGGGTCCCGGAAATGGATCTGGAAACCTGCCTTCCCCGATTGGATCAGTCCGGTAACCCGACCGTGAAAAAGACCGGGGGCCTTACGGCGACCATGGTCGATATCGTCAAGGCGGTGCAAAACCAGGACATTATGATGATCCACGTCGCGGATGCTATTCAGGCCATCAATCTGGACCACACCGGCACGGACATGGCCCAGAGAGAAGCGGAAGGAATGGTCTTTGTTGGACGGGATCCGGTGGCCACCGATTTATTATGCGCCAGGTATATTTTCAGCAACGTGCCCTTGAAGGAAGCCAGGGAAGTGAACCTGGACGACGGGGCCGGCGGAAGTTTTCCTCAAGCGGTGCCTGTTCCTAAACTGGAAGGGGGCCATATCGTAACCCAAAAAGGTTATGATTGCCCCTTGTCCCGCGACAATTGTTTCCAGGAATCCGAGAAACGCGGTCTGGGAAAGAGGGCCTACCATGTCCTGGGATGGGATGTAATCAACGACCATCCGCTGGTTTCCATCGAAGGGCATCTGGGACGGGTGAAGGACGGGATCTTCACCGATGTTATTACCAAGTCCTTATATTTTGATCTCTTTAAATTTGCTTGGGACCTTCAGAAAACCGCCCTGGGTTATTTTTCCGCCATTGATGAATTGACCGGATCTTCTTATAAAAAGGCTTTTCTGGAGGCCTTCGACGAAAATGGAGACGGGATTGTCGGCTATGATGAAACCGGCAAAAAGGGGATCGGGTCCCTTTTCCTCCACCAGGGAGGGTATACCGTTTCCTGCATGGCCTCTGACTCCTTTGCCATTTTCTCCGGCCGGACCAAGACCCAAATGAAAATGCTTAAGCTCGGAGATCCCCAAAGAAATGCCGGAGGCTATAAACTCCTCCAGGAAATGCAATTCGGTTCGGTCGGCATGGCGGCTTTCCGGATGTCCCAGCTGGATATGGAAAGTCCCGACCTTTTTGTGCCCGGCCTGACCTGGGGCAAGGGGAAATGGCCCAGTTTCCAGACGGCCCAATTTCTTTTTTTGGGGATGCAGCTTTATTGACCCGGGTTTCCTTTTCAAACGGGTTTTCCCAGTCTTTATGGCTCAACTGTTTTTTACGCCGATGGGACCCAAGGAGAAGGCAAATATCTAAGCGGTTCCGGGAGCCTGCCTGATCCTGAAAACATCGGCCGCTACGTCACCGGCGTTCAAAAGGGCGAGGAGCAACCCCTGGATTTCACCTTTTACGTTCCCCCGGGGTTTGAAAATCTGAGCGGATCTCCAATTCCCAATGTCACAGCTACGAATGATCCGGCAAAGGTCTTCACCGCCCATTTTAAAGGAGGGCAGGAGATTTGGGGGGAAGTATAAAAAAAAGGTTCAAGGTCTAAGGTTCAAGGTTTGAGGTTCCAAGGACACCGGTTTAAGGGTAGGGCATAAGGTTTTCGTAACACTTTAGCTTTATAAAAAAAAATGATTATCAGACAGGATTAAGCGGTTCCCAAAAGGGAACCTTTTTTGAGGTCGGCCAGAGCCGACCGAACGGATTTACAGGTTTTTGCTCAGGCTCCGGAAGACCCTGAGCAACTTCAATCCG
>JACQYK010000223.1 GCA_016208255.1 Deltaproteobacteria bacterium | reverse complement strand
ATGGAACCAGCGGCCCATACCCTGGCCTCATTGCTGAAAAACGACGGCGTTAATGTGGTACTTCTGGTGCCGGTCTGACCTTTCTGCACGCGCGCCGTGGGCGGGCTTGCACACTACCTTGAGGAAGAAGGTCTGGCCACTACCCTGATCAGTTTAATCAGGAAACACACTGAAACCACAAAACCGCCGCGGGCGCTTTGGGTCCCCTTCGATCTGGGCCGGCCCCTGGGTGAACCCAACAATGTTGATTTTCAAACCCGGGTTCTTTCCGCCGCCTTGGATCTCCTTAATGAAAAGGAAGGTCCGATTCTCCGCGACTATCCGGAGGAGGCCGCCTACATGGCCGAAAAGGGTCCCTGGGCCTGCCCGATCAACCTTCACTTTTCTGAGGAAGACCTGAATGAGGAAGACAAACTAATCAGTACCTTTAAGAGAGAAATGGACCAGCTTAGAAACTGGTATGATATAGCCGTGGAAAAGCGTGGCCGGACCACCGTTGGGGTAAGCGGGGTCGGCCTGGATAGTCTGGCCGATTTCATCAGCGCTTTTTTAACCGATAAACAACCGGAAAATCCAAACCCGGCTTACCCCTTGCCCCATACCCTGAACTTGGCCACCGACGACCTTAAGGCCTTCTACACCGAGGCGGTCACCGCCCAGCCGGGAGGCGCTCAGGCAACACCGGATCATCTCGCCGATTGGTTTTATGGCCAAACCGCAGCAGGGCGTCTACTATATGCCATCAGGGATAAATGCGCCCGGAGTGACGACAAATTCTTAAAGATAGTGGCCAGGGCTTTGATTATACCGGCAACCAGGCCTTTACCACCGGCTAAAAAAAATAGCTGATGCAACGGATCCCCAGCAGTCTTTTCTAATACCCGCTCATGGTCTGGGGTAGAAACATGGCCAGTTGGGGGAAGAGGATTAAAAGGATGATACAGACCAGCATGGCGACCCAGAATGGGAGGACGCCTCGGAAGATTTTATACATGGGTACTTCCTTAGCAATTCCGCTGATGATGAAGACATTCATTCCTACCGGCGGGGAAATGAGGCTCATCTCCATGACCAGGGTGATGATGATGCCGAACCATATCGGATCAAAGCCCAGTTCCAGGACCATCGGATACACGATGGGGATGGTCAGGACCATGATCGCCATGCCTTCCATGAAACACCCAAGGATAATGTAGGCCAGAACAAGCAGAGCCAGGACGACATATCGATTCAATCCCGCCTCGGCCGTCAGCACGGAAAGCTGATCAGGAATCTGGCTGATGGTCAGAAAATAGCCGAAGATGTTCGCCCCTATCAGGATGAGAAAAACCATGGCCGTTGTCCGGACCGTCTGGGCCAGGGAATCGGTCAGGTTTTCCCAGGTAAGCTTCTTCTTGATTATGGTGATCATAAAGGCACCGAAAGCCCCCACGCCGGAGGCCTCCGTAGGGGTGAACCAACCCGTGTATAGTCCCCCGATAACGAGCACGAAAAGAGTCAGGATACTCCAGGTGTCTTTCAGTGAATAGATTTTTTGCTTGAGAGGGAAATGAGGCCCCGGCGGGCCCAGCGCCGGCTTGATTCTGGTCATGAGGTAGACCGTCAGGATGAAAAGCAGGGTGAGCAGGATGCCCGGAGCGACACCGGCAATGAACAGGGTGGCAATGGGCTGCTCTGTCAGGATGCCGTAGATAATCATCACCGTGCTGGGCGGGATGAGAATACCCAGCGTGCCTCCGGCGGCAATGCATCCGGTAGCGAGGGCGTCGTCATATTTAAAACGTTTCATCTCCGGCAGGGCCACCATGCCCATGGTGGCCGCCGCGGCCAGGGAAGATCCCGATATGGCCGCAAAACCGCCGCAGGCGGCAATTGTCGCCATGCTCAGCCCTCCGGGCAGGAACCCGATCCATCGGTACACCGTCTGATAGAATTCAAACCCCATCCGGGAGTGATTGGCGAATTGGCCCATAAGAATAAACCGGGGAATCACCGTCAAGCTGTAGGCCGTCCCGATCTTGAAGGGTTCCATGCCCAGGATGAAAAAACTCGGTTTCAGGGCGTTGAGTACGCCAAAACCCAGAAAACCGACAATGACCATGCTCAAGCCGATCTGCATGCGCATGGCCAGCAGCAGAAAAAGAAGAAATATCCCCAAGATGCCGACAGTGACCGGGTTCATGATTTCACCGCCTTGAGCAGGGCACCGAAGAATTTGATCAGGATGGCCAGGGCCATTGTGGTGCACCCCGCGACGATAACATAGATAAAGGGATAGATGGGTATCCAGAGATCCTGTGAGACCTGACCGCTCAGACGCATCTTTTCTGAATAAATCACCGCAGACCAGGTGACGAGGATCATCAGGATGAAGCAGGCCAGTTGGGTGACGATTTCCACTGCGGCCTGAAACCGCTTGCCAAAAAATCCCATAACGAGATCCACCTTCACGTGTCCGTTCAGGACCTCCGTCACCGCCAATCCGAAAAAGATGACGATCACCAGCATAAATTCAGACACCTCGACCGTGCCCGTGATGGAGTCGCTGAAGGCCTTCCTCAGGCAAACATCCAGTATGGTAAGAATCATCATCAGAAAAAGAACGAATGAGGCGATATGGCTCAGAAATCGGGAGACCGGGTTGACCCAGCTTTCAAACCACGAATGGATTCCTCGAATAGTCATGGTGTCCGTATCCTTTTACTGAAGGTCCAAGATTCGAAGTAATCTAAAATGATGGAAGGAAAGAATCCCAGCCTGAAGGGCGGGCTTTCATAGTCACTCCCCCAACCCCCCCGCCCCCTTGACAGATCCATTCCTATCCCGGATTTCTCACAGGTTGCCGAACCTACCTGTTCTTTTTAAAGGAGGCCTGAACGTCCGCCATCATTTGTGCGGCGGGGAACCCCTTTTTGCTCATATCATCAACCCATTCCTTCTCCAGTACACTGACGGCCTTGATGATCCTTTGCCTCTCCCCCTCCGGGAGTTTGTAGACCTTGATTTTCCCCTTAGCCCGAATCTCTTTGAGGGTATTCTGATCGTGATCATCATACACCTGGGAAGCGTGAATTCCCCACTTTTCGCCGGCGGCCTTGTCAATGGCCTTTTTGGCATCATTCGGAAGGGAGTTCCATTTTTCCTTGTTCATGACCACGGCCATGGGCGTGATGTAGACATTGGCCTCCGTGATGTGCCCGATCAAGTCAAAGAGACGGAAGTCCGTGACCGCGCTGAAGGGAGTGAGCACCCCGTCAATGACCTTTTTTTGCAGAGACATGGTCAGTTCGGAAATAGGCATTCCCACGGGATTGGCCCGGAGGACATTTAAGAGCTTACTCATGTAGGCCGATGGCGTTCGCATTTTTAGGCCCTTGATGTCCTCCAGGGTCTGCATGGGTTTATCGACCGACATGAGTTGGCCCGGACCGGCATTGTAAAGCCAGAGGACCTTGTAATCTTTAAGATCCTCTGCGAAGTATTTGTCCCAGAGATCGTAAATCACCTTGGTGCCGTGCACGGCGCTATCGCCCAGGAAAGGAAGATCCATCACGGAGATCCGTGGGAAGCGCGCCGTGGTATAGGAGGGAATTATAAAAGCGATATCCGTAATGCCGTCCTTGACCGCGTCGGGGAGCTGTTTTGGATCCCCTAACGCACCGCCGGAATAGATCTTGATCATCACCTTGCCGCCGGACAGCTCCTCCACTTTCTTACAGAAGGGTTCAAAACTTTTCTGGTGCTGGATATGTTTTGGAGACATGAAATGTGAGAACTTCAGATTGACGGTTTCAGCCCGGGCCCAATCCAAAGTGAACCAAGTGAAAACGCCAAAAAAAATGACCAATAGAACCCCGGTTAGGTATACCTTTTTCATCCCGAACCCTCCTCTCTCAGTGGGCCATAGGCCCGGTCGGATATTGTTTTTCTTCAAATAAAAGTGATTGACTTTTAGCCGGCTATCCAGGGCCGCCATCACCTCCTTATTCCGTGTATCGTGCCCACTGCGGTCCTGCCTTGGGTTTTGGCTTTCTTCCGTAGAAGATGTCGTCCATTAAATTGAAAACCCGCCTTGCGTATCTGTTTCGCGAAATCAGCCGGACGATCATCCTGTGAGGCCAGGTCCTGGCATGACTCCAGGGACAGACCTTCATGCAGATGCAGCAGTCCGTGCCGATCTTACCCCAGTATTCAAAGCAGGACTCCGCATCCAGTTTCCACCGCAGGGTGCCGTTGAATTCCTTGGGCAGATCCTCCTCAGGTATGGAACGGGATGGACAGTTGGTAGCGCATTTCTTGCAGATCGTGCAAAAGTCCTCTGCGCCGATATCAACAGGCTTGTCCGGGATAAGCGGCAGATCGGTCGTCACGGCACTCAGTCTGACTCGGGGGCCCAGTTCTTTGGTCATCAGGTACCCGAGTCTGCCCACCTCACCAAGCCCGGCGTCGACGGCAAGAGGGGGGAGGATGGCGGTGTAGTGCCGGAGGTGATTCGCCTCGGCCTCGAAGCTCATGTTTGCGATATAGGCGGCGATCTGAGTGGTGATGTAGGCCCCTTTTGCATATTCCTTCATGCTCTCCATCACGGAAGGGGTGTGCGGTGCAGGACCTATCATGTCAAAATCCATTTCTTCGGCCACCACCAGGGCATACTTGTGATCCGCGGGAATCGCTTTACCCCAGTCCTCCCAGTTTTCATGAAAGATTTCTCCACGGTGGGAATAGATCCAAAGGGGATTGATTTCTGCAATGCCCACAAGATCGGCTCCGAGGCTTCTGGCGTACCCCTTCAGCCTTCGGGAGGCTTCTTCCGGGCTAAGGTCGAATTTCCGGCCTTTGAGTTCGGGATGCTGGGAGGGTTTGACGATCCGGGGAAGGGAGAGATTGAAGGGGATCGTGAGCGATGCCAGGGTACCCGCCACGTTCGGCCCCTCATAAGGTTTATCTATGCTGCCCAGATGCCCCAGGGGCCCGCCCTTCTCTCGCCGCCGGGCGTCGTTCGCCTCCAGCTCGGGATGCTCTCGATAAAAGGTCTGGTAGGGCTCCGTACCGGGCCGCATGGTCCGGTTCCTGGCAAAGACATGCATTCTTTCATCGAATCGCCCGACCGGTCCGATCATAAGCCCCTTGGTCCCCTGCAACGCCTTGGTATTGGGCTCCGTCTTGTGCATCAGAAACCATCCGGAAACCAAGGCCAAGATATATCCGGCGATCAGGACGATTAGGCCGGGAGCGGTATGGAAAAATCCGGCCCCTGCAATAATCAGATAGATGATGAGCACTCCGATCATTACTAAGAACTGGAAAAGGGCGAAAAGGGAAGCTCTTTTCTCTTTTTCCTGGATGCAGGAGATAAAGAAGGAAAGACCGATGAAGGCTTGAACAACCAGTGCCAGTGCACCAATGAAAATGAAAACATCCCTCATGAGTCTCGGTTCCTCGCTTTACGAATTCGCCCTAAGGTTCTTCTTTTTGAAACCCTTCAGTTTCTCCTTCACATCGAGGATATCCTGCCTCATCAACTGATCGGCCTCCCGGGCCTGTTTATTTTCAACCACCGCGAATATTTCCTTATGGGCCCTGAAAAAATGCCTTTCCAAGTCCAGATCCAGGAAGTCGAGGGATATCTCGATCAGGAGCTTCAGAAAGGACCCCTGCAGGGTCGCCAGGATCGGATTTCCGGAGGCCTTCCCGAGCAGCAGGTGAAACCTGAGATTATTTCTCTTAAGCAAGGTCACATCATGCTGGTTCTCGTCGGATTGGGAGATTAGTTCTCTGAGCTTTTTCAAATGGATATCGCCGGCATGGGATGCCGCCTCCGAGGCAATATAAGGTTCAACCAGGAGGCGGACGTCAAAGAGATGGTCAAGGGTAACCTCCCCTAAAATCATCATGTTTCCCAAGGAATTTTTTATGGGTTTGTCATATCCATCGGTGACGAATATTCCTCCGGTGGGGCCCTTTTTGGTATTCACCAGTCCAGAAATTTCAAGGATGCGAAGTGATTCCCTGATGACCGAACGGCTTACCTGAAATTCCTCTGCAAGTTCCTTTTCCGTCGGGAGCAGCGTGCCTATTTCAAGGTGGTCCTTGAGGATCTTTTGCTGCATCAGATCCGCTATTTGATCGGAATAACGCTTTTTGTCCAGCGGACCGAAAATCCCGTTGGCCACGTTCATGTTTCTTCTTTTAAGCTTCATGACAAACTCTCCTGATTATTTTCAATAGTCTTGAACCTCGTTTTATTGCCCTCGAGATGTAAAAAGGGGGCATGTCTCTTTGAAAACATGCACGTTTAGGCATTCCACAAGATAGCCTTTTCATATTTTGCTATTCGGCCATGGGTATGCGTGTTTAAAAATCGGTATTACTCCTAATTCATAATAAGTCTGATCTATTATTGATTGGGTTTATAAGATAAAATAAGTCACCTGTCAAGAAAATTTTATCCATTTTTTGATTCGATCTATCATCCATTACAGGTTGCCTGATGATGCACCAACAATACCTGCGTCCCTCTAATGCGGATTCAGGTCAATGTTTCTCTAATCAGGATTGGAGATATCTTGTTTGAAGTACCCTTGATGAACTCGTAAAAAGTCGCCCAAAACCCTTTACGTCTTTTCCGTGAAAACGGGAACCCAGTGTTTTTAGTTAGTTATAATCTTCTGGACCCCGGCTTTCGCCGGGGTGACGGCTTTTTACGAAGCAGTGTTGAATGGTTTGAATTTTCATTTTGACGAAGTCTCCCGGAAGAGATATGATAACCTGTTTTATTTATTAAAAAGGGTTTCATCCGCGTGCCACGAATTTTTTAAAAGAGGATATCTACTCATGACTCCAAAAGCACTGAACAATCTGAAAGTCCTGGAATTCGCCCAGGAGGTTTCAGGTCCCTATTGTGGAAAACTCTTCGCTGATTTAGGGGCCGAGGTTATAAAAGTTGAGACGCCTGAGGGCGATCCTTCCCGTAATTACGGGCCCTTTCCTGATGACCAAGCCCACCCTGAAAAAAGCGCTTTGTTTCTTTATCTCAACACCAATAAGCAAGGGGTCGTTCTGGATTTGAATTCAGAGGGGGGGAGGGACCGATTCGGGAAATTGGTTCAATGGGCCGACATCCTGATTGACAACCATCCTGCCGACGTCCTGGAAAAAAGCGGATTCGATTGGATTCAGCTTCAGCGTCTCAATCCCGGTCTGATTTATATCTCCATCACCCCCTACGGGCGAACGGGACCCAGGGCAAAGGTTAAAGGAGGTGAATTGACCGTTTCTCACGGAGGGGCCCTGGCTAATCTCTTGGCGGCCCGCTCAGCGGATATCAGTCTTCCTCCCGTAAAAATGGGTGGTTTTTTTGCCGCATATCATGGCGGTCTCACCGCCGCCCTGGCCGGACTGGCCCTTTTTCTCGGACAACAGGGAACGGGAACAGCCCGGATGGTTGATATCTCATTGGAGGAGGTTATGCTGTCCCTGGTCAGTCCGGTGGTGGCCAGCACGCGTTATCATGGAACCACCTGGTCCCGCGTTCCGGACCGACCCCCGGCTATGGGACGCATGGAAACCAGTGACGGTTATGTCGTCCTGGGTGCGGCAGACGATCACCATTTCCGGGCCTTCAGGGAACTGATGGGTAAACCGGAATGGGCCGCCAGTGATCGATGGGACGATCGATATTATCGCCTGAACCACCTGATGGATATCGCCCCTATGATGGAGGCCTGGATGAAGAAGCAAAAAAAGGACGATATCCATCACCGGGCGGCCAAGGCCAAGATCCCCATCGGCCCCTTTAACACGGCGGCTGATTTGATGGTTAACGAACAATATCAGGCCAGAGGATACTTTATCGAGATCGAACATCCACTGGCCGGGAAAAATACCTACCCGGGATGGCCCTATCAAATGACGGCCTCCCCGCCGGGAATAAATCGCCCGGCCCCGCTCCTGGGACAACACAATAAAGAGATATTCGAATCAGGCAGAGAACTCCCGAAGAAAATCGTGACTGCCGCCACAACCACAGATATTTCGAAGAGCTCCCGCCTTCCCCTGGAAGGTACCCGGGTCCTGGACTTTAGTTGGGTCTGGGCCGGCCCTTATGGTTGCCGGGCCCTGGCCGAGCTTGGGGCTGAGGTAATCAAGATTGAAGGACATAAAAGGTCCGATCTCACCCGGAGGTCCGTAGTCTGGCCGCTCCAGGATTCGGTTCCCACCAAAGTAAGGCCCAATCAGGGCCTGGGCAATATTACGGTCAACCTGAATAAAAAAAGCCTAACCCTGGATTTGAGTAAACCGGGGGGAGTTCGGATTGCCAGGCGACTGACGGCCCTAAGTGACCTGGTTATTGATAATATGCGGCCGGGGGCCATGGATAAACTGGGACTCGGTTATGAAGAATTGAAAAAAGTCCGGAAGGATATCATCGTCGCCACCCTTTCCAGCCGTGGATATGGGGGGCCTCATACCGATTATCTGGGTTTTGCCACCATCCACCAGGCCGTCGGGGGAGTGGCTTATATTTCCGGTCATCCTGAAAGCCATCCCACGCACGGCACACCAGGCGACGCCGATCTGATGAACGGTCTTACCCTGGCCTATGCCTGCCTGGCCGCTTTGAATCATCGCTCGAAAACAGGAGAAGGGCAATTTATCGACTTCTCCCAGTGTGAAGGGGTCAGCAGCCTGATGGGTGAAACCCTGCTGGGCTACGCCATGACCGGCCGGATCCAGGAACGCATGGGGAACAGGCATCCTTTTTATTGCCCTCATAATGTTTACCGTTGCTGGGGAGTGGATCGCTGGCTGGCCCTTGAGATTCATTCGGACCGGGAATTCACCCTACTGGCTCAAATAATTTCCAGACCCGAATTGGCCGGCGATTCCAGGTTTGTCGACCAGACCTCGCGCAAGCAAAACGAGAACGAACTGGACTGCCTTATTGAATCCTGGACCTCCCAGCGGGACCGGGACTGGATGGTCAAGGAATTTAGCCAGGCGGGCCTGGCCGCCTCTCCCTCCCGGGAAGCCAGAGATGTCTATGCCGACCCCCATTTCCGCCAAAGAAACGCCTTTCTGTCCATTGAGCACCCGGAGATTGGCCATCTGGAAATCCTTGACACCCCCTGGAAGATCAGCGGACTGCAAAAGCCCAACCGGCATGCCCCATTACTCGGGGAGCATAATGATTATGTCCTTAAGGAATTGCTGGGAATGAGTGATGATGAAATCCAGGAACTTCAGGAAAAAGACATCATCATGGGAGAAAGCGGGCCGGAGTTTTATCTGGATTAAAAATGATGATTTCTACCTTAATGGTTACAAAAAAGTCCAAGAAATTATTTTTGACGGAGTCGTAAAAAATCAGAAAAAATGCACCTATTCGTCATTCCCGCAGAAGCGGGAATCCAGGAAAATCAATTACTTCTGGACCACCGCCTTCGCGGGAGTGACGGCTTTGGAAACTTATTACAGATAATCAGAAAAAAATTTGACGCAGACCCCAACTTTCGAGGCCTTATCCGGATCCCATTCTCCAGCCAGGCTTTCGACGACGGTTTTTAACTCCTGGTCGATATAGGTGGCCGTAATCTTAAATCCCTGTTCCCGATATACTTCGGTCGGCATTCCACCCATGTATTCAATAATGGATCGGTATCCCGGGCATCCCTTGGCGATTACGGCCTCGAATCCGGCGTCTTTCGCCCACCTGAGCGTTTCATTCAATAAACGCAGCCCGATTCCTTTTCCAAAATAACGCGAATCCCGGGCCTGGGTATTGTCGGTCTGCCCGACATGATAGCAAAACAACGACAGGGTCTTCCCGGGCAGATCCGGGGCCTGGCCCTGAAAGTCCATCCAGTAAAGCGGATCATGAAGTCCCCGGGGCGATATGGTGTTGGGGACATAGGGTCTGAACTGAAGCTGCCCGATGTGTTTTTGGTCATCGAATACCAGCATAGCCGAAGACCCGATTCGGGAGATCCGATCCAGGATCTCTTCCGGCTCTCCCTGTCAACGGGTTGGTAAATAATCGACATCCTCAACCGTAAAAAGGCGATATTGATAATCGTTGGCCTGCATATTTTCCATCCTCAATTTATGATTTATTGCGAGTCCATCCAAGGAATGCTTTAGTGCGAAAATAGATTTCGAGGCATCTCGTTGATCCGGTCTATTTTCATGTCCCGACATCCTGCCGATCGGCTCTGCCGATCTTTCAAGGAGACTCCCAAAGGGAGTCGGACGGGATGTCTCCTTTTTAGGTTGGGCCGCTCGACTTTGTCGAGCTTTCGAGAAGCTCCCTAAGGGGAGCCTATGGGCCAACCGTATCGTTGTGTCACGCCACCAAAAACGTGGCATGACGGTTTATTAACATATTTTGGTGATTATGGAAATAGTCTTATCCCCTCCGCTCTGATCAATCAGCGAAAAAAACAAAACGGATCCCGTTCTTCAAAAATGTTCAGGCCCAGGCTGAAAGATACGGCCAGACACCCGCCGCAGACCGGACGGATGGGACAGGAAGAGCAGGCCTGAGAACCGGCCCGATATCTTTGAGCCTCCTCCGACTGGTAAATCTCTTCAAAGGATTGATGCAAACTGTGTCCAACAGGGGAAGGAAACTTGCGGCAGGCGTGGACTTCTCCGTCGGGCAGTAAGGTCAGGAAATTGAAGGCCCCGCTGCATCCATACCCGGCACATCCTCCGAAAATTTCCTCTCCCTTCCGGTAAAGCAGGATGTTGAATAAATTATCCTTCAAACCCAGAAGGGGATTTTCCCTGGAAGCTTTAAGATAGGCTTCTAAAAATCGCTGATATTCTTCCGGGTCCGGTAACAGGAGGTTGGCCCCTTCACCCACCCTGGAAAGCCGGTTAAAGAAAAAGGCTTCGGTCTTGCCCCGCAATAATTCGGCCAGGGGTAAAACTTGGGGGAGGTTATCACGGGTCAAGGTCAGCATCACCATGGAATAGATGCCCAACTGTTTCAGGAGGGAAAGAAAAGCCAAGGTGCGGTCGAAATGACCGGTTCCCCGGATATAATCGTTGTGCTCCGGCAAGCCCTCCAGGCTGACCTGAAAAAAACCGGGCTTTTCCAGGGCGGTTATTTTTTCCAGGGCTTTCCTGGAAACCGGATTACCGAGGATGGCTGTGGAAAACCCTTGTTCCACGGCTGCCTGGTAAATTTGAAAAAAGTCGGGATGTAAGAAGGGGTTTCCTCCGGTAAAGGAGATGTGCCCTTTGACCTTTCTGGCTCGGCAAAAGGCCTTGAGATCATCCAGTATTTTTTGGGCTTGCTTTAAGGACAAGGCGGCCTTTGAACTCCGATCATAGCAATGCCGGCAATGAAGATCGCAGAGTTGGGTGAGATGCCATTGGAGGGTGAAAACCTCCGCAGAAAAAAAACTCTCGTGGGTCACTTCCCCCCGGGGAAAGGTCAGAGACTCCCTTCGGATCTCAGACGGCGGACGGATTAGAATCCCCTTCTTTACAGCCCGGTCGACCATATTCTCAACGGAGGCGATTGGAAGGCCCCCGCTTCGGGCCACTTCTTCGATATCCAGGTCCTCGGCCAGCATTTTCAAGACGAGGAGGTCTTCATTCGATCCGGCCTCGACCTGCAATTTATGAGAGGCCGGCTCCAGCCAGATCAAAACCCATTCAGGTCCCGCTTCAATCGGATAAGGGGCGGTCCGGTCTTTTTTCTTAATAAAAAGGGGCAGGTTTTTCCAGGAAAGGATCAGGACCTGCAGGGAGGGATTCAGGGATATTCTTTCCGGCGAACATTCAGAGGATATTCGCCGGGCTTGGTCAACGGCCCATTCCAATCGAATCAAATCGGGTAAAAATTCAAGACCCGGGAAAGAGAATTTTTCCGTAGAGAGGTTGTTACAAAATCGGTCAATCTCCGGATCTTTATTCCAGATTTTTTTGATGGTTTCCCAGGTTTTTTCCGTAACCAGGCCATGACTGACCGGAAATAATTGAGTAATGTCCATACAGAACCATTGGTTCGGGTTGAAATAATCGGAATCAGGGCAACCTCAAACCGATCCTCTTTACTGGATTGAATGAGGTCGCCCCGGGAATTTGGAAAGATCCTTAGTGCCGCCCGGCACTATTTCTTTCCGCTTCAACTGCTTTTTCCGGTGCCACCGGCATCGGGTTTGGTACCGCTTCAACTGCTCTGGCCCGGAGCCTTCTTTTCCTGGGTACTACCTTTATCCGTGGCACATCCGGGTAGCAGGAGTGCCCCGCCAGCAAGCAGGCTGACGATACTAAACCCTGCCAGGAGCTTTTTTAGCTCCTTGATCTCCATATCTATTTCACCTCCTTTTTACCAGATAGCCATCTTGAATTCAAAGCTATCTTTATATTCATATCATTTCAAAAAAGGAGATTAAATAGGTCAAACACTGTATTTTTCCGGTAAATTCCAGAAATTGTGAATACTGCCCGCCTGGTTGGCCCTAAAATCATAGGGTTAACGGACTGATCTAAAATCTATTTTATAAACCGGTCATTCAATCCCCTCGGGGAAGCCGTATGGACCGGAGAAATAATCTCCTTTACCTTTCCAAGATCTTTTACTGGTTCGAGGAAGATTTTGTGGAGGCGGCCGGTTCCCTGGAAAATTTAGTCGCTCCTTACCTCAAGGAAGAAGTTCGGCTCTTTCTCAAGGATCAGAGACCCAAGATTAGATTTCTGGAGTATGACTGGTCGCTGAATGCCGAAGGACCTCTCCGGTAATTTGTTTCCGACAGCCGGGAACGTACCAGGGGAAAAACCCCTCAATATTTTCTGACCAATTCCAATCCCTGATACGATCGGCTAAAGCCGAAGTCTTTAAGAGGCCCAAGATATTCGCTCTCCAGGGCCGGTTTTTCATTGATCCTCTCCACGGAGATGATTTTTTCAGGACTGAATTCCCTGGTCAGTAAAACTTTGAAAAAGGCCAGGCAGTCTTGGAAAAGGGGATGGTCTGGGGGTAGCCGAATTTCCAGGTGGCTGCCGTTGCGGCGGGAAATCACTGCCAGTTGATGGCCTTGATAGACCAGATGGGTAGAGGGAACGCGGCTGGGAAGCCTCCTCTTAAGGGCTTCCAACTTGAGGCCGCATAGCGAGGCCGGTTCATTGGCATTCAGCCAATACACCGCTTCCTGAGGAAAAGGCTCGTTTAAAAAGCTAAAGGCCTCCGGGGAAATAAATTGAACCCCGGGGATCCCTTCAAAAAAATACCCCGATAAAATTTCTCCCGAGAGCTCCATGAGCCTCAGGGCCTTAAAGATTTTATTCCATTGAAGCAGGGGGAGTTCGTTGACTAACAGTTCGCGGAAGACAAGCCCATAACGACGGAAAAGCTGGCGGACCCGATCTTTTACCAGTTCGACTTCGTCAATGGGATCCTTTTCTATCGGGTCAAGGTCCAGGGCAAACCAGTTTCCTGAAAGGGGACGAGATGAGACCCAGCGGTTGAAGGCCGAACGGGAAGGCCGTCCCTCTTCTCTTTTTAAGGGAAAGGGAGCGAATCGGGTCAAGATCCCCTGCCGCAGGGTGGCGAAGGAATCATTACTGATCAAACCTTTCCAGAAAAGGTCCCAGATTTTTTTAGTCAAGGGTCGGCTGTCCAAGTTCGAAAAACGGGCCATATCAAAAAAGCTGTAACGTCCGATTTTTCGGGGTAGAAGGACGGCCAGTTCATCCGCTAGAGGGTGCTCAGCCGATGTGGGTTTCACTCCCTCAGAGCGGTATTGATTGACAAAAAGTTCAAGATCAGCGGAGAAAGAAAAGCTTATTTTTCTTTTCCCGCAGCCGAACCAGAGCAGATCGCTCCCCCGGCTCAGACGGTCCAGCCAGGTGCCGTAATAGGGGGACAGTCGGGCAGGCAGAATGTGTTTTTCCCAGGCCTCGATGTCAGATGGAAAACCGAAGAGTTGATCCAGAACACGCTGCAGGTCATCGGCGGATTCGCCCGGCCTGGTCAGGCCCTGATAGGCCGCCAGAAACAAGGGGAGATGATCCAGCCCCAAGGCCTTGAAATGAGGCTGCCGGGATTTTCTGGCCATTCTCAGGAGTATTTCCAGGTTTTCCCGATCACAGATTTCCATCTCCTCGGCCTTCTCCGTAAGCCGGTCGAAAACGATCTCAAGGGACTCCGCCAGACTGGAGATGATCTCATCCAGATAGGATTCTTCCAGCCCAAAGACTTCTTTCAGAGATGATCGGCCGACAGGGCCATAAAAAGAAAGCCATTGCAGTAAAATATCCGCCGGAGAGTTTTCTTCCTGTCCTTCCAGTTCGGAAAATGATTTTTTGAAAAAAGCCTCCAACAAAAGCTTGGTTCGTCCGTTTAAAGGACCATTGGAAGAGACCTCCCGGATTTCTACTTCTTCCGGCCGGATATTAAACCCCTTGACGATCCGTTTCAGGTTTTCCAGGGCGCAGAAAAAAGGGGCGGCGGCCGCCGGCAGCCGGATGGAGAAGATTTTTTCTTGTATCAAAGCCACCATATCAACGGCCGGGATTTCACGGTCTTGATCGATGGCCTTCATAAGGTCCTGCCACTCTGAGGCCGGGATCAAAATCCTCTCTTTGATCCAGTCTAAATGATCCGTGGCCGATCTGGGGGCATAACCAGGGGCGGTACGTTGGAGTTTCGCCTCCAGGGATCGGACCAGATCCATGGCCAGCCGCGGTCGGAGGCGGTGGGAAAAGACCACTTCTTTCAAAAGCTCCTGGCTTAAGCCCGAGGTCTTGCCGGAAAGGGGAGAATCATCGGCATACATATAGGTGCTGGTCTGTTTCCAGACCAGGCCGTCGGCAAAGGGAGAAGCGGCCGAAGTGAAGGTTTCGCTGATTTTTATCCGACCGTCCCGGATTTCTTCCAACAGTCTTTTTAAATTTTCCAGGTCAAATTCATCCTGAAGGCAGGTACGCCAGGTTTCCAGCAGCAGGGGGAAATCCGGATAGGCCATAACGGCCTCCATAAGCTTTTTAGAACGAAGCCGGTTAAGCCAGAGGGGCAGGCGCTTCTTGAAATCGGAACGGGGAAGCAGCAGGGCCCGTCCGGCATTTTCCCGGAATTTGGCCCCGAAGAATCCGCTTTTTTCCAGAGACTGTCTGAGCCGCTTCTCCAGGTTTTCCGGCTTGACCAGGGCCAGGAGCTCCCCGGCGGAAAAATCATGGGGCAGGACCAACAGGAGACCATCATTATTCTGAATGACTTCCAGATGAGCGTGGTATTTCTCTTCCCAGGCGGCCTGCAGGGCCAGACTGAAAGGCCGGTTGATTTTGCCTCCCCAGATCGTATGAAGAATAACCTGGCGGCTTTGTTCGGCACTCGAAGGATCATGAAAGTGCTCGATAAGCAAATGGTGTCGGTGAGGCAGATCCGTTTTGGTGGCCTCTTTCTGCCGTTTCAAAAAACCGATGAGCTCGGTCACGGCGGAGTCATCTAAAAAATAATTCCTGAGCAATTCCTCCTTTAAAGAGGGGGCATCCAGCCGCTTTTGAATTTTTTCCAGGAAGAGCAGGATCTTCTCCGAAAAGTGGAAATCCCGATTCTGATCCTCGGCCCTCCAGAAAGGGAAAATCCCGGGTTTGACCTCGGCCGGACTGACCTCTACGTCGTTATGGGTCACCTTCTGGATACGCCAAACCTGGGCACCCAGGGTGAAGGTGTCGCCGATACTTCTCTCCCAGACAAACTCTTCATCCAACTCCCCGATCTTGGATTTTGAATCGGCCATTCGAAGGTCATAATAACCCCGGTCGGGAATGGTTCCTCCCGACAGATAGATCAATCGCAGTACCCCCTCTTTTCCCTGAAGGGTGTTATCGATCTTATCCAGGGAGATGCGGGGCTTGAGGTCCCTAATCCGGGTGTCGGCATACCGCCCGGCCAGCATCTCCAGCACCAGGTCGAACTGGCGGCGCTTGAGGTCATGATAGGGGGTGCTGGTCCTGATAAAATAAAAAAGTTCATCAATATCCCAGAGCTCAACGCCGGTCATGGAAATGATCACCTGGGCCAGTACGTCCAGAGGACTTTCGACAGGTCTGACGGCTTCGATATCCTGACCCATGACCCCCTCGGCGATGACCGCGGCATTCAAAAAATCGCGGCCATGGGTAGGGTAGAGAAGGCCGCGGCTCAGTCCCCCGACGCTGTGGCCGGATCGTCCGATCCGTTGAATGGCCGATGAAATGGAAGGCGGGGTCTGGATCAGGATCACCTGGTCGAGATCCCCGATATCGATGCCCAGTTCGAGAGAGCTGGTGGCCACAATGGCTTTTAGTTCACCCTGCTTCAATCTCTGTTCCACGGCCAGACGGATCTCGCGGGAAAGGGAACCGTGGTGCGAATAAGCCAATTCCTCTTCCCCTCCTTCGTTGATCAGACGGGTCACTTTTTCGGCGATCCTGCGGCTGTTGGCAAAAAGAAGAGTGGAGCGATTGGCTCTAATGATCTCTTTGAAAGATTCGACCAGGGCCGGCCACCAGGAGGCCTCGACCAAATGTTCCCTGGCTTCCGGCGGAAAGCGGACCTCGATCCAATAGCTTTTCTTTTCTTTTGACCTGATAATTTCCACTTTTCTTTTTTCATAATGACCGGCCTTGCCCCGGCCTTTCAACCGGTAGCCGCCGACGAACTCGGCCACCGTGGCCAGGGGCTTGACCGTAGCCGAGAGGGCGATGCGTTGGAACTCACCGGAAAGAAGAACCAGGCGATCAACGGCCGTAATGAGGTGGGTGCCCCGTTTGGAGCCCACCAGGGCATGAATTTCATCCAGGATAACCGTCGCAATGCCCTCCAGCAACCCCCGACCGTTTCGGGAACTCAGGAGAATATTAAGACTTTCCGGGGTGGTGATCAGGATTTCCGGCGACCGGCGCAGCATCTGCCGGCGATCTTCAGCCGAGGTATCGCCGCTTCGGGTCAGTACACCGATGGGAGGGAAATTTTCTTCCGCTCTCAGGAAAAAGGCCTTAAGCTCTTCGATCGGTCGGATGAGATTGCGTTGCACATCGTTGTTCAGGGCTTTTAAAGGGGAGACATAAAGGACACGGGTCCGGCCCGGTTCCCAGGCCCCGGTGATCAGTTGATTGATGGCCCAGAGGAAGGCCGTCAGGGTCTTGCCGCTCCCGGTGGGGGCCGTTATCAGGGCATGTTTGCCCAGGGCGATTTCCGGCCAGGCCCGTAACTGGATATCGGTCGGGACCCCAAGACTTTCCCTGAACCATTTTCGAATCAGGGGATGGAAAAATAAAAGGGGATCTTGGGGGTTTTGGGGGATCATGTTGTCACATTGTAAAACGAAATTAATTTAAAGGCAAGAAGGGCGGAAAGGGACGAATATGGTCGTGACCCGCGTCAAGCCCAGGATTGGGACTTGGGACAGGTCTATTTTTATTGCATTCTATATTTTTTTCTTCTTGATTCTGTTTTTTTGTTGCCTTATATTTCCCATTTAAGAAAAAGGGGTCCAAGGTGAAAGGCGAAAGAAAAGATATAAAAAATAAAAGGGCTGTTAAAGATGAGCCTTTAAACTTGAGGCCTTGTGCTCCCACCCTTGAACCGCCGGCTTTTGTCAGACGCCGCCGCTGTTCGGATTGTCTTTATTGCCAGGTTTGCTCGCTGGAGCGCTGCCGTCTCTGCCGGGCCTCGAAAACGAAAACCCTCCAAAAGTTGTCTATGGCCGAACCAATCGCCCTCCATAATCGACTCCATAAAAAGAAGGTAACCAGGAAAAAGAAAGATTCAGTCCCATGACCATTAAGACGGGAGAGTTCTTTATGCGAAATTTCCCTACCATCTTCTCTGGTTAAAAGTGTAACGACCAGTATCAGACTATCTACCGGTAAATTTCGGTTGGCGCTTTTCCATGAATGATCGAACACCTTCCTTAAAATCTTCGCTGGCAAATAATCCGGCCAGATGACCCATTATGTGATCAACCATGGTATCGAAAGATTCATCCAGCCCCATACGCATCATTCGTTTGGTCGTCTGCACGGCCATAGGCGCGTTGGCGGCAATCTCCCTCGCCCATTCCATGGCGGTCGGCATCAATTGATCATCAGGCACCACGGTGTTCACCAAACCCATCTCTAGGCTCTCTCTCGCAGTCAGGGTTCGACCACGATAATAGATCTCAGCCGCTTTTGCCCAACCGATCAAACGCGGTAACAGCCAGGTTCCGCCACTCTCCGGAACAATATTGCGTTTCACCATGACCGCTGCCATTTTGGCGCTTTCACCGGCTATGCGGATATCTGCCAGCAAGGCCAGATCCATTCCATATCCGGCAGCACCTCCATTAACTGCGGCAATGACCGGCTTATCCAAATTCCACATCACGGTTATAGGGGCCTCTCTCAAGTTAAACAACTGGCGGGGTTGATCACTGGAATCCTTGCTACCGATTCCCCCGGATTGGGAATCGACCAGATCAAGGCCGGCGCAAAATCCACGGCCGGTCCCTGTTAAAATAATAACCCGAATTTCAGGATCTTGATTGGCCTCAGCGAGTTTCGAGGATAATTCTTTCAACATGGGGCGGCTGATGGCATTCAATCGGTCGGGCCGGTTCAAAGTAAGGGTTAAGATATGTCCTTCCTGGTTGACCAATAATTCGGCAGTACTTGATTGGCTAATGGCCATAATTTTTCTCTCCTTTTTTCCTGCTTTCACTACCCAGTCGTGGGGGGTTGCCGCCACGACCAATCTCAAGCCTGATCAGTTTATTTTCTCTCGGTGAGTTGAACCAACACACCATGGGCGGATTTGGGATGAACAAACACCTGGGGGCTGCCAACCCCCATGAGCTGTACACCGGCGGCCTGCATGGTTTTCACCGTGGCCGACAGATCATCCACCGCCAGGGAGATGGTATGGATTCCTTCCCCACGGCTTTCTATGGCTTTACCTACTGCCGAATCAGGACCCAAAGGCGCCACGATTTCTAAAAATCCCCCGTTCGGGAAGGGGAAAAAGGCCTGCTTGATGCCCAAAGCTTCGGACTCGGAGGTGCGCTCCAACTTCATCCCCAACTTATCCCGGTAGGTGCTTATGCCTTCCTCAATATTTTTCACCCGCACAACGATGTGATCCATACCTTTGATAGCCATTTCTTTCTCCTTTTTGTTTTTATTTACCATATTCAAGGCAAACTTTTTGCCTGTTTACCCCTTCCCGCGAACTTCTTTTTTAAAGCCCTATATTCCGATTCATTAGTCTTATTTTTCCCCCGCTGCCCCAATCGTAAAGTTTGATGTTATCGGGCCTGATTCCAGGCTACCAGGCGAGCCAGGGCCTTGGCCAGCTTTATCAAAGAATGAAAGACAGGGAACCCGGCTTCGACGAAAGCCTCCTGGGCGGCAAAAAAGTCCTTCATTCCCGGCAAGTCCGGAGAGGGGCGCAAGGCCAGCAGAACAGGCTTTCCGGTTGCCCGCTGGGCTTCCAGCAAGCCTTCGATGGCCTGCGGCACAAAAGAGCGGAGCCGCGAACTTCCCCAATGACTGACAGGGTGATATCCCAGATGGTAGACGAACATATGGATATCGGGAAGTTCACCCAGGCGGCGCAGAACGGCCGAGATGCCTTCGCGCGACATAAGAGACGTTGAGTCCATCGGGTTGCCAAAGATGCTCCCGGCTAAAGGCAGGTATTCCTTCAGGTCCTCCCTGATCTCCGCGGAAAGAGGCGGCAGGTGGAGCCCGGCCTTTTCCATCACGTCCCCGGCCAGAACGGTGCCGCCGCCACCCGTGCCTAATACGGCCACTCCTGGTCCTTGTGGGATAGGAGTGGCCATGCGAAGAGCTACCAGCATATCTGTCAACTCTTCCATGTCATCAACGCGAATGGAATTACTCTGCCGGCAAACAGCGTCAAAGACAGCAATCGAGCTGGTCATACTGGCGGTGTGGCCGAAGGCCGCCCTCTGGCCGGCTCCGGTCGTACCCCCTTTGTAAATGACTACCGGCTTTCGGCTGGCGGCTTCTTTGAGGATACTCACAAAGCGGGTCCCGTTTCTTACGCCCTCAATATAGGCGGCAATGATCTCGGTTTCCGGGTCTTGAGCGAAATACTCGAGCAGTTCATTCTCGTTAATATCGATGGCGTTCCCATAGCTTATCAACTTACTAAAGTGTACCCCCCTGGGGCGGGTGAAGAAGGGGAGGTCAGCACAGTTACCGCCGCTCTGAGAAAGGAAAGCGACCGGTCCCCGTTGGAGCGGTTTCCCAAAAATCGTTGAGGTTACTCGGCTCTTGGGCACAAACATCCCCATACAGTTGGGACCGATGATACGGATACCGGAAGCCCTGGCCTTGTCAAGGATGGTCCTTTCTAATTCGACCCCTCCCTGGTAACCGGTCTCACTGAAACCGGCAGTAAAAAAATGGATGGACTTAATCCCTTTGGCCAGACAATCATCCATCAGCGCCGGAGCCGCTTCCGCAGGAATGGAGACCACCACATGGTCTACTATCCCGGGAATAGACTGGAGGTTAGGATAGCAGCGCAGCCCAAACAGCTCGCGATACTTGGGATTGACAGGGTAGATGGCAGGAAACTCTGCTTCTTGCAGGCCCTGAACAAACGGGCCTCGACTCGGAGAAGCACCGACTACGGCTATCCCCCGGGGAGAGAATATCTCGTCCAAAGAGGCTCTTTTTTTTTCCATCTATTCTTCATCCCTCCGGATTATTTTGTGATCCTTTTCAAAGCTTTGCCGGGTAAAAATGAATAATTTTAGAATCTTAAGGAATTTTATCTTCTTATTTCCATAAGTCAACTTGAAAATAGGTGTTTTCATCTCAGGACACATATGGGGGGTAAGAGGAGGACCCTGGCTGAAATACCGATGCCGATCTCTCCATCATTCAGGATCTCTTAGGTCATAGCCATATGAAAACCACACAACGGTACTGCTGGATATCAAGCCTCAAGGTATAGAGAGACTACTTCAAGGCCAATGGAGGTGATCAGGCAACGGCGGGCAACCTAAATAACCCTCAAAGAATAAACAAAACTATGAAATTTTAAACAACACCTAACCCTTTAAACTCAACAAGAAAATCAGATTATAGTACGTATAGCTTCCTGAAATCGTGCAAATTGGGATTATGAAAAATCAGAAGAATTCAAATAGAAATTTGGAAGGAAGGATTCAAAAAAATGCTCTATATGTTGGCACCCTGGTCTGGAAGAGACACAGTTAGAAACAATTACATTGTTATATGATTTATCCATACCATTTTTCGTGGCATTCACAACCCCATTGATCCTTTCAGGTCATATTACACCATTAGGGATCGCGCCGCTGGCTGTTTAGTGATATCCTCTTTTTTCAATCAGATGCCTGCCATCCAGGCAGCAGCCTATCATTTTGAAGTTGCCAGGCAAACACCGGTGTGATATGATTATATATTATATTTTACATCGAATAGCCCCTTCTGTGATATTGGTAGTGAACTCCCATTAATAAGGAGTAAATATCATGGCCAAGATAATCACCAAACCGGTAATGATCGAGAGCGGACAAGTAACCGGTCATTACGAGGATAACGGCCAAATTGCCGTATTCAAGGGAATCCCCTACGCCAAACCGCCGATCAGCGATCTTCGTTGGCGACCACCACAACCAGTAGATGCCTGGGAAGGCGTCAAATCCTGCACATCTTTTTCTGCTTCGGCATTTCAAACCCTAATGGACATTAACAAGTTTTTTAACGAGTTGATTCGGCGCCAGGGCTGGAGTTGGCCGCGGACCACGTTGATCAGACTATTGTTTTCGCTGATGCCCGCACCTAAGCAGAGTGAAGATTGTCTCTATTTGAATATTCGAACCCCCTCGCTTGAAACGAATGCAAAACTGCCGGTGATGTTCTGGATCCACGGCGGTGACCATCTTGACGGCAGCGGTTCGGAACCGTTTTATCAAAGCAACGCTCTGTCCCACAAGGGAATTGTACTGGTGACAATCAACTATCGTCTGGGCATCATGGGTTATTTCGGACATCCTGAACTCAGCCGGGAATCGGACCAAGGCGTCTCCGGAAATTACGGAACGCTGGATCAGATCTTTGCCCTCAAGTGGGTTCAACAAAACATTTCAGCTTTTGGCGGAAACCCGGGCGACGTCACCATCTTCGGAGAATCCGCCGGTGGCGAATCGGTTGCCCACCTGATGACTTCCCCCCTGTCCAGGGGATTATTTCGCAAGGCAATTATGCAAAGTCCAGCCAATAGCGGTCAAATGATTCACCTTCGGCATGCCTTTATGGATCACCCTTCGCTGGAAGATGCCGGTAAAAACTTTGCCGGTCTTTTGGTTTCATCTAGCGACAAGCAACTGGCTGAACTCAGAAAGGTTCCGGCCAAAGTTCTGTATGAGTCACTGCGAAAAAATCCGAAAATGAGCGAGTTTTTCCCCAATGTCGACGGCTATGTTCTTGAAAAAAGTCCCTTCGAGGTTTTTCTCAACGGCGAACAGGCCAAAGTCCCAGTTCTGCTGGGGAGTAACTCCGATGAAGCCACTGTAATTTACCCTCTATTTCCGGTACCGCTGGTGGAATTGAAGCACCGGGAGGTGACACCGGACAACGTTGCCGGAATTTTAAAAGAGGAATTTGGGGAAGACACCGCGGAGTTATTCAATCTCTATCCGGGAGCAAAACAAGGGAAGATGGACTCCTTGATCGCCATGCTGGGTGACAGCATGTTTGGTGCAAAGGTTCATTTTTACGCCCTGCAGGCCGCCAAAGGCGGACAAAAGGCTTATCTGTATTTTTTCACACGTGTCCCGCCTTCACCCAAACAGACAGCCGGAGCATTTCATGCGGCGGAGGTTCCTTTTGTATTCAATCACAGCATCCCCATTTTACCACTGACAAAACAGGATCTGAACCTATCGGAATTAATGGTGGATTACTGGACGCAGTTTGCCAAAACCGGGGATCCCAACGCCTCTAACCGACCGGAATGGCCGGCCGTGTCACCCGACTCCCCGGAATATATGGTCCTGGGTGATAAAAGCGGCCGCAGTCCAATCGAAAGAAAGGTTAAGTACGATATTTTTAACAAACGGTTGCTGAGACAGATTGAACAAATCAAAACGTTTCGGTAACCGTTAAAATAACTTCACAGCACTGCCGCTGAAGTGTTCCAAGCAAATTTAGAGGCGCACACCCTTAGGATTTCAAATTTCTCAATCTAATAACACTCCGCCAAAGAAGACCTGAAACACGGAATGCCTTCAGAATTTTAACAAGTCAATATAGGAGGGAGAATATGCTGCCACTGGAAGGAATTAAAGTAGTTGACCTGTCGACATGGATTGTTGCTCCCGCTTGTGCCTCAACCCTTGGGGATTGGGGTGCCGAGGTGATCAAGATAGAAGATCCTCAGACCGGTGACGTGTTTCGTTGGTTCCTTATGGCCGTTGGCATCGATGACAGCGAAGTACCCGTTTCCCTGTTTGGGATGGACAATCGGAACAAAAGAGGGATGGCCATAGACTTGAGGCAACCTGAGGGTAGAGATATTGTTTACAAGTTAATTGAAGATGCCGATATCTTTGTGAGCAACGTACCGATGGAATCACTAAAGAGGCTGGAGTTGGACTACCCCCGGCTTTCTGCCGTTAACCCCCGACTTATCTATGCTCACGTGTCAGGGTACGGCGATAAGGGACCGGATGCGAATAAACCAGGATTTGATGCCACGGCCTACTGGGCGCGAAGCGGTCTGATGGCCGGTCTGGCGGTTGGGGACCAGCCCCCTGTGGCTCAGCAATATGCAGGGATTGGCGATCAGGTAACCGGTCTCGTCTTTTTTGGTGGTGTGCTTCTGGCTCTGTACAACAGGGAGAAGACAGGGAAAGGGCAGCAGGTGGATCTATCCCTTTTGGGTGTTGGAAGCTGGGTTACAGCTTGCCCTCTACAATTTGTGCTCTCAATGGGCGAAGAGCCGCCTCGCTGGCAAAGACACGAGATCAGAAATCCCTTGCTTTGTTATTATAAGACCAAAGATGATAAATGGATTTATATAGTCTGCCTCCCGGATGAGCCCTACTGGACCCCCCTATGTAAGGCTATTGGACGGGAGGATTTTGAGCATGATCCGAAGTTCAGTACCCGGGTTAATCGGCTGGAGAACAATGTGGAACTGATCAGTATCTTAGACCAGATCATTTCCACAAAGACGAGAAATGAATGGGGCAAGCTTTTCGATGAGCATGGCATTGTCTGGACGCATATACCCACCAGTTTTGAAGAGGTAACAAATGATCCTCAGGTCTTGGCCAATGATATCATTGTGGAGGTAGAGCATCCTTCCCATGGACCCGTGAAGATGATGAACACTCCCATTCGCTTAAATAAGGAAGCACCTAAAATAAGAAAGTTTGCCCCGGAAATCGGTCAACACAATGAAGAAATACTTCTGGAAAAAGGATACACCTGGGAGGATATTGCAAAACTGCAAGATAAGGGCGTCATCCCTTAATTATTGATAAGAATTTCCTTTTGATGGGTTAAGTATTAAGAAGGAAAAAGCACCGTCAAAAAGAAACCCTTGGCCGAAGGTAAGGAGGACAAAGGGGTTTAAGCAGAATTGGAACTTTGGCGAGCTGGATTTTGACGATTGAAGGAGATAAGGGAAAAAGAGGAGGAAACGTCCTAAATGTAGGTGCTATACTTCATCCCACTTATCTTGACACTGTCCGTCAAATCAAATATTGGTTAGGACACCTTAAAACAATAGGTTAATCCGACTTCAGGCGGCCAGAATTTCCAAACTCCTGGCAATGGTCAAAAACCTTTTTTTAAAACGATCCAGTCCGAAATGTTCATTGGGAGCATGAACATTATCCAGTTCAAGACCATACCCCATCAGCACAATCTTGGCACCATTTGTTCTGACCAACTCGGCGGCAATCGGTATCGTTCCTCCGCCAAGATGAAAACGACAGGAGATATCAAAAAGTTCATTATAGGCACCGGAAACGGCTCGGACAATCGCTGATTCAGACTCAAGGGTGGACAACCGCCCAAAAAATAAACCCCCCCCGGTCCGGTTTAGTCAATATTATTTTGAGACCCTTAATAAAGCTGAAGACCACGGGGCCCAGGCCGTGGATATCTACCTTTTTAGAAATCTCTCCATTCTTTCTTTGACCTGACGAAGAGTCTCCCACTTTTTGGCAAAGCAGAAACGGACTTTGTCCCGGCCGTCCCGGGGATGGTGGTAGAAGCTTGACCCCGGCACCACGGCAAGTCCTGCCTTCTCCACCAGGGCCATGGCAAAGGCCTCGTCGTCGCCGTAGCCCAACCCGTCGATCCGAATCATCATGTAGTAGGCCCCCGCAGGCAGAAAGACCGGAATGGAAAGGTCCTCAAAAACCTTCCGCAGGAAATCTCGTCGCTCCTGGTAGAATTCCTGGAGTTCTATGTAGTAGGAATCGGGAAGGCCCATGGCCACCACAGCTCCCATCTGAAAAGGGGTCGGGGCGGCAACGACCATGTAGTCATGGCACTTGCGGATGGCCGACATGAGGCCGGAATGGGCGATTACGCAACCTACCCTCCATCCCGTAGCGCTGTAGGTTTTGGAGATGCCGCTGATAGTGACGGTCCGCTCCCACATGCCGGGTAGGCTGGCCATATTCGTATGCTTGAGACCGTCGTAAAGAATGTGCTCGTAGATCTCATCGGTGATGACGTAGCTGCCGGCCTCCTGGCAAAACCGGGCAACCATCTCCATTTCCTCCCGGGAGAAGACCTTGCCCGAGGGATTGGCCGGAGTGTTAAGGATCACCGCTTTAGGACGTTGGGAGAAAGCCTTCTTCAATTCATCCGGGTCCAGGGCCCAATTTGGATCCCGCAACTGGACGAACAGAGGAATTCCACCGCACAGAGTCAATCCGGGGAGATAACTTTCATAGAAAGGTTCAAAGACGATGACCTTTTCCCCGGGGTTCACCAGGGCCATCAGGGAGGCCACGATCGCTTCGCTGCTGCCGCAGGTAATGGTGACCTCCTTCTCCGGGTCTGCCTTCAAGCCGGCGAAGCGGAAAACTTTTTGGGCCACCGCTTCCCGCAGGGCTGGGAGCCCCCAGGTGATCGAATACTGGTTGTTTCCTTGCTGAATGGCTCTGAGGGCTTCTTGAACCACTTCTTCAGGGGGGTCCTTTTCGGGAAAACCTTGAGCCAGGTTGATCCCTTTATAATGCTGGCAGACCCGGGTCATCTTGCGGATAACCGATTCCTGGAATGATTCGGTTCTTTTGGCGACATTTAATTTCATCATTTGTTTATTGGTTCTAATCTATTTTGGCCCTGTTTTTATGCTTTGAAATTGTAGCACAGTCCCGCGAAACGCGGGACTGCGATTTATAAATGACAGGCGAGGGCGCCTGTTCCACATAAACATAAGGCCATTTTCATGATTAGTGGTGCCTCTGTGGGGCATGAGGGCTTAGTTCGAAAATAGGGTTCAAGGATTCCAGGTTTCAAGGGTTCGAGGGTTTTAAATTCCAATTTGCATTTTCAAATTCCGGCTTGTCCGGGTTGGGGTTTAACATGGAAAGAGTATAAGGAAAGAAAAGGGGACGGTCAAGGAGGAAAGTAAGGCCGGAGGCAAGGGACTAAGGTTTCTCAGAAAGCCGCTTCTTCCCCTCCATCCGCATTTTCTTTCCCCTTGACTGTTTTTATCGTTCCTTATATTCTTTTCATCAAAAAGAAATCCTTTGAAATTAATCAGGGATAAAACACCGCTTAATTGCTTTCAGAGAAAGAATCGATGGGAATTTTTCACTGTCCCTTTGGCTGCCCGTTTTATGAGGCGGAGGGATGTATCGATTGTGGGCTATGCTCGGCGACTACCAACGAGGAGATGGTTGAAGCTTCAAAGAAAGTTCGGGCCTATTTAAAAGCCCAGTCCAGGCAGGGAGGATCGGTACAAAAAATCGCTGTTTGCGGCAAAGGGGGAGTTGGTAAAAGTACGATGGTGACCTTGATGGCCAGGGCTCTGGTCAGACTGAAATACCGCGTGCTGGTCCTGGATACGGATGAATCCAACCCCGGCCTATACCGCTCGCTGGGTTTTGATAAAACCCCTAAGCCTCTCAAGTCATTGATGAGTCGTTTCTCCTATAAGGAACAGCCGGAAGGAGACAGCCACTGGATCATGCTGCCTGAAATAAAAGTAGCGGATATCCCGCCGGCTTATATCCCTACGCAAAACGGTCTCCGGTTATTAATGGTGGGAAAGATCGAAGAACCTTTTCAGGGATGTGCCTGCTCCATGGCTGATGTCACCAGGGGATTGGTCTCCAGGTTATCATTATCGGAAAATGAAATTATCCTGATTGATATGGAAGCGGGGGTCGAAAGCTTCGGCCGGGGTGTGGAAAGAAGTGTCGATCTGGTATTATCCATCGTTGAGCCCTCTTTTGAATCCATGGCCATGGCGGAAAAAATCATCTATATGGCCGAGGGCATGGGGATAAACAGATCGGGGGCCATCCTGAACAAAGTTCCCTCAGAAAATATTAAAGAAAAAATGATGGCCGAACTTGAAAAAAGAAAGGTTCAGATCCTGGGCACCATTCATTTTGATACCCAGGTGCAAGAGGCGGGATTTGAAGGGAGACCGCCGAATAATTCCAAAGCCGGTGAGGAGGTTGAGGAGATAACCCAATTGTTAGTAAACATTGTCCAGAGAGCTGTCAGCGATTAGCGATCAGCTTTCAGAATAACACTTTAGAAAGTGCTTTTTTCCTATATGCTGGCGGCTATCCGTTATCTAGAAAACCTGAGCTTTCCGGATAAACTATTTCGTAACACTTTAGAGTTATGAAAAAAAGAACTTGACAGGATTCCGCTTCCAGCGGAGACTAATGTTTCTGCCCTCAGGGCGATTAGGTTTGTGCCTTTCTTCCGGAAAGGCACAAAAATCAAAGTAATCCTGTAAATCCTGTCTAAAAAGGTTTTGACTTTTAAAAAAGCTAAACTGATACACTATTTCATCTAAGTAAACTTAATAGAAGGAGGATAAAAACATGACGGCTGAAGATTCCTACCAAGTTTTATTGAACAATTTAAAGTATCCGGCTTCCAAACGCCTCCGGGCTCTATTGGAATATTTGCTAAGCCCTGAACAGGCCCAAATGGCTGCCGCCCTTCCCGGAACACCGGAGGAAGTGGCCCAGAAAACCGGTTTTGATCTGGAAACGGTCAAGAAAGAATTGGAGGCCCTTTTTTATGCCGGTGTCATTTTTCCCAAGGGCGATTTTAATGACCGGCAGTATTACCGCTTGGCCAGGTCCATCGGGCAATTTCACGATGCCAGCCAGGCGCCCAAGGGAATAGACGTGGTCAAAGACCGCGAATTTTACCGGTTATGGCACGATTTTGTCATGAATGAATGGTATCCGGACCGGGGAAAGGCCTTTGCCGAGTCCTCGCAACATATGGCCAGGATCGTTCCGGCTTATCAATCGATTAAAGATCTGCCGGATATTCTTCCCAGTGAAGATATTCGTGAGATTTTTAAAGCCCAGAGACGTATTGCCGTCGTACCCTGCTCCTGCAGATATCGGACCACGGCTGTGGACGAACACTGCAGTCATACGGCGGAAGAAGAAAAATGGCACTGTTTTCAATTCAATCGCGGAGCCGACTACGCCATGGCCCGGGAAGCCGGAAAAGAATTGAGTCTGGATGAAGCCCTGGCCCTTCTGGATATAGTGGAAGAAGACGGACTCCTTCATACCTGGCAAAATAATTCCGAGCTGACCGGCATGACAGTCAGTTGTCAGTGCTGCCGGGATTGCTGCATGAATACGGTTCCCATGGATATCATCAAAGAACCTCTGGATAAAATGTGGGTAAAAAGCCGCTTTATCGCGGTGGTGGATGAAAAAGCCTGTATCGGCTGCCAAACCTGTGTGGACCGCTGCCAGTTCGATGCCATTGAAATGGTTAAATCGGAAGGGGCAACCAAGTCAAAAAAACTGAAAGCCAGAGTTAACCCTGAAACCTGTTTTGGCTGCGGTGTTTGTGTGGTAGGATGCGACAAGGCCCAGGCTTTATCCATGAAGCTGGTTCGGCCCCCGGACCATATACCGGCCAAGGCGGCTTAGTCAACCATATCTCCCTGCTATCCTAACCAGGACAAGCCGGAACCAAATTTGATAACACTTAAGTTGTTAAAAAATACTATTTGCCGCAGACCTACGCAGACCACCACAGACTTTTCCCCCGGCAGACAAATGCCGGGGGAAAACCCGCATGCCCGAAGGGCAGACAGGGATTTGATTGACAAGTCGTCAATCAGATCAACTTCTTTTTGTCTGTTTTGTCTGGAGCGCCAGGATAAGCCTGGTACATCTTGCTGACTGAAAGGAGTCAGTCATGG
>JACQYK010000222.1 GCA_016208255.1 Deltaproteobacteria bacterium | reverse complement strand
ATCCATGAGAGAGGTATATGGTATTGATTGCCGAAAGAAAAATTAGCTGATTGGTTCCTCTCCGGAACCATTGGAACCCCTGCCCGGAATGGTTGACACCAACCATCCGGACAGGGTGGTTTCTTTAACCGGTATATTCATCCAGCGATCAAGGAGCCTATAGTCCGCCATTGCATATATAATAGAGTAAACAATCCCCCAGATGGAAAGGACTATCCCCGTCGTCTCTCCTCGGGAGTTAAATTTTTCGAAGGCTTTTTCAAAATAGGGTCGACTTTGTGCGGGGTCAAAGGGAAGGCGGCAAATTCCCATCCAATAAAGAAGCTAGGGATTGTTCTCCATCATACCCTTGGGGAGGCTGCTCAACCACTCTTCCAGCGGACGATTTCGTCCTTCCGCCACCATCGACGGGGCCTGTTTCAGAATGAGCTGAACCATCTCTTCCCAATCATTAAGATCACGAAAGAGCGAGATAGCCGCCTCTATCTGGCCATCCTGCTCAAGGAGTTTTGCAGCCTGACGGAGTAAGGTGGATAGCCTCACTTCGGAAAAAGTTTCCCGGGCGCGGGCCATCAGGAACTCCCGAAATAAAGGATGATATTGATAAACAGGCTCTTTGGAATAATGCCTCTCGGTAAAGTAATTATTTCTGCTGAACGTCGATAAAATTTTATCGGCATTTGAGAGGCCGTAAAGCTTTTCCGCCGCTTTTAGGGTAATCTTGGGTAAAAAGGCGGTCTTAAGAAGAAAATCCTGGATCTCTTTGTCTGTTTTATTGTAGAACTCATTCCAGAAATAATCGATGATCTCCCCTGAGGCCATCTTGCCAATGAATTGAAGCTCCACTCCCCGCTTCATGCTCTCCAGCATCAATACCAGGCCGGCTACCCAACCATCGGCGGTTTGGTGCAGTTGTTCGATGACCTCCGGGGAAGGGGTCTCCCTGGTTTTCAAAGGCACGATCCCCCTGGTTTCCTCCGGGGTCAAACGCAAATCCTCCCAGCCAAGTATTTTCATCTGCCCATTGGCTCGCAGCCTGGCCAGGACGGGAGGTGGGTCATGGCGACTGACGACGAAGACGTTAATCCCCTCGGGTATAGCGTTGAACCCATTATTGATCACCTCATGAAAAAAGGATTCAACCGGAATGGTCTGGTAATTATCCAGAACCATGATGGCTGGGGGCTTGAGCCTGCTGAAAAGGTTTTCGAAATAGCGCAGTGAAAAAGTTGGAATATCTTGAAAATATTCCCTGGTGAGAAGAGGAAGAGGTTTACGTTTCGTGGGCGAAGTCTTCTTTGCGGCTTGGCCCATGTAGTAGAAGAAAGTTGCCGGATCTGTATCGCCTCCGTCCACCTGGTACCAAAGACAAGGTATCTTTTTTGCCTCGAGAAAGCCGGCAATCAGAGTCGTCTTCCCGGAACCGGCTGGGGCGGAAATCCAGGTCACTGGATATTTCCGTGTTTCATCCAGCCGCCTATACAGCCTTTCCCTGGGGAAAATCCCCCGAATCCTGGGGCGGGTGATCTTGGCTATGGGAGCGGGTTTCTCCGGCATGGTCGAGCTCTTGAAATAGTTAACTTCTTTGCTAAAATTTCACACCTAATCCTCATTTCGAAAAAAATCCATTAGTAACTAAAGAATAAAATTCTACGCAAAATGGATAGAATTTATTATAAAACACGTCTTGGACCCGGACCATTTGAGGTATTATTAACTTGGTTCGGATGTCCACATCTTGGTTCCGGCTGGTCCGGGTTGGGACTATTTTTGTGGCCGATTAATACGAATCAACTGGCCGGTTAAATCTGATTCTTTTTTAACTGATTCATGAATCCGCTTGGCAAGGGCCTTGAAGTTGGGATCAAAGGTGCAGGCAAAAATCCCCGCATGTTTTGCTTTCTTTTTATGTAACCGGATGAAATGTTTACGATTTAACGTCAACAAAACACGGTCGTGCTGAAAGGCAAAGGATAATACTTCTTCGTCAGCCATAGCTTGATTCGCTTTGCCTGTCTCTTGAATAGTCAAGACGCTGTGACCTTGTTTTCTCAATTCATCGACTACTGGAAGGGGAAAGTTTTCGTTGGAATAGAAATGTGCCATCAGGCGGATTCGTTTTCACGAATTTGAGTTTCAATTTCTTTGCGATGACTCCGATAATATCCCCAGGCGTTGGCCAGGTCTTCTGCACGCAGAGATGGATAAGAGCGCAGCAGATCGGCTTCGCTGGTCCCCAATTTGCGTGCTTGCACCAACACCCACACGGGAATGCGGGTACGGACGATGCAGGCTTCGCCTCCGGCAACTTCAGGTCGGCCTTCGATGCCGGGGAAGGCGTCCCCTATGTCGCGAGTCACCCACTGGAGCAATTGGGCTTTCTCCGCCCGAGACATGCTGGATAATAATTTCTCAACTTGTTGGGATCTAGTCATAGGATCTCACTTTGGATTTAATAAGTGGTTTCCTTTCATAAGAAGAGTATAAAACAAGGAAAAGACAGAATCAAGAAGGAAAAAGGGGAATAAGGGCATCCTCGACCTGTCAAAAGATAAAACCGAAATGCCTCCAAAATGATCCATTCACCCTTGATTTAAAGTCGCGAAAACTCGTTCCCGATATTCCTTGCTTTTTT
>JACQYK010000209.1 GCA_016208255.1 Deltaproteobacteria bacterium | reverse complement strand
CGCGGTCAACACATCAATCTGCTGCCGCCGATGCGTCAAGCTTATGCCCGGCTACTGGGCCGGGAGGCCGATAGCGCCTGGACTTTTAAGGAGATTCTAAAAGCGATAGAGACGGCCTTAAACCGCGTTCAAAAACCGGAGACGGCGGCCATGCTGGAAAAACTCGATCTGGCCGGGGTGACCGGCGGGGAGCAGTTAAATTTCCTCTTCCAATCCGAAGATAATCTGAGGCTTTTCTTCTACAGCTCGGGCCCTGAAGATCATCTGCGCCCGGTTGTGACCGAGGCGCGTCCCCAGGTCCTTTTCATTCAGCTGGGAGGAACGGATATAGAGAAAATGGCGGATATGGCCGCTATCTCAGGCGCGGGTCTGGTCATTCCTACCCATCACGACGGCAACGGGGTAGAGAGCGCCCATCGCCTGGCCGATAAATTTGCCGATCTGCTGTCCAAAAAAAGTAAGGCCCGGTTTATAGATATCGAACACGGTAAGTGGTACGAAATCAGCACCCATTGTCAGGCCCTTTGAAACATAAAGACCCGGACAAACAATAGCTGGAAAGGCCTATCTCTCGCAGAGTTCTCGAGTCACAGAGAGAACCCTCGGGCATTTAAAAAATAGTAACCTTTAGCCTTATGAAAAAACTATTTGCCAGGATTTACAGGAATCTTGCTCAGGCTCCTGAAGACCCTGAGCAACTTCACTCCGCTTCCAGCGGGAGCTAATGCTTTGCCCGCGGAACGATTTGGTTTCCGCCTTTCCTCCTGCCCGCCTGCAGGCAGGAGGAAAGGCGGAGAAATCCAGGTAATCCGGTAAATCCTGTCTGAGAAAACCATTGATTTCTAATTCATCGAAAGGGGAAAATATGAAAATCACACGCATCTACACCGGAGAAGACCGCCAATCCCATTTTGAAGATTTGGAGATCCCTTTGAAAGACGGCGGCAGGGGCAACTTTCTGTCTGATTTAATAACGGCCAGCGGGATGATCTTTCGGGAAACCGATGGCTCCTATAACTATGATTTTCACAACGCCCCCAGGCGCCAATATGTCGTTAACCTGGAGGGGGAAGTCGAAATTGAAATCGGGGACGGCACTAAACGAATCTTCCGGTCCGGAGACGTCTTCTTAGCCGAGGACACTACCGGCCAGGGGCACAAGAGCCGGGCGGTGGGTGGAAAGCCGAGAAAATCGTTGTTTATTACTTTGGATTAATGATTTCCCAGGCCTGTTGCTCATTAAATTCAATAATTATTTCATGGTAAACCCAAATGCCCCGCCTAGGGGCCTGGTGCCTGCACAAGGCGGGCACTGACACCACGATACGGTCGGTCCGCTCGACTTTTTCGAGCTTTTGAATAGGCATCCATCCGGATGCCGTATGCCGAGCGCCCCAAGAGGCTTCCATTTCGGAAGCCGAATGAAAATAGGCCGGATCAATGAGTCGCCTCGAAACCTATCATATCCCCCCGATATTCCTCCAGGAGGTTTTGGCCGGTAAAAGTGAGGGAAATACCCCCGCACCTGGGTGCCTACTAAAAAAATTGAATTAAAATTCGGGGGATCGTTTTTTGTACAAACCTACTTAGACAGGAAAGTATCCGGATTGACGACAAACCATTCCTTGTTTACACCGTGCCCGCTGGTATCACCCGGCTTTTTGTCATTGACCCAGTAATAAAGGGGGTATCCCCTGAAGAGGGTATGCTTCTTGCCATCCGGCCGGGTAATGGTTTTAAAATCCTCCGCCTTTATTCCTTTGGGGGCCTGAACCGTTTTCCTATAATAGATGGGCCACTTATCCAAACAGTCGGCCAGACAGGCGGTTTTACCCGGAGAATCCTTTTTAAACCAATATAAGGTCTTCCCTTCATAATCGGCCAGGTATTTCCCTATCTTATCCTTTTGCATAATTGTAATTTCGTGAAAGGAAGCGCCCATAACCGTGCTAAATCCCAAAGCCATCATCCCGATTACTACTAATACCATTGCAACTTTCTTCATTTTCATCCTCCTCTTTTTTTTAGCTGGCTTTTATTGCTCTGAGTTTCCGGATGGAGCCAATCCGGAAACATCTTTTCCGGATGAGCACAAATTATATCATAATTGAAAAACTTAGTCCCAGCCCAAAATTTCAAATAAGTTTGGTTGGCTTTTTTAATTATGAAAATTACAAACCGTTTTACAAAACGGGATAGATTTCCCCCCAGGGTCGGATCTCTTCAAAGGCGGCCGAGGCTTGCAGGACCCGCAGATCGGCAAAGCGGGGGCCGATGATTTGCAGGCCCACCGGCAGTCCCTCCCCGGTAAAGCCGGCTGGGACTGAAGCCGCCGGAATATGGGTGAGATTGAAAATGGAGCTGAAGGGTGACCAGTTCCTGTAATCTACGGGGGAATCTTTAAGACCCTCCTGGGCCGAGACGCCGGCCCTGAAGGCCACGACCGGTAAAGTAGGGGTGAGAAGAAGATCATAGTTCGCAAAAAATTTTCGGACTTTGTCTCTTAGTTCATGACGCCGAATCTGAGCCCGAACAAAATCAGCTGCGGATAATTGGAGGCCCATCCTGGTCCAGCTCACCAGAAGCGGATCCATTTGTGATGGCCGCGATATCCGCCACCTCCTTTTCCAAAACGGGGACATATCCCAGGTTCGGACTCCAGGCGATCCTCAGCCCCCTGATCCCCGCCTTCAGTTTGCCCTGGTAATCATCCGGCACCCCCTCGAGGGAAAGGGAGTCCGCCTCATGCGGCCCGGCCATAACGGATAGCATCAGAGCCGCGTCACCGACCGTGCGGGCCATGGGACCGGCGTGAGAGAGGGAGTCGAAACTGCCGGCAGGATAGACGGGGACCCGGCCGAAGGTAGGTTTCAATCCATAGATGCCGGTGAGCGATGCCGGGTTGCGGATCGAACCCCCTCCGTCGGTGCCCATGGCCAGCGGCGTCATCCCCGCAGCCACCTGGGCGGCCGCTCCGCCGCTGGACCCACCGGGGATCCGTTCGAGGTTCCAGGGGTTCCTGGTAATTCCTGTAACCGGGGAATCAGTCATTCCCTTGTGGCCGAATTCGGGAGTCGTAGTCTTTCCCATCAGGATTCCGCCCGCCTTTTTGAGTCTTTCCACCAACGGGGCATCGTCCTGGGGAACGAAAGATTCGAATATTTTCGATCCCCGCATAGTGCGGACCCCTTTGGTACAGACCAGATCCTTAACGGAAAAAGGGACCCCGTGAAGCGGTCCAAGCGCTTTGTTTTTCATAACTGCCAGCTCGGCCTGTTTCGCTTCCTTGATGGCACTGTCAAAGGTGGTGGTGCAAAAGGCATTCACCATTGGATTGACCGTTTCGATGCGCCTTATATAGGCCTTGATAATCTCCACTGGTGACAACTCTTTGCGGCGGACCAAGCGGGCCAGTTCCCGGGCGCTGGTATAGAAGAAGGACTTATCCTCGGGCTTTATAGACATCGCTTTCCCCCATGGGTTTAATTTTAAATCCTGTTGGTGTTCATCAACGGTCAGCGGTTCTTTGGGAGGACTTATGGATCGGCAAAAGTATAAAGGGCATCCCCTCGGGGGTCAAGGAGAAAAAATCCCGGATGTGGCCCGATAGCCTATTTTATTTTATCTTTTATTTTATCTTGTTGACTCAAGCGACCAAAAAGGTAAAATCGGCTATCTTACGAATAAAGTATCAGGGGAAATGGGTGAGGGACCCTTGGACCAACTGCTTATCCGGCAGGCCAGGCAACTCTGTTGTACGAAAAATTCTTTTAAAACGTCGACCAATAAGGAGGAATGTTTTCGATGGAATTTCAATTCGGCCAAGAGGAAGAATTGTTTCGGGAAGAGATCCGGAACTTTGTGAAATCGGAATTGCCTGCGGACTGGGCCATGGGGATGTTCGAAGAGGGAGACTCCGATGAGACCTGGGCCTTTATTATGTCCATCTCCAGGAAGCTCTCTGAAAAAGGATGGCTGACCATGACCTGGCCGCGGGAGTACGGGGGGCAAGGGGCTTCTGCCTGGAAGGCCCTGGTCTACTCCGAAGAGGTGGGCTACTGGGGGATCCCCGGAACCGGCATGGGGGTAAGCGGGGTTTCCTGGGTGGGCCCGTCGCTGATTCTGTTCGGGACCGAAGAACAAAGGCGAAAATACATGCCCCTAATCGCCGCCGGTCATCCGGACGGGGTCTGGTGCACGGGTTACAGTGAACCGAATGCCGGGAGTGACTTCGCCAATCTACGCACCCAGGCCCTTCGGGCTGGAGGCGAGTACGTGATCAACGGGCAAAAAATTTGGACCAGTTCGGCCCATCGGGCCCGGTGGTGCTGGCTGGCGGTCCGGACCGACCCGAACGCCCAAACCAGGCACGCGGGCATCAGCATCATCATTGTCGACATGAAAAGCCCTGGGGTAACCGTTCGTCCTATCCGGAATTATATCGGAAATCATCACTTCAATGAGGTCTTTTTTGACGACGTAAGAGTTCCTGTCGAAAATCTGGTCGGTGAGGAGAATCGGGGCTGGTACCAGCTCATGCGCTCTCTAGGCTACGAACGAGGCGGTGTTGCGGTCAGTTCCTGTGGTCACAATAAGCGCGTCCTGGAGGAGTTGGTCCGCTACGCTGCGGAAAAAGGGTTGCTGGACAAGGCTGAGATTCGGCAGGGGTTGGCCCAGGCGGCCATCGACATTGAAGTACAACGGTTGCTGGCCTATGAAACGATCTGGAAAATGTCCCAGGGCAAAACCCCAACCTTTGAACCTTCCCGGGACAAGGTCTTAAATGATGAGATCCTCAAAAGCCTGTCAAGTGTCGGTATGGATATTCTGGGGCCTTTTTCCCAACTACGTCGCTACGGCCGGTCTTTGAATTGGTTTCATGATCTGGGAGGCCTGCGCAGCCTTTATTGGAACCTGATAGGCATGAGTTCCGCCGCCGGTACCGAGTTTACCCAAAAAAACATTATCGGTCAATTCGGCCTTGGTTTACCGAGATCATATTAAAATAGGTTCAAGGTATGAGGTTCAAGGTTCAAGGAAAACCATACAAGTCGTAGAAAACTTTGAAATCTCGAATTCTATTTCCCTTAAACCTTACACCTTCAACCTTGTACCGTTATTTTAAAATAAAGGAGACCAGCTATGGATTTCAGCTTTTCCAGTGATCAGGAGTTGATCAGAGATTCAGCCAGAAGGTTTGTGGAGAATGAGTGTTCTAAGGAAACGGTCCGGGAAATGTTGCGCAGTGAGAAAGGATATGACCCGGGGATGTGGCAAAAGATGGCCGACCTGGGATGGATGGGTCTGGCCCTGCCAGAAGAATTCGGAGGGGTAGGGGGCGGAATGATCGATCTGGCTTTGGTCCTCGAAGAAATGGGCCGTGGTCTCCTGCCCGGCCCGTTTTTTTCCACGGTCGCGGCTTGCGTTTTTCCAATCCTGGCCTTCGGCACCACGAAACAGAAGGAGCAGTATCTGCCGTCGATAGCCGCGGGCGAAGCGATAGGGTCATTGGCTTTGACTGAAGGATCAGGCACCAGTGATCCTGCGGGTATTGGGGTGGAGGCCACGGCCGCGGAGGGGGGTTATCTCCTCAATGGTACCAAGCTTTTTGTTCCCTACGCACATGTGGCCGACTTCCTGCTGGTTGCCGCCAGGACCAACAAAGGATCCGATGCAATTGAGGGCATCACCCTGTTCCTGGTGGACAGCAAAAGCCCTGGAATTGAAATCGACCTTCTTCCGACCTTGGCCGGAGATAAACAGTGCGAAGTGCGTTTTTCCCAGGTGAGTGTCCCCCGAGAGAATCTTCTAGGAGAACTGGATCGGGGATGGCCGGTGGTGGAGCTTATCCATCAGAGAACCGCCCTCTTAAAAAGCGCCGAGATGTTGGGGGGAGTGCAGGCCGTTTTGGAAATGACCATCGATTATACCAAGCAAAGGGTCCAATTTGGCGCCCCAATCGGGTCCTTTCAGGCGGTCCAGCACAACCTGGTCGATCTCTTCAATCAGATGCAGGGATTGAGACATTTGGTTTATGAGGCCTCCTGGCGGGTTGATGCCGGCCTCCCGTCTCTTCCCGCCGCCCCGCTGATCTCCATGGCCAAGGCCAAGGCCAACCAGATCTACGAAAAAACCTGTATAGACGGCATGAAGCTCCACGGGGCCATAGGATTCACCGAGGAACTGGACATCGGGCTGTACCATTTGAGAACCAGGGCTAACCTGTCGCTCGGCGGGGACACCCGGTTCCATCTGGATAGAATTGCGGAAAGCTGGGGTTAGGTGCCCGGCCCTATTATTGATGGTCTCAAAATAATATTGACATGAAGCGGATGGGCTTACCAGATAGAGGAGCGGGGGGTCTTTTTTTGGGCCGGTCGACTTTGTCGACCTAAAAAAGAGGCTTCCAAAGGAAGCCGGCGTTGTCCACCCCAACGCCCAATGCTTCTTTGCCGGGCAAATTGTTTAACTAAATCCAGAGCAGGCCTTCACCATT
>JACQYK010000208.1 GCA_016208255.1 Deltaproteobacteria bacterium | reverse complement strand
TTTACATGTTTTTTCTCAGGCTCCGGAAGAGCCCGAGCAACTTCATCCGCTTCCAGCGGAGACGAATGTTTCCGTCCGCAGGACGATTAGATTTGTGCCTTTCCCTGCCTGCCCGCAGGCGGAAAGGCACAAAGATCCAAGTAATCCTGTAAATCCTGTCTAAAAAAGGTTTTGAATTTATAAAAGCTAAACTGATACGAACCTTGAACTTCTTTTTCGCTCAGCGCAGGACATCTTCGATGACCAATTCTTCGATTTCCTCGTCGGTCAGACCGATAATTTCTTTTAAGGCATATTCGGTGTGCTCACCTAACAGGGGCGCACGCCTGATTTGACAGGGAGATTTTGATAAAACGCAGGGCTGCCGGGGGGGATGATAGCTCCCCAGTTCCGGATGCTCCCGTTCCTGATAGAATTCCCGGAAGGCCATCTGGGGATTATTTTCCATATGGTCCCTGGCATCATTGACGCGTCCGGCCGCTACCCCGGAATTCTGCAACCGGGTCATCACCTCTTCATCGGTCTGGTTTATGGTCCAGGAGGCCACCAGGACATCGAGTTCTTTCCGGTTTTTTATCCGGTTTTCCAACGATGCAAATTTCGGGTCCCGGGTCCAGTCCGGATGGCCGATCACTTTGCAGAATCCCAGCCATTCTTCTTCCGTGGATACAGCAATAACACACCACCGATCCTCTCCCCGGCAGGGGTAGCTGCCATGAGGCGCGGCATAAGGGTCATCGTTTCCCTGGCGGGTGGCCACCCGGTTATTCACTTCATAGTCCAGGATGCTGGGGGCTATATATTGCACCCCTCCCTGGTGTTGAGCGATGTCCAGGTATTGCCCCTTACCGGTGCGTCGCCGGTAATCCAGCGCGGCCAGAAGGGTCAGGGCATTAAAGCGCGGGGCAATGAAATCAGTGTAAAATCCGATTTCCCCGGGTATCCGGTCAGGCCAACCGGAAATTTCATGCAAACCCGATATGGCCGATAACTGATCCCCATAACCCGGGCTGTCATGCCAGGGACCGGTTTGGCCCATAAGGGCCGAACTCATCATGATAATGTCCGGTTTGATTTCTTTGAGTACCTCATACCCGAGACCCATCCGCTTCATGGCCCCGCCGGCAAAGTTGTCGGTGACGACATCCGCCCAGGCCACAAATTTCTTGGCGATCTCCTTGGCCTTGGGATGGGCCAAATTGAGGGAGACGCTGTTTTTGCTGGTGTTAATCGAATTAAAGACCGCTCCCCGGTTGGGTCCCTGTTTATCATCCTTAAAGGGGGGCTGGATTCGCCAGACATCCCAGCGAACTTCGCTTTCGATCTTAAATACCGTGGCTCCGAAATCGGCCAGAACTTTGGTGGTCGTCGGCCCGGTCCAGACCCAGGTAAAATCCGCAACTTTTACACCTTCCAGTGGTAATTTTGCCATTATGAAGTCTCCTTTTTATTTTCCGGAGGAGTATTCAACCTTCTTGCCCTCTGGAGCGACACTGATCATGAAAATATCTTTATTGGGGCGATAGGCTATGGGCTATGGGCAATAGGGAAGAAGTTTATGGATATCGATTTTCCCATGGCCTATAGCCTCTTGCCTATAGCCACAATAATTTTTTCGTATTAAATCACCCCGGCCCCTTTTAAAGTTTGCATTTCTTCCGGGGAATACCCCAATTCACCGCAATAGACCTCTTCATTGTGCTCGCCGATCAACGGCGCACGACGGGAGATCCGCGGAGGGGTTGCAGAGTTATTGGCCCACTTTCCCGGATAACGGATCGTATCATTCAGCTCCGGGTGCCTCACCTCCGTCCAGAATTCCCGATACTTTAATTGGGGACTTTCCAGAAGATCGGCGACGGTACTGATCGGGTAGAGCATGATCCGATACTTAATGGCCCCTTCCATTAACTCGGCCTTGGTTTTGGTCAGGAAGAATTTCTTAGTCAGATCTTCCATATGATCAATCACCTCCTGATTGGTGGTGAAATGGCTGAAATTTTCCCAGTCAAAATTCTTGAACCAATCATCGCCGAAGCCCTCCTGGTTAATCCAGTTAGCCAGGGGGGTACTATGGCGTTTGGCCGCCGGTCCGCCGGTATAACGCCACATGACATGACCGTCTTTACAGGGCCAGATATGGGTAACCTTAACCTGAAGAGGAAGCAGCATGGTCCCCCGTTTCACGACCCGTTTGTTCAGGTCATAGTCCCCCAGGGGATGCCAGCTGACGCATTCCTGGATGGAGACGTCCACCTGCTGTCCTTCTCCCGTATTAGCCCGGTGATGGAGGGCCGCCATGGCCCCGACCACCGCTTCGGTTCCTCCATGGAAATAGGTCTGGGGATGATGGCTGACCCGAAAAGGCGGTCGATCGGGACTATCGAAGGTCCGGATAAAGGGGCCGGCGCCTAAAGCCCACAAGACCATATCCGGTCCCTTCCAATCCCGGTAGGGACCGGTTTGTCCAAAGGGGGTAATCGAGACCAGGATGACCCCGGGGTTGATTTTTTCCAGATCGGCATAACCGAGGCCCAGACCGGCCAGATAACCCGGTTTGAAGGACTCGATCACAAAATCGGCTGTCTTCACCAGCCTTCTGAAGATTTCCGCACCTTCCGGTTTGGCAATATCCAGGGTGATTCCCCTTTTGCTGGTATTCAGGCTGAACCAGTAGAGGCTTTTTTGGGGGTCGACCTGATCTTTATAAAAGGGCCCTTTGTTCCGCACGGCCTCGCCTCCCGGCGGCTCGATCTTGATGACATCGGCCCCCAGGTCCCCCATCAACTTGCCGCAAAAGAGACCTTTTTCATCACACAGATCAAGGACACGATAGGGACTGAGCAGTCCCTCTTTTTTTTCGGTCATGGTAGTCTCCGTTTCATTTTATTACCTTCTCAGAATTGGGTCTATGTATGGATTACCATACCATCGGCTTAAAAATCAATCCCTTTGAGCGGCTGGATCTCGGCTGTTCAGACCTTTCCTTAGAAAGGGATCCGAAGCAAATCTAAAAAAAAGATCCAACCCTCAACGTTGCAATTCTTATCAAGAAAAAAAAACTGAATGAAATACCGGCTAGGAGACTAAGAAGCGGGGGGCTAAACTCAGCCTTGATTACCGGGCGTAGATTCAAGTTCTACCCGGGTTGATTCTAAAAACCGGCTGACCATATTGAAGTAGCTGCAACAGAGAATCAGCTCGGTAGCGCCCCGGACTCCGTACCGCTCCAGTATTTGGGCCAGGGCCTCATCGCTTAGCCGGACCTTTAGACTGATCTTGTCGGCAACGCGGCAGAGAAGATTGCCCTCTTCATCAAGGGAGGTCACGGGATTTTCTGAACCGATGATCCCGATCTCTTCTTCCGTGATAGCCAGACGCCTGGCCACCCGCACATGATGGGTCCATTCATAATTGGCCCGGGTGACATGGCCGATTCGGCAAACGGCGATTTCCCGTTTTCGGGGATCGAATTGGCTTTTAAAGAGCACCCCGGCGGCCAATTCCTGGAAGCCCAGGAAACTGGCGGGCGCATTGGCCATCATTTTGACCACATTCAGGGGGGAAGAGGATACAATTTTTCTTATCTCTTCCGGCAGGTCATCCGGATTGGGGAGGGGGATTTTTAGGCTCATGGCTTTCCTTCAATTTCAGACAAGACTATTATAGGACCCTTATAAACTAGCAGGATAAAACTTCATCATTACCAAGCACAGGATTCGAAGGATCAAAAAATTCCGGTTTGAGCCTCATTCGTAGATGCATTTGCCCGTATCATCGCACCAACCGCATTCGGCGTTGTGCGCGCAACGAGAGCTGCTCTGCTTTTCGATATCCTCCGGATCGACCCAAATGATCCTCTGCTCGGGGGCGTCGAAATAGCTGATTTTTATCCGATCCCTTATCTCCAGGACCAGGCCCGGAAAAGGTTCTTGTTTCTTGTTTTTTGATCCGAAATAACAGACCGTTTCACCCACTTTGAAGTCCGATTGGCCTTTTTTCATAGCAGCAGCGCCGTGGAGTTGCGCCTTTAACTCTCCGTTTCTTTTGCGAATAAATTGATCCTACTTCACCCTCCCCTTCATCCCCTCCCTCCGCTCGACTCCGTCGAGCTCTTCAAGAGGTCGGCAAAGCCGACCGGATCAAGAGAGGGGAAACAAGAAGAATCCCCTCTCCCCATGGGGTCTGCGACGAGCCTCTCGACAAGCTCCGGGCCTTGAGCGACTCGACTTGAGCTCGTCGACAAGTTTGATCGAAATGGCTCAGCCGAGTCGGAGAGGGTCAGGGTGATGGAGATGCTGAATCGCCTTCTTTGATCTTGATTAAAATTTAACATTTTCAAAGGTCACTTTTTTTCTACCACTTGGCGCGGCCGGTTTTTCTGACACATTCGAGAAAATCGAGAAGCTCATGGGCCGTCCACTTCGGCGCCTCCAGGGCGGTCATATGCCCGCACCCCCGCAGGACCACATGCCGGTTGTCCGGTATCTCCCTGGCCATCAATTCGGTCGGCTTGAGAAAGACATAGTCGAATTCGCCGATCAGCAGCAGCGTCGGGCACTTGATCCGCCGCAATCCTTCCACCATCGGATCCGGATCGGTGTAAAAGCTCTGCATGAACTCCATCAGGGCCCAGGGATTCCGACGCTGGCCCCAGTCATCCATGATCTCATACATCCGGTCACTGTAGGGATGTTCGGCCATCTTGAAGGTAAAGACCCCCGGGTTGGCGCGCCAGTTGGCTTTCCGCTGCAGATAGCTTGGCGGGGGCGGTTGATTTTTGATCCAATCCTGCCTGAGCTGATCGCCCAGTATTCGAAGCTGTTCCTGTTCTTCTTCCGTAACCTCATGACCGTCGGCAGCGAACATAGTGGGCAGGGTCTCCGATCCCGTATCGGTCAGTATCAGACTGAGCAGCCGGTCGGAGTGCCGGATCCCGTAGCGGGCGGCCACCATGCCGCCGGTGGCATGGCTGAGGAGGTGAAACCTGCCAAGTTTGAGGTGGTCAGCCAGGGCGGTGAAATCCTCTCCCATGGTGATTTCATTATACCCCTTCGCTTCGCCTTCGACCACGGTCCGGCCGTGGCCGCGCATGTCGATCGAGATGACCCGGTACTTTGCGGCCAGGGAGGCGGTGACCCCGGATTCACTCCAGTAGGTGGTGTCTTCGGCCAACCCGTGGTTGGCTATGATGGGTTCACCCTGTCCCACATCCTCGTAATAGATACGGACGTTGTTGTTTTGAAAATAGGCCATGTATTTATCCTTTCCTGATCAGTACCCCAATAAATGTATTTCTTTTTCTCCTCAATTAGCCGGGAAAGTTCATTCACTATTTAAAATAAAGTCCGGGTTTTTAAATTCCGGATCCGGGTAGGTGTAAAACCCTTGGCCGGTCTTCATCCCCAATTCACCTCTTTCGATATAACCCTTCAGGTACTCAGAGAGGACGGGGAAATTCAGGGCAAAGAGGGGATCAAGGGCCGCTCTTTCCTCCAGTTCCGCCAGGAAGACATCAAGCCCTTTTTCGTCGATCATTCCAAAGGGACCGATGTCCGGACGATGGGTAATCATCCAGGACCGGTCTATATCCCGGATATCCCCGGCACCTTCGATAACCAGGGTCAGAGCGGTGGCCAGAACGGAGTTGATCAGAATCTTGCTGGCCAAAGGATTTTCCTTTTTATCCTCCAGAAATCCAGGATTTAAAAAAGCCGGATCCGGGTAGGAATAAAACCCCTTTCCGGTTTTCTGTCCCAGGTCTCCCCGCTCGAGATATGGCCGGAATAGATCTAACGCGGCTGCCTTGTACTTCAGGGCAGGATCATCCGGATCATTTTGACCTTCAAAGGCATCAACAATGACATTAAATCCTACATGATCCATGGATCCGAAAGGGCCTCCCTCCGCTTTTTGACTGAGCATCCAGGAGCGGTCGATCTCTTCGATATCCAGACCTCCGATTACTTTTAACATCAGGCCGGTAGACAAAAAGGCCACATACATGGCGTTATGCAGATAACCGGCCCTTTCTTTTTTCAAAAGCACATAGGTCATACCGATACTTTTTATATAGCGTTTCAGAAGGTCCATGGTCCCCGGGCTCGTCCGGGGCCCGGCCACCAGGTCCGCCAGAATATTCGGTTGATGGAAATGCATGGCGGCAAACCGGTCTCCCCGCCGGACCGCCGATTCTATATCCGAGAGCAGCAGCGTTGAGGTATTGGTGGTAAAAATGGTCTTGGGAGGGCAGAGTTCATCGAACCTTTGGTGAATCCGTCGCTTTAGCTCCAGCCGTTCAAAGACTGATTCGCTGAGCAAATCGGCATCGGCCGCCGCTTCGGCCGGATCATTGGTCCATTGTATGTTTTGAAGCCCTTGTTCGATCCTTTCCCGGGGCATCTGCCATCTTTCGATCAGGACTTCCCCCCAGGCCTTCTGACGATCGGTGAGAGCCGCCAGGGCCTGGGGGGATTCATCATAGACGGTTACCGGGTATCCCGCAGCCGCAGCCACCATGGAGTTGAAGGACCCCATGGTCCCGCCTCCGACAAATACCACTTTCTTAATTTCCTCAACGGTCATGAATTATTTCCTTTCAAACCTTTGAACGTCCAATCGGCCGGAAGCCGGAATATTAAAATAGGACTCGTCGAAGATTGGACCTCAAATCCTATTTTCCTACTTGACCATTCGACCCAATAAAATTTGGTCATCGAACATAGGTTCTCCTATTCATGAATAAACGGATAGTCTTTCCGGAATGTCGGCCTTAGACGGCAATGGTATCCAATTGTTTCCAGATCCCGTCCAATTCCTCCTGGGGTACATCAAAAACGCTCTGGGTCGGGGCCAGGGGCTCGGTTCGAACAAATTCCGGAGCCGGATCGTTAACGGCGATGAAGCCGGCTTTTTCATTGAAAGCGATTTCATCCTTCAGCGTTTCCCGTCCGATCCTGACCAGCTCATCTTCAGTCACCTTGAGGCCGAATCGGGCGTTGATCAAATCCTTTAAGAAATTGATCAGGACCTTTTTATCGTTCGGGGCCGCCAGGATACAATATCCGAGAGAATCCTGCATGGCGTTCATGATTTGGGTCTTCAGGGAACGCTCCACCTGCCCTTCCTTGGCCATGGGGTTTTCATAATTGACCCCTGCCGTATGATCCGCGCCCATAGGGCTGGTATGGTAGGTTACGCCGGTGGCCTTGGTCACCCGGGGATCATGGGCCGGAATGGCCTGGCCTTTGAAAGCCGGAACCCTGGAAATCCCCAACAACTTGGCCGTGGCCACCACCCCGTCGGCCAGGACTCTGCCGAATTCCGTTCCTTTTTCCACTTCATCAAAGAGGGCCAGAGCCGAGTCCACGTTTCCCATCTCCATTTTTCCGGCCGAGGCGGCCACGCCCATGGCGCTTCCCAGCTCAATGGTATCGACTCCCAGTTCGTCACTGATCCGATCGAACCGGGCCACGGCATCGGGATCGACAATCCCTAAATTGGTGCCCATCAGGGCCAGGGTCTCATACTCGTAGCTTGAAGTCAGGTGGTTTCCCTGAGGATCATTATAAACCACCGAACACCTGACCAGGCAACCCGGCATGCAGCCATCCATACGCCCCTTTCTTTCCTGGTTGATCTTATCCAGGGACGGCCCGGCCAGGGCCTCAAATCCTTCGGTCGGTTCGCTGCTGTAGTTCTTGGAAGGCATACTCCCTAAACCCCTCAAGGGGACAATGATCCCCGGGGTCCCGTATTTACTCATGCCGGCCAATGACGGATCCTTTTTCAGGACCTCCGGCCAGTTCTTCAATGTTTCCTGAAAGGCCTTCCGGTCGGCGTACTCAATGGCTGGGGCGCCCTGGTCATCGATAACGATGGCCTTGAGTCCCTTGGCCCTCATGACCGCTCCCAACCCGCCCCGGGCGGCATGCCTGGAGCAGTGCCCGTCTTTGTCAGTAAAAGTGACCGTCGCGCCCTTGGCTTTTCGTTCTACCACGGGACCGATGGATATTATTGAAATCTTGTCATGGTATTCTTTCCGCAGGGTATCAGCCAAGGCATAGGTTTTAAGGCCCCGAGGCCCCGGTAGGCTTCTCCATCCTTGAGCAGGGCGCCGTCCTTGGAGATGGAAAGAATATATAACTTATCGTCTTTAGGTTGGCCTTCAAGGACGATGGCCCGGATGCCTAATTTGTCCAAATCCTGTCCGACCGGGCCTCCGGCATTGGCCTCTTTGATGCCCTGGGTCAGAGGGCTTTTACCCCCTACCGAGGTTCGGCCACAGGAAGGGGCCAGGGTGCCGGCCAGCGGCCCGGCAGCGATAACCAGTTTAGCCTCCGAACCCAGGGGGTCGGCTTGAGGCGGAACCTCGGTCCTCATGATTTTGGCCGAAAGACCCCGGCCGCCAAGCATCTTCCAGTCGGCGGGAAGATCCTCATAGCGAGTCTCCAGCTTGGTGGTGTTTACCCGTAATAGCTTCATACAAAACTCCTTTCTCGTTTTTATGTTAGGATGTTTATCCGTCGTCGGCTGGACTTTATTTCAGGACTTCAGGTTCGATAATAGTTCCCGAGTCCACCAGCCCATTACCAGGACTGGTAGTGTCACGCCCCTTGGGAGGGGGCATGACGGTTTAAAATAAAGCCCGTACAAATTCTTCCGGGTTAAAGGGTTGCAAATCCTCCGCCTTTTCACCCACCCCGATATACTCAATGGGGATTTTCAGTTCATTGCAGATCCCGACGATGATCCCTCCTTTGGCCGTACCATCCAGTTTGGTCAGGATGATCCCGTTGATTTCCATAGCTTCATTAAAAATTCGGGCCTGAGAAATGGCATTCTGCCCCATGGTGGCATCCAGAACCAGCCAGGTCTGATGAGGGCCGTCAGGTATTTCTTTCTGTATCACCCGGCGGATCTTTTTCAATTCCTCCATGAGATTAACCCGGGTATGGAGTCGTCCGGCCGTATCGATCAGAACAAGATCCATCTCCCGGGCCCGCGCGGTCTTTATGGCATCAAAGACGACTGCGGATGGATCGGATCCTTCTTTCTGGCGGATGATCTCTGCCCCGCTACGCTTGGCCCATATCTCCAGTTGTTCGCCGGCTGCAGCCCGGAAGGTATCTCCGGCAACCATTAAGACTGTTTTCCCCTGGTCCCGAAAACGCTGAGCCAATTTCCCGATCGTGGTGGTTTTTCCCACCCCATTGACCCCGATAATTAAAAAAATGAGAGGTTTTTGATTAAAGTCCAGTGCCCTTTTAGGCACATCCAAAAAGCGAAAAATCTCCTTTTGCAGGTATCCCTTAAGCCGTTCGGGATTATCCAGCTCTTTTCTTTTAACTTTTTGCTGGACAGACTCGATCAGGGCCTGCGTGGTTAAAACCCCCAAATCCGAGGTGATCAATATTTCTTCCAATTCTTCCAACAAGTCTTCATCAATCTCTTTTTTACCCAAGACCAGGCGGTCCACCCGGGTAATTAAGGTTTCCCGGGTCTTGGTCAACCTTTCTTTCAGACGGCCGAAAAAACCCTTTGTGGTTTCTTGGGTCTCTCCGAATTCAAGAGACGCTTCTTTTTCCTCAAAACCGGAGTCCGGTTCCTGAAGGTTATTTTTTTGTTCTTTTGAAGAAAACCATTTCAACATAGCAGCTTACCATCATTTCTTGTAACACTTTAGCTCTAAAATAGTTTTTAAATTTCGGAGAATCAGGGATTGACGGCTTGGGGCTTATGGATCCAGTAGTATCGGCTGAACCGATTCCCCCGGTATTCAACGACCCCTTTAATTTTAAGGCCGGGTCGAAAAATAGGCGGATTAATTTCCGAAAAAACCGTTAGTAACTCACCTTCTCTTTCTTTTATAAAATCCGGCCCCCCTTTGAGCGCTTTGCTTGACTCTACCCGAATTATCAAGCGATAAATGTTTTTCCCGGAAGGCATTCCCAATTGCTCGGGGGGGAATGAACTGATTTCCCGGATGGTTCCGGTAAGCAAGGCCTGGTTGATTATCAGAGGTTGCTCGGCCTTCGGAGGTGGTTCATTTTTTTTGCCCTCAGGATGAAGGACCTTCTCCTCCTTTGGATGGTCCGCCGCAAAGCCGACTGGGTTTTCTCGCATTTCAAGGATGTTTTTCGGAACCCAGTCTCCTTTCCAGACAAAGGCGTCTGGAGAATGTTCTTTCAAGGCGGAAAGCAAATTCAGGGCCTTTTCCGGCTCATCTAATTTCCCCACCTTGAGAACATATTCATGTCCTTTTTTCTCAATCCGGAGGTAATCAGACAAATTAGAAGGCACTGATTTCTCAAACTGTTTAAATTGCCTCTGGGCATTCTGATATTTTTGAAAAGCTCCTATTTGAACACTGTAGATCTTGGCCCAGACCTCCTGTCCCCCAAGCAGGACTGCTATCAATAAGATCCCTGACCCAAGAAACTTTATTTTCCTTTTTTTCAACCGGTTCATATCATAGAGGTGCGCTCGACAGCCTTTCCAATTTTGACAGTGTATCACAGGCTTATCGGATGTGTAAATAGTATCTTTTATGAAGATTTTTAGGCAAAAATGACCGAATCTAATCGAAGATATTTAGGCGCTTAGCGACTGTACGTCGACAAAGTTTTGTCGATATGGTTTATGTTATTGGAATCAGTCTCCTTCTCCGTCACCCCGGCGAAAGCCGGGGTCCAGGAGATAATTTTTCTGGATTCCGGCCGACTCCCAAAGGGAGTCTTTGCTTAAAGTTCGGGCCGCTCGACCCGCTCGGCCCGCTCGACTTTGTCGGGCTTTTGAATAGGCATCCCGTCAGACTCCCTCGGGGAGTCTGACCAAAAGATCGGCAAAGCCGATCGGCAGGATGCCGTATGTCGAGCTTTTGAAGAGGCTCCCAAAAAGGAGCCGATGAGGCGAACGACTCAAGCCTGGAATGACAAAAATGGGTTTTTACCGTTATTTGAAAGTCAACTGCCCCGTTAGGGGCCACCTCTTCCGTGGAAATCCCGGACGAGGCGTAGAATCTATTGGAGGGTATCCAACCGGACCGATACCAATTTGGATATCCCCGGCTGTTCCATGGTCACTCCATAAAGGGTATCGGCCATTTCCATGATTCGGCGGTTATGGGTAATCAAAATGATCTGTGAATCCCGGACGATATTCCGGACTAAACCTTTGAAGCGTTCAACATTGGCCTCATCCAGAAAAGCGTCTATTTCGTCCAATAGACAGAAAGGGCTGGGTTTTACCAAATAGGTCGAGAATAATAGGGCCAAGGCCGTAAGGGCCTTTTCCCCCCCGGAGAGGAGGGTCATGCTGGTCACTCTTTTTCCGGGAGGATGGACCATAATCTCCACACCGGATTCCAGGGGATCCTCTTCATCGGTCAGGGATAATTTGGCGGTGCCTCCTCCAAACAACATCGGGAAAACCTCGTTCATTTTCTCTTGAATAATCTTAAAAGTGGACAAAAACAGCTCCTTGGAGGTGAAATTTATTTTCTGGATGGCCCTTTTCAAAGAATCCATGGATTTAAGCAGGTCTTCCTCCTGGGTGTGGTAAAAATCATACCGTTCCTTAAAGGCATTATATTCTTCCAGGGCGGTCAAGTTCACCTCTCCCAGTTGTTCGAGCTTTTCCCTAAACTCACGGCGTTTCGCCCTTAAAGCTTCCAAGTCTTCATCCCCTTTTAAATAAGTGATAACCACCTCTTCCGGAGGCAAACCGGACTGCTCCAGAGTCTGTTCCTTTAATTGCTCGATTTTCATCACCATCTGAGCCAGTTCCATTCTAATCTCGTTTTCCTGCTGCTCAGACTCTTTCAAAAGACCCCGGGTTTCTTTAAGGGCCGTCTCCAAATCTTCCTTTTGTTTGATCCCCTTTTCCCAGGTTTGATTGGCGGCCTGGATCTGGACCTCAAAGTCACGGACCTGATCGCCTAAATCCTTGACCAGGGCCTCTCCCGAAGAGGCTTTTTCGATCAACTCCGCCTGAATTTCTTTTCCGGTCTGGATTTTTTCCAGCAGCCTTTTTTGTCGGGTTTGTTTTTCGTGCAGGGATTCTTTCAGCCGTTCCCACTCCCCTCCGATGTGTTCCCCCTTTTCTTTTAAGGCCGACAATTGAGTATAGGCCAGTGTCAAGGTCTGTCTCTCCTGCTCCAGGTCGGCTTCCAGAATTCTTGTTTTTTCCTCCCGCTCCCGGATATTAATTCTCAGGTCCTCGATCTCCTTGTTCAAGATTCCTTCCTGTAAAGACAGGGCTTTTTCTTCCGAGGCCTGATCCTCCTCTTGAGTCCGGTATTCATCTTCTTCCAAAATGAGCAATTGCAGGCGGCGTTGTATGGGCTTGGTCTCTTCCTGATAGCCGATGAGGCGTTTTTCCAAATCCAGGATAACGGCTTCCTCCTCCTCTTTTCTGTTCTCCAGATCCTTGATCATATTGATTTGATAGGCAAGGTCTGTTTCGAGGGTCAGGATGCCTTCCTTTTTCCGATCGATCTTTTCCCGCCATTCTCCGACCTTCAGTTCCAATTTATGAATGAGGTTTTTTTGAAAAAGCAGACCGCTCTCCGGATTTCTGGAACTGCCCCCGGAAATAATCCCTCTGGAGTCGATCAGGTCTCCTCCCAAAGTAACCACGCACACTTGACCGGGATTGTTTTTCCAAACCTCCAATCCTTGCTTTAGATCCGAGACCAGAACAAAGGGACCTAACAAGAGGTTCAGCCAGGTTTGAAATTCCTCCTGGGCGGAGACTTTAGACAACAAGGGGACCAACCCCTTTCCCTCCCATGGCCCGAAGGAAAAATCTTCTGAAGACCCAAAAGGTTTTAAAGTAAGAAAACTGGCCCGGCCTTGACCACGATCTTTCAAATAATCGATACCTTGAAGGGCTACGGATGGGTCATGAATCATAAGGGCCTGGAGGGCCTCTCCCAAGGCGGTCTCCACGGCGGTCTCGCAGCCTGGTTCGGTTTCCAGACCCTCGACCAATACCTGCCGAAAAGCCGGATAGTCTCTGACCTCCTCGGGCCAATCGGCCTGAAGCAAAGCCCGGACCCCGTTCTGATAACTTTGAAAATTGTCACGGATCTCCTGCAGGTTCCTGATTTGGGCCTGGTCTTGTTTCCAGCCCTGCTCCAGGTCAAGAAATTCCTCTTCCCGGCTTTTGCGGATTTTTTCAATCTCGGTCTTCTGGTCTTGGGCCTTTGCTATTTTGGCTTTGAATTCCCGTAAGGCTTCCCTTTGAGCCGCCAGACGGGCCTCTGTTTCCTGAACCGAGGCCTTCAAAAAATCCAGCCGGGCCGTCAACTGGGCCTTTTCTTCACCTTGACGAAAGATTCTTCTCTGCCGGTCTTCCTGTAATTTCACCAATCCGACCCGCATATTCCTCACCCGGGTCAGTTCGGTCAACTTGGTGACCAGGATATCTTTAATTTGTTCTCCTTCTTCCTGACAGCGGGTCAATGATTTTTTAGAGTCAGAAAGCGATTGTTCCTTTTCCCTGACCCGGCCTTCTTCCAGGGACAGGGTTTGGGTAAAAGAACTGACCTCTTCGGACAGGATCTTTTCCCGGGTTTCATTTTCGCGCAACCACTGTTCAATCTCGCTGACTTCCTTTTCAATTTCCAGGGCCTCATTTCCCAGATTTTCCAACTCCTTCTGGTATTGCTGGATCCTGGTTTCCTGGCTTTGCAAATCAGCCTTTTGCCGGTAATATTGCTCCTGCTTTTCTTTCAACTGTCTTTCCAGCCCCAGGAGTTCGGATTGAAGCTGATCCAGCGAGTCCTCCCGGGATTGACATTCGTCTCTATATTCACCGGCCTGCTCCTGCTGACGGCGGAGCTCTTCTTCTTTGAATCCTTTCCCTTCCAGGAGTATTTGATATTCCTTAGCTAAAAGGACTAATTCCACTTCTTTGGATTGTTTCCGGATCTCTTTAAACCGTTCGGCCTTCTTGGCCTGGCGGTACAAAGAGTTCATCTGTCTTTTAATTTCGGCGATGACGTCCCCGACCCGCAAAAGATTCTGCTCGGTCAATTCCAATTTGCGCAGCGTTTCGTTCTTTTTGCTTTTATACTTGGAAATACCGGCCGCCTCTTCAATCCAGTGACGGCGATCCTCCGGTTTGGAATCGATAATAGCCCCGATCCGGCCTTGCTCGATAACCGAGTAGGCCTTGCTTCCTACCCCGGTATCCATAAATAAGTGGGTGATATCCTTAAGCCGGCAGGCTTTGTTGTTTATAGCGTACTCGCTCTCCCCGTCCCGGAACAACCTGCGGGTAATGACCACCTCGCTGAAATCGGCGTACTCCGGAGGGATTGAGCCGTTGTCATTGTCCAGTACCAGAGAAACTTCGGCCATACCTACCGATGATTTGCCGTTGGACCCGGAAAAGATTACGTCATCCATACCCTTGCCGCGAAGTTGCTTGGGGCTTTGTTCTCCCATGACCCATTTAATGGCATCGACGATATTACTCTTCCCGCATCCATTGGGCCCCACTACTCCGCTAATACCTTTAGGGAAAGATACTATTGTCTTTTCTGAAAATGATTTAAAACCGTTAAGTTCTAATCTTTTAAGTTTCACTTTAAAATATTCCCTTTCGTTAATTGTAGAAGAAATTAAAAAAGATCTATTTTAGAATCAAAGGTCATTCAGGAATATCAGAATTCAATTTTAATATAAAAAATAATTTTGTAAAGGAAAAAATACTACAGAAAGGAGTTCATCTTAAAATATATACAATATATAGTATAAAAATTTAGAAAAAGGAGCGCTTTTATTCCAATTCCAAAACAGAAATCCAAGATCTTTGCTTCCCATTATAACAGAAATCAGGAAAATGGCCGAAATAGAAGACTTTCGTGATATCTCAGGGGTTCAGCGAGGGAGAAGGGTACCAATTATATCCCAATTAAAACTGGAAAAACAACAAGAAGTTATTCAGTAATATTATATTCTTAATCCGGCGAGAAAACCTGGTCAAAAGAGGCTTTTTACAAAGGCCTCATGGAGGAAATCCTGCAGACCATAACAGCCTAATACGAAAGTTCTTGTTCCGGCAGATCGTATAAACTCCTCACATAAGAACTGAGAGTCTCCGGCAAATACCTTCCCCAAAGTTTAATGGGCACATGTTCAATCCGCAGCTTGGGGCTGAATCCCGCTGCAAAAAGATATTCAATCAGAAATTCGACATTAATCGGGATGAAACCCCGGTAGCGGTTATCACCCCTCTGAGCAATGATCCTTTCCTCATGGATACTTTTCCCTAATTCCGATTCCACCAGGTCGGGAAAGGTGGAAAGAATCAGTTCAATGATCAGGGTTGGCTGTGCACCCTCCAGGAAAGGCTCCAATCCTTTTTTTAGACGGTTTTCCGGTATTCCCCGCTCCAGATATTTCTCCCAACTCCGGCGATCTTTAAAAGTCCGACAAGCCTGCTCGGCATCCCACCCAATCTCCAAAATCAAATTGCTGGCTTGATAATTTCCTTTAAAATCTTCTTTTTCGATCACCCGTATCCTGGGGTGTTCGAAGAGGATCTTTTCCAGAAAATTCAATTTTTCGGAATCGGCAATTATTTTGATAGCGCCAACATCGTACAAGGTCAGAGCGGATCGATCAAATTCGATCAGCCCTTCTTTAAAACTTTGGGCCACCTCTTCTTCGGCACGGATAAGCTCTCGGATCATCTCCTCCGGGGGGGTCACAAACCATTCCAGGGGAATATGTGACCGTCTGGCTCGTTCTCCGGCCATATCCTGAGCTACGGATTGAACCTTTTCAAAAATCCAACTGGCGATTCTGCGGTTGGCTTTTTCAGCGATTCTCTTGGAACGCTTGATCCGATAAATTCCCAGCAGATGATCGCCGTCATCCAGACAGACCACCCCGTTAATGGGGGCTTCCCGGTAAAAATAGTCCGGGTTCTTCTGGTAAAGGGAAAATAGTTCTTTCAGTCGCGGATTGGTTCCGTTCGGATTTCGGGTGAGGACGTCCCGAAGTTCTCCTTTGGAATGGATGTGTTTTTCCGTGAAAGTGTTTTCATGAAGGATTCCCAGCAAAAATCCGGAAAAGTTTTCCAGGACCCCCCCTAAGACAAACCCATCGCCAATCAATATTTCAGTAAATTTTTCGATGTCGTCCGCTGCCGGACATCCACAGATCCAGCGTTCGGCTATCTCGAAAAGTTGTTCGCGGTGAATAAAAGAGGTTAGATACATCGGTTCCTTACCGTCACAAAATTCTAACCAAACCTATTTGAAATTGCGGGACGGACCGAAAGTGAGAGATAAATTCTCAGACTAATGATTTAAGAATCTAAGGGGTTAACGTTATTTTTCAAAGTCTCGGTAACCTCTTTTTTCTTCTTGATTGGATTTTCGGTATTCTTATAAAAAAACTTTAATGGGAAAGAAAAACAGTCAGTTGCTAAAAAGAGGGAAAACGGGAAGACCGTGACCCGGGGAAAAAGACCAGAGCCAACAATGCCTGAAAGCTTTCCGCTCCCTCTGGAAATCCGAGGTTTCCGGAGGGAAACTAACTGTAACTAAAAATAATCATTACAATAAAGCATCAAATTGGGAAAATAGAGCGAACCGGCTGAAGAGGGCGGTCAACTGAAACAATAACGCCAGGCGGTTTTTCCTGATTCTTTCATCCGGGGACATGACCAAGACCTTATCAAAAAAAACATCAATGGTCGGACGCAGTTGGGCCAGATGGAGGAGATAATCGGAGTATTCTTTTTGTCTGAAAAAACGATCAATTTCGACCTTCTTTTGATCTACTTTTTCAAACAGTTCCTTTTCCTCAGGCTCAACTAACCATTCAACATGGACCTCTCCGATATCAGAAGGCGATACCCCTTTTAAGATATTTAAGGCCCTCTTGCAACCTATAACCAGTGAGGGAAAATCCGGATGACTTTGAAAGGCCTGCAGGGCCAGGACTCGGTCCCTTACTTCATCAACATCATCCCATCCGGCAGCGATAACGGCCTGAACGGTTTCCTGTCCGGCTCCTTCTTCCACTTCCAACAAATGTTGTAAACGCAGGACCAAAAAGGCCAAAAGGTTTTTTTTGATTGATCCGGGATCTTCCTTAATATATCCGGTATAGGGGATTAAAGCCTGATCCAGGGCTTCATTTATAGACAATGAATACCCTTTGTTCCAGATGATCTGGATTACGGCCTGCGCCTGGCGGCGTAAGGCGTAAGGATCGGCCGAACCAGAGGGGATTTGACCCAGGCCGAAAAATCCAGTGAGCGTATCCAGTCGATCAGCCAGACCAACGATGGTCCCGGTTATTGTCTCCGGCATCGGACTGCCCACTGAAACCGGGAGATAGTGCTCAAAAATTCCTCGAGCCGTTTCTTCCTCTTCCCCGGATCGTAAAGCATATTCCCGGCCCATAATCCCTTGAAGGTTCGGAAACTCTCCCACCATCAGAGAAATTAAGTCGGCTTTGCATAAAAAGGCGCATCGCTTGACCATGGCTTCTTTTTCGGGTGCCAGTTTTCGGGCAAGAGCGGCGGCCAATCTGACGATCCGTTCAACCTTTTCAAAAGAAGTCCCCAGCCGGGAATGAAATACAACGGCTTTTAGGCCTTCAACCCTTTCAGACAGAGGTTTTTTCAAATCCTCTTCGAAAAAAAACCGGGCATCAGACAGACGGGCTCGAAGAACCTTTTCATGGCCCCTCACCACTCGCTGGGTATCCTTTACCTGTGTATTGTTTACGGCGATGAAACCGGGAAGTAGATTTCCCTGTTCGTCTACCATCGGGAAATAGCGCTGATGTTCTTTCATGGAAGTGATCAGAACTTCGGGTGGTAATTTTAGAAATTCAGGATTAAATCCTCCGGAAACCGGATCGGGAAATTCAACAAGAAAATTAACCTCCTGTATTAATTCAGAATCGGTCAAAACCTTTCCTTTGGCCTTTTCCGCCAAACCGCTAATGGCCGAACGTAACCGGTCTTCCCGTTCTTGGGGGTCGGCAATGACCATGGCCTGTCTAAGCTTTGATAAATATTCTCCGGCCTCCCTGAGGGGTATGGTCTTAGGAGCCATAAAACGATGACCGGCGGTTTGGTTTCCTGACTCGATTCCTCCTAAGACAAAGGGGATTACCTGCTCCCCGAAGAGGGCGACGATCCAATGGATGGGCCTGGCAAATCGAAGGCTGGAAGTGCCCCAGCGCATGAACTTAGGGAAAGGCAGATCTAAAATCAATTGAGGGAGGAGTTCGGCTAACACCCCAACGGCTGGAAGACCCCGAACCTTTTTTTTCAGGCCGAGATAAACCCCTTTAGGAGTTTCAAAGAATTCAAGATTTTCAATCCCGACCCCTTTGGCTTTGGCAAAACCCAGGGCAACCTTAGTGGGAAGGCCGTCCCTATCAAAGGCCGAAGATTTCGGGGGCCCCATAATGTTTTCTTCTTTGTCGTCCTGGAAAGGAGAAACTCCAGAACCTAAAAGGGTCAATCTTCGGGGTGTACCGACGGTCTTGATATCCCGGTATTGAAGACGGCTTTGTTGAAATCGTTCCCGGGCCAAATTTTTAAGAGCTTCCAAAGCCCCGGATATAAAGCGGGCGGGTATTTCTTCGGTTCCGATTTCAAGTAACAGATCCTGTTCCATATTTTTTGCTTTACCTCTTGACATTCATTTAACAGTAATAGTTCAGCCACCAAGTCACCAAGCCACAAAGGACTGCGGACCTGCAGGGGATAAGTCTCTTGATGCCATTCGAAATGATGTGTTCTGTATGGGCGGCCTCCACAATTCTTTCAGCAATCCATTCTTCTCTTTCTGATAAGAGTTTAAAATTCATATCCCTTCTTTGCGCCTTCGTGTCTTAGTGGCTGAACGGTTACTGATTTTTTAATAAAGGGAAGCCCATCGCCTCCCTTTGGGTCAGGTATTCCCTGGCTACGGCCCGGGCCAAATCCCGAACACGGCCGATATATCCGGTTCTTTCCGTGACACTAATAGCCCCTCTGGCATCCAGGAGATTAAACACATGGGAGCATTTGAGGCAAAAATCATAGGCCGGCCGGGGCAGTTTCAAAGTGACGAGTCTCTTGCTTTCCTGTTCATAAGATTGAAAAAGGGTTCGCAACTGGGCCACGTCCGCTTGATCGAAATTATAGGTAGAGAACTCAAACTCATCCTGATGATGGATTTCACCATAGGAAATCTGATTGTTCCATTTCAGATCATAGACATTGTCCTTTTCCTGGAGATACATATCAATCCGTTCCAGGCCGTAGGTCAGCTCCACCGATATGGGGGAAAGATCGATACCCCCGCATTGTTGAAAGTAAGTAAATTGCGAGATTTCCATTCCATCCAGCCAGACCTCCCAGCCCAGCCCCCACGCGCCGAGGGTCGGGGACTCCCAATCGTCTTCCACAAAGCGCAAATCGTGTTCCAAGGGTTGGATACCGAAGCTTGCCAGGCTTTTCAGATACAGATCCTGAACATCCAGGGGGGAAGGTTTAAGGATGACTTGATACTGGTAAAAGCATTGTAACCGGTTTGGATTTTCTCCATACCGGCCGTCGGTCGGGCGCCGGGAAGGCTCCACATAGGCGGCCTTCCACGGCTCCGGTCCCAGAACCCGCAGAAAAGTGGCCGGGTGAAAAGTCCCGGCCCCAACTTCCAGATCGTAAGGTTGAAGAAGCAGACAGCCCTGGTCGGCCCAATAGCCATTCAAAGCTTCGATTAATTCTTGAAAGGTAAGCACAAAACCTCCTGAAAAAAGGTACAAGGTTTAAGGTTAAAGGTTAAAAATCTCTTCATGATTTACCTTACACCTTGGACCTTATACCTTAAACCTTGCTGTTATCATCCATAATTTTCCTGTAACTGCCTGAGGTAGTGGACCGATCCCAATTCCTTTCCCATAATCCGGCAGGAAAAAGATTGTAAAAGCTGTTCAATCTCTTCTCCCATAGTTCGGGAAAAGCGGATACGAAAAACCTGCGGTAAGGCCATGCTCACGGCCTGGCGAAGGCACTGAATAGTGCCGGGGGAGAGAGATATCCCCTTTTCTCCTTTAAGACACCCCCGGCAAAAAACCCCTCCTTGGCTCAAAGAAAACAGAGGGTCATCGATAGCCTCGGCCTTTTTACCGCAGCCCAGACAGGAAGTTAAGAAGAGGGCATAGCCGGCTATTTTAAGCAAACGGATTTGAAAAATGTTGAATATTTCCTGGTCTCCTTTTCCCTGATCCAAGGCCTGCAAGGATTCCTTGATCAACTCAAAGACCGACTCATTGGTATCCCCGATGGCAAAAAGTTCCTTGATCATTTCACAAAAATAAGAAGCCTGCCCCCATTTTTTATAATCCTTTCGAATACCCGGGAAGGGATTAATCAGTTCTCCTTGATCAATTCGAACCAGAGAATTATTCTGTTTTTCAAACAAGGTAAGACGAACCCAGTTTAACGGTTCAAGACAATGGACAAACCGTTTTTTGCTTTTTTTGGCCCCTTTGGCGATCCCTCTCATCCGCCCCCACTGGGAAGAAAAAAAATCAATGATCAGGTCCGCTTCCCCATAGAGTTTGACCTGAAGAATAATTCCTTCGACCACTTTGCTTGGCATGGATAAAAAATTCCGACTGGCTGGTTTTTTAAGGATAAAGCCGGTACAGGGTTCTGGGGAAGGGGATGGCCTCGCGGACATGTTTTAATCCGCAGACCCAGGCCACCACCCGTTCCAGCCCCAATCCGAATCCTCCGTGAGGGACGGTACCGAAACGTCGAAGATCCAGGTACCACCTAAGATCTTCTTCGGACAGATTATGTTCTTTGATTCTCTCCTGGAGTTGTTCCAAGTCTTCTTCCCTGGCCGATCCCCCTATTATTTCCCCGTATCCTTCCGGTGCCAGAATATCCATATTCAAGACCAATCGGGAATCTTCGGGATCCCTTTTCATATAGAAGGCCTTGCAAACGCTTGGATAACGGTGGATGACCAGCGGCTGGTCGAATTGCGAAGCGATCAGGGTTTCTTCGTCACCCCCCAGATCATCGCCAAAGGGAAGCGATACCCCCTTTTGGGCTAAAAGGTCAATGGCCTGAGAATAGGAGAGCCGTGGGAAGGGAGGATTAATTTTTTCCAGAAAGGCAATGTCTCTTTCCAGAAGTTGAAGTTCCGGGCGTCGTTTCGCCAGGACCCGTTCAATCATAAAGGAAATCAGTTTTTCCGCCCAGGAGATCAACTCTTCCAGGTCGGCAAAGGCAATTTCCGGTTCAACCATCCAAAACTCGGTCAGATGCCTCCGGGTCTTGGATTTCTCAGCCCTGAAGGTGGGGCCGAAACAATAGACTCGGCCGAAAGCCATGGCCCCGGCTTCCATATACAATTGGCCGCTTTGGGAAAGATAAGCACTCCCTTGATCAAAATAGGAAGTACTGAAGAGTGTGCTGGTCCCTTCACAAGCCGCCGGAGTTAATAGGGGGGCGTCCAATTGGATAAAATGGTGTCCGTCCAGAAAATCATGAATCGCCCGGATCAATTCATGCCTGATCCAAAGGATGGCCTGCTGTCGGGCAGAACGCAGCCAAAGGTGACGGTGTTCCATCAAAAAGCCGATGCCGTGTTCTTTTGGGGAAATGGGATAATCCTTGGTAAGCTGAAACAGGTCCAGACGGCTGAGTTCTAATTCCACGCCTCCCGGTGCCCTTGAATCGGCATGCAGAATTCCGGTCACGACCAGAGAAGATTCCTGAGTTAAAAGATCAAAGGATTGAAAAACCTCGGCCTGGGCTTTGTTCTTTAAGAGGATGGCCTGTAAGATACCCGATCCATCCCGGATGATCAAAAACCGGACTTGTCCGCTGGAGCGTTTATGGACCAACCAGCCCCGAATGGTGACTTCCTGGTTAAGATATTGGCGACATTCCGCAATAGAAACGATCATGGTTATCGGTATTGATCAGAGGAGAACCTGTATATAAGAACGGTCCTTAATTTTCTGAAGCCATTGACTGAAACGCTTGTCCACCTCTTCCTGAAAGAGCTGCTCTTGAATCCGGTCTTTGGCTTCCTGATAGCCAATGACTTTAGCCCCTTTAAAGTCAAGCAGTTTGACGATCTGCCATCCCTTCTCAGACTTTAAAACGGTGCTGAACTCACCCGGCTTCAAGGCGGATATCACTTTCCGAAGAGGGGGATCGATCTCTTCCCAGCCGAATAATCCCAGATGGCCTCCCTGGGAAGCCGAGGAATCCTTGGAAAATTTTCGGGCCAAATCAGAAAAATTCTCCCCTTTAAGGAGACGGTCATGAATTTCCCCGATCTTATTTTTTTCCCTTTCCCACTCTTCAGGGGGAGCGTTTTCTGAAACCGGCAAAAAGATATGGGCCAATTGGACCCCTTCTGTCCTTTCAAATTTGGTTTTATTTTTTTCGTAATAATCCCTAATTTGATTCTCGGTAATAATGATTTTACTTCCGATTTCCCGGCTGATCAGTCTAAAACGCAAGATTTGTTCTTTGATTTTTTTTCTAAATTCGGATTCGGACAATCCTTCCTGGAGCAAGACCCTGGAGAATTCCTCCGGACTGTTCAACCCTTGCTCTTCCTTGATCCTGGCAATCGCTTTTTCCACCTCTTCGGGGGGTATTCGGATGCCTAATTTTTTAACCTGAAGATCGATCAGTTTCTGATCAATCAACTGAAACAAAAGTTGCTTTTCAAGCTCCTCCTTCCCCGCTTTTTCCAGGACGGGGAGCTTCAGGTTCTTCTTAGCCTTTTCTAATTCGTGAATGGTAATAATTTCATCATTGACGATGGCTATAATCCGGTTGGTCGCTTCGGCCCAGGCCAACCGGTTGCCGAGTAAGAAGAGGCCTATTATCCATAAACCAATGATCGTCTTTTTCATGCTTGCCTTAAAAAAGAATGCCCTGTTTTTCAGGGCATTCGAAAGCATTGGCCTTATTTCCAGGCCAAAATTATTCTTCAATATCATAACCGGCGCTTTTAAGTGCGGCTACGACCTTTTCTTTAACCTGGTGGTCCGGTTTGATCCGGAGATAGAGGCGCATCAAATCGGTGTTTCTTTTGGGGACGGAAAACATACTGATGATCGTCGCTCCCGTTTTTTCCACTTCAGCCACGATTCTTCCAAATGTACCGGCTTGAAGATCCACATTCTCCAGGTGAATGATCTCTTCTTTGACATTGGTGCCGAACAATTGCATCATAGCCCGGGATATTTGAGTTTCAGTTACGATTCCGACTAATTCCCCTTGATGATCCATTACCGGAAATCCACCAATATCGTGTTTCATTCCCAAAGAAATGGCATCGATCACCGTGTCTTCGGGAGAAACGGTGATGACATTTTTTTTCATCAGGTCTTTGACCTTCATCTTCATAATCAGGTAATTCAACTCATAGATACTTAAAGAAGTGGCGGAAGAAGGAGCAGCCTCCATCAGGTTGCGAAAAGTGACAATGCCAACCAGTTTCCCTTTTTCAACCACCGGCAGGCGTCGAATTTTATTTTCCTTCATAATCTTCTGGGCTTCGACCGCCAGAGTGTTCGGAGTCACCGTAATCGGCTCCTTCGTCATCCAGTATTTGATCTTCATTGCTCCCTCCTTGTCAAGTCGGCCTCGGCCGGGATTAACGGACTGCCTTTAACCTTTTCCCTTTAATTTTCTTATCAAAATAATGTTCTCCGGTCAATAATAAAATACCGATATCCGAACCCTTCCCCAGAGCACGGAGGAACGGGAAATGAATCGCTCCCCGCCTGACCTTGATTAAAAACCGACATCAAACCGGCCCCAAGCGGTTAGACGCTGGTAAACCTCATATCGGGTAATTCCAGGCAAGTCAGTTTGTTACCGTAAGCCGCTCCGGTATCAATCCCGATTTTATTTTTGTAAATAAACGGTTTTTGGAATGGGGTATGACCGAAAACCACGGTTTTCCCAAAGTCAAACTTGGAAAAGTAAAAATCTTCCCGGATCCAAAGAAGATCAAAGAGGTCTTGACTCTCCAACGGGATCCCTTCTCTGAGACCGGCGTGGACAAAGATGTAGTCTTCCGTTTCATAATGAGGACACAGGGAATTAAAAAAATCCAAATGTTCCGGAGGGAAAATGGTTCTCGGATCCCGGGAAGAATAAAGCCGATTATCGCCGAGGTAGCTATCCAAGGTCTTTTTTCCCCCGTTAACCAGGAATTGATTAATATGTTCCCCACCGAGAAATTCCTGCAACATCTGTTCGTGGTTCCCTAAAAGAAAGACCGTCGAAGGTTGTTTTCTCTTCAGCTGAACCAGATATTCCACCACTTCTTTGGATTGATCTCCCCGGTCAATATAGTCCCCCAAAAACAAAAGAACATCTTTCTCAAAATTCAATTTAATTTTATCCATCAGTCTGTCCAATTTAAAGTAACAGCCATGGATATCTCCAACCGCAAATATTCTTTCCCCCATTAATCCCCGCCAATTGAACTTTTTTTATTGATTGAATAAGAAAAATCTGCTGCCGCCGCACCTATTTGAAGGCCTGCCCGACTGGTCTGGAAAAAAGACCGCTGGCTGACGAACCATCGCTCAATTCCCGTTCCCGCAGGCGCTGATAAGGGATCCCCTTTACCATCCAAAAATTTCCACCGCCGGACTTTGTTAAATTACCACAAATGAAGAAGGAAGAAAAGAGTAAAGGACTTTTTCTATTGCTTTTAGCCACTTATTTGTTAATTAACTCATTATTTTTGGTTGATTTTTAAAATAATTTATTATAACAATTGATTATTTGATCACTGCCTGCTATTTTTTCTATTTTAGTTAAAGGACCCGTGGAATGGAGGTATGGTATGTCCAAAAGGAACATAAGAGTGGCGATCTGTGGTGTGGGAAATTGTGCCAGCGCTTTGATACAGGGGATCGAGTATTATCGGCATAATCCGTCCGTTGAAGCGGGTTTGATGCACAAAGATATTGGCGGATATTTTCCTGACCATATCCAGATCGTGGCTGCCTTTGATATTGATCGCCGAAAAGTGGGACACCCCCTTGAAGAGGCTGTTTTTGCCCCACCCAACTGCGTCTACCCCATTTGGCCTTCTCTCCCCCATTATAGCCTTAAGGTTCAAATGGGTCCTGTCTTAGACGGGGTTGCCCCCCACATGAAGGATTTTCCTGCGGATCGGACTTTTTTACCGGCCAAACAAAAACCGGTGGATGTTGAACAAGTCTTGAAGAGATCCAAGGCGGAGATACTGGTCAACTACCTGCCGGTGGGATCATTTGAGGCGGTGCGTTATTATGCCCGTTGTTGTCTTAATAGTGGGGTCAGTTTAATCAATTGCATGCCCGAATTCATCGCTTCCGATGCCGAATGGGCCGAAAAATTCGAACGGCGGGGAATTCCTCTGATTGGAGATGACATCAAATCACAGGTTGGAGCCACCATCATTCACCGGGTATTGTCCCATCTTTTTGAAGAACGTGGGGTTAAAATCAGCCGGACCTATCAGCTCAATACCGGGGGGAACACCGATTTTCTTAATATGTTGGAAAGAAGCCGCTTAAAAAACAAAAAGATTTCCAAGACCGAAGCGGTCCAATCTCAATTGAGAAAGCCCTTGTCCGAGGAAAATATCCATATCGGACCTTCCGATTATGTCCCCTGGCAGAAGGACAACAAAGTCTGCTTTTTACGAATTGAGGCTTTTAATTTTTGCGGGGTTCCTCTGGAACTTGAAGCCCGTTTGTCGGTCCAGGATTCCCCCAACAGCGCCGGCGTGGCCATTGACGCCATACGATATTGCCGTCTGGCCCGCGATCGGGGGGAAGCCGGGGTTATGCTGCCGGTCTCAGCTTATCTTATGAAACATCCCCCGGTTCAGATGGAGGAGGGAGAGGCCAGACGAAAAATGGAAATGTATGTCCAATCGAAAAAATGATTTTAACCGTAATAGATAAAATATAACCCCAAAATGATGACTGCAAGTTTCTTAAAGGATTGATCCTTTGCTTCGTGAAAGCCGGGTCGGGAGACGTTATTTGAAATGGATTGAAGAGGTTCCGGTCCCCTTTCTATCCCAACGTTCCTTAAAACCCAACCACCTTTCCATAACCGGCTTAATATTCAGCCTCCTGTCCATCCCGGCCTATAGTTACTCCCTTTGGCTGGGCGGGATCAGCGTTCTCGTTTCCGGGGCCATTGATACCGTGGATGGCTGCTTGGCCCGAAAGGCCAATCAACAGACCCCTTCCGGGGCCTTTCTGGATTCTATTTTGGATCGTTACAGCGATTTTTTTGCCATCTTTGGTATCTGGCTCTATTTTTTGTTCAACCCGGTTAACATCCACCAACGGCTTATTACCCCCCTTCTTCTTCTTTTCTTAACCGGCTCGTTTCTGGTCAGTTATTCTCGTGCCCGGGGGGAAGGTCTCGGGTTGTCGGTTTCCTTAGGCTATTTTGGGCGGGCCGAACGGGTCATCACCCTGGGGGCTGGATCCCTGATTGCCGATCTGTTAGTCACTTTTTTCCCCGCCCAAACCTGGGCCTCGGATCGTCTTTTTTTTATCGCCATACTCCTTTTGCTCGCAGTCGGCACTCATCTGACGGCCCTGCGGCGGATTCTTTTTGTATTAAAAAGTTTGGATAAGTTATCAAAGGATAGACCAGAATAAATCGTTAAGGCAATCGGATCAGTCTTTCCTTTAAAAAACTATAACGTAATTGGGGTTTATTATTTTTGATGCCGATGGCCAAGGCTTTCTTGGTTCCCACTAGAACGACCACCTTTTTGGCACGGGTCACGGCTGTGTAAATCAAATTTCTTTGCAGCAAAATGAAGTGTTGGATCATGACCGGAAGAATCACGGCCGGATATTCATTCCCCTGTGATTTATGAACCGAAATGGCGTAAGCCAGGACCAGATCATCCAGCTCGGCGAAATCATAAACGACAAACCGCCCGTCAAAATTGACCAGGACTTCCTGATTCTCCTGATCAATTTTTGCCAGGCGGCCAATGTCGCCGTTAAAAACATCCTTGTCATAATTATTCCGCAGTTGCATGACCTTGTCCCCCACTTTAAAAAGGCGGGTGCCTCGTTGAACCGATCGGGGGTCTTTGTTTAAGTGTTGTTGAAGAAACAGATTCAGATTTTCAGCACCGACCACCCCCTTATACATCGGGGTCAAAACCTGAATATCCTGCAGCGGATCAAGCCCGTATCGTTTAGGCAGTTTGTCCTGGACCAATTCCAGTATCCAGCGCGCAGCCTTCTCCGGCTCTTCCTGCTCCAGAAAATAAAAATCCTGCTCTCTGTTCCCATCCTCCTTGGCCAGGATCGGCAGGTCGCCCTGATGAATCCGGTGAGCGTTGACAACTATCAGACTCCCCTCCCCCTGTCTGAAAATCCGGTTTAATTGAACCACCGGGACCTTTTCCGATTGAATAAAATCGGAAAGAACATTTCCCGGCCCCACCGAAGGCAGCTGAAAAACATCACCGACCAGGATCAAAACCGCCTGATCCGGAACGGCCCTTAAGAGATTAAACATCAAATAAGTGTCGACCATCGAGGCTTCGTCAATAACCACCAGATCGGCCGGAAGAGGATGTCCCTCATCTTTTTGAAACCCACCCATCTTGGGATTATAACCCAACCCCCGGTGAATAGTGGTGGCCGGATAATGGGTTACCTCCGAAAGACGTTTGGCCGCCCGGCCGGTTGGGGCCATCAGAATACATTTTCGGTCCAATTGTTTAAAAATCTCTAAAATAGAGCGAACAATAGTGGTCTTTCCGGTTCCAGGTCCACCGGTAATAATCAAAAGCTTTTGAGAAAGGGCTTTTCGAACCGCTTCTTTTTGTTGGCCGGACAAGGTAAGACGAAAGGTCTTTTCCACCCGAGCGATGATCGCTTCCGTCCGTCCGTCGATTTTGGGTTTATTTTGCAATAGGATCCCCATTCTTTGCGAAATCCCTTCTTCGGAGAGGTCCAGATAAGGCAAAAAAATGTAAACTCTCCCCGTCTCCCCCTGCCGGGTGCGAAGTTGTTTTTTTTGAACCAAGGTTTTGAGAACGGGTTGAAGTTGATCGGGATCCACTTCCAACTGACGGGAAGTCTCGGCCATCAATTCCTCTTCGGGAAGACACACTTGTCCTTCTTCACTTTTCTGCTGAAGAATATAAGTCAGACCGGCCTGAAGCCTGGCCGGGGCATCCTTCTCCATCCCCATTTTTTGGGCAATCCGGTCAGCGGTAAGAAAACCGACTCCAAAGATATCGGCGGCCAATCCATAAGGATTCTCCTGGATGCGGGCTACCGCTTGTTGCCCGTAAGTTTTAAATATCTTCGTGGCCAATCCGGTGCTGACCCCGTATCCCTGCAAAAAAATCATGATGCGCCGGATCTCCTTTTGTTCTTTCCAGGCCTCTTTGATCTGGGCGATTCGTTTCGGCCCCACCCCCTCCACTTTAGAAAGCTGCCGAATATCCTGTTCAATTATTTCCAGGGTGCTTAAACCGAACCGTTTAACAATCCTTTTGGCCATTTCCGGCCCAATCCCCCTGACCAACCCAGAACCGAGATATTTTTCTATACCCGGTAAAGTGGCCGGAATTAGAGATTCATAACTTTCGATTCGGATCTGACGTCCGTATTTGGGATGTTGTTCAAAATAACCGCTGATTTTCAAGACCTCGCCGGGGGTCACAGAAAATAATTGGCCGATGATCGGAATCGTATCCTTTTCCCCTTTGATCTTCAACCTGGCGATGGTGAAATGATTCTCTTCGTTATAAAAGGAGATCCGTTCGATCGAACCTTCCAAAGTGATAAGAGTCTTGGAGTTCACAAAATTCTTCCCGGCTTTCCCTGAATATTTCCCGAAAATTTAGATTACTTTCCCGAACCTTATGAATTCAATAATAATTTAAATTCTCCAAAGGGTCAATGACAATCGGAAGGGCCCTGAACTGAAGAGTCGGATTCCAAAACAATTCCTTGACATCCGGCTTAAATATAATTATCTAAATCCAAGATGTAATAAATAAAAAATTCTCATGCCGACTCTCTCTCTAACCTTTATCCTGAACCTGAATAATCGAACCCGGTCCCTTTTTTTGACCTTTTTTCTGTTCTGGGGAATAATCCAAGATCACCCAGCCCTGGGCTCGGCTTATCAACCCTCTTGGCCGATTTTTTCAGAGGTCCAGGGGGGTGAACTCGCCTATGAGGTTAAGACCAAAGATTCATTATATTCTATCTCCGGGCGGGATGGAACCGCTTGGGAGTACCTGGCCAAAAGAAACAATCTCCTCTGGCCTTTCAAATTATCCATCGGCCAACGGCTGGAAATCAACAATCGGCACATCATTCCCCAGGACCAGGTCATCGAGGGATTATTGCTGAATATCCCCGGTCATATGTTGTATTTGTTTGAACAAGGGGCCCTGATCAAACGGTTTCCGGTTGGGCTGGGAAGATTCGACTGGCCGACTCCGGTTGGAGTTTTTAGTGTAAGAGGGAAATATAAGAACAAAACCTGGAAGATCCCTAAATCAATCCAGGAGGAAATGAGGAGGGAAGGGAAAATTGTTTTAGAAAAGATCCCTCCCGGGCCGGATAATCCCCTGGGGAAATATTGGATCCCTTTATCGGTTCCGGGTTATGGGATTCATGCCACGATTTGGCCGGAAAGCATCGGTCATTCCACTTCTCACGGTTGTATTCGGATGCTCGCCGAAGATATCGAAACCCTTTTTCCCCGGATAAAACCAGGGACTCCGATAACCATTGTTTATGAACCTTTGAAATTGGCGATAACTCCCAACGGCAGAATATTCCTGGAAGCCCATCCCAATACCTACCAAAAGCCCTTCTCTTATTGGAATCATGCTCAATCCCTGGCTCGAATAAATAGCTTATGGGATCAAATTGATTGGACCAGAGTGGAAATCGTTCTCAACGAGAGGAATGGTCTGGCCGAAGAAATAACCAGGAAGTGACAGCGGGAGCTCAATTATTCAATTTGGCTTTGGAGGGATACCCGTGGGTTTCTAATGATGGGGTCCGTTTCGCCAGGTAGCGATTTTTTGTAACCCCTTGGGGGAATGCGTGACTTTAAAAATCGGTTTTTGACAAATTTCAATCAGATTTGAGGCAATTTTCTTGATCAGGGAGGCCGGAACCCCCACGAACAATTCGTTTTTCCCCATAGCCGCAGAGATTCGATCCCCCACCCCATTGACGGTCATATTGACTTTTTTATGCAGCAAAGGATAAACGATCACGTCGCCGCAAACTCCTTGGAATCCCGTTCCGATGGAAAAATCGTTTCGTTCACCGGTGAGATACTGATTGGCAGCAAACAACCACATAGCCTGTTCTGAATTGACCCTAAACAGAACGACATCAACCCCCATCACCGCTTTCTCCAAAGGACTCATGGCCACCCCTTGGGTTTGGCCGGCCGGGAGAGAGATTCCTTTGGAAAAATAATTTTGGGAAGCTTCTTCGTTTCCAAACACCCCGATTTGGACCCCTTGTTTGTGTTTTCCCGATTTTGAAGTTTCTTTTCGAAATCCCAGAGCGGTTAAGCCCATAAGACATTTGACATCAGAACGTCCCAATAAAATACTTTTTCCTTTAAAAGCCTCCATGATTCCGAAACAAAAACTGGGGATCGGGGACTCCGGCTTTTTTAGCAAGACCGGTATTTCTTCAGAGGTTTTTAAAACCCGGATGGCGACAGGCCCTGTTTTAAGTTGAAGGATTCGGCGATAAGTCCGGGCTAGTTCCTGCAGGTTTTCCATGGACTGTTTTCCTTAAAAACTGATCTGGCTTATTTTAATTTTTCCGCCTTCGATCTGAAATGGAAATCACTTTCCCTTCCGAATTGGAAGGGGGGAGGTCCGGTTCCTCCCTGGGGACCTCAACTTTTTCGATGTGAACCTTCTTCCCTCCCATGGTGAATTCTTCACCTTGAATATACTCCGGCAGAAGGATCCATTCTCCCAAAGAAACCGGGACCTGCAAAATCAAGAAATTCATTCGGACCCAGCCGGGTTTATTATCCGGAATTATATTTTCAATACGGGCAAAAAAAACAGGTTGATTTTCTAAATAGATCAGGACGAGATCATTGGGACCCGTCATAGGCGCTAGCTTCTCTCTTGATGGAAGTGTCAGAAATTTTTTTGAAAAATATTATGTGAGACTTGACCCGGCATCGGATTGCCTGATCAGCCAGCGGAAAAAACCCAAAACATAACATCCAAAGTTACCCGGAGTCGATTCCGAGATCTGGTGATTGCTTTTTATAATCGCCTGACCTTTAAAAGTCAACAAGAAATTAATAATTCCTAAAAGGGCGGGCTGTTTCTCCTCCTCCCTTTTGATAAAAAGACATTCTTATACTATTTTTCTTTGACTTCGTCCCCTTTTATTGTTAATAAATTAGAGGCTTTTAATATTCAACCGATGAATAAAAACGCGCCTGTAGCTCAGTTGGATAGAGCAACGGACTTCTAATCCGTAGGTCGCAGGTTCGAATCCTGCCAGGCGCGCCACACGGCAGGATACTCTATGATCCCGGTTAGGCCGCTCCATCAAACCTTTATTATCTTTATTGTAATCGTTTCCGGATTTTGCAGCTTGGTTTATCAGACCGCCTGGGATCGGGTCATCCGTTATAATTTCGGCGGGGATTCGGTTTCTTCGGCCATTGTCACTTCCACCTTTCTTCTTGGATTGGGTGTCGGGGCGTTTCTATTTAAACGCTACAAAAGCCGGTCTATCGGTATTTACGCCAATGTGGAGTTGGCCATCGGTCTTTATGCTCTTTTCAGTTACTTTGTTTTGTCAAAGTTAGCCATTTCTTTAGGTCAATTTTTAAACCCCGGAACTACCGGTTTCGACTCCTTCAGAATAGTCCTGATCATTGTTTGCTTTTTATTCATGTTGCCGCCTTGTCTATTGATGGGCGGCACCCTTCCCTTGATGTTCAACTCATTTATCGATCGCGAGCGGTATAACGGGAAAAAAATTGGAATTATTTACGGATTTAACACTTTGGGCGCCAGCCTGGGAATTTTGTCCGTCCCCCTGCTTTTTTTTAACAATTTTGATATTCCGACCACTTTGTTTTTCGTGGGCGGGTTAAATATCGCTCTTTCCATTTTTATCCGTTTCTTTGGGAGATTTCTAACTTTTCAGAGCAAAGCACCTGAGGAATCCGGTATTCCCCTGCAGGATTTAAACCAAAAACGTCCGGAACCCTTCCTTCTTTGGTTGAGTGCTATCTCCGGATTCATTACCCTGGCCATGGAATTAATCCTTTTCAGAATGGCTATGGTTTGGATACCGTCATCGGCTTATAACTTTCCGGCGATCCTCATGCCTCTCCTGTTTGCCCTGAGCCTGGGAAGCCTGGTATTGACCCAATCCAACACCCTCCAAGAAGGGTATTTTTTAAGGCTGGCCGCGTTATTTTTATTCTCCAGTCTTGGAATAATCTGGGCTGTTTTTTTTCGAACCTCTTTTCCAGAAATTGACTCGGTCCTGAAATATTTTTTTTATTTTGCTTTTCTGGTCTTTCCTTACGCTTTTTTTCAGGGCGGTATTTTTCCCATTTTACTGAGAATAGCCTCTGCCCAAGCCAAGAGATTACCGTCCAATACCGGATTCCTGTATCTGGTCAATTCAATCGGTGCCTTTTTCGGCGGAATCTTTTTCCAGTTTTATTTTCTGCCTGTCTTCGGAACCAAAGCAGCCGTTCTGGTCTTGATTTTTTTCGGAATGGCCGTTTCGGCCGGTGTCTTTCTCCGAGCCCAAAGCGAAAAACGAATAGCGTTTTACAAACCAAAAATGATTGTTTATCTTATCCTATTCGTTATGATCGGCAGCCTTCCCTGGGTCATCGGTAAAATCAGATGGAATATTTTTACCTACGGTATGGCCACCGATGTCTTCGAAGGCCTTGAAGGCGTCACCGGTGTGGCGACTATTGATTGGAATGGTGATAAAACCGCCGGCGGTGTTTATGTCAACGGCCAGTATATGTCCGCCTTGCCGGATCATCCCAAACATGTAAGGTTGGCCGTTTTTCCCTTATCATTTCATAATAGGGAACGGGTCCTTGTGCTTGGACTCGGGGGCGGGGGTATGATCCGAGAACTAGCGAAGGATGCCAAGATAAAGCAAATAGACGTTGTGGATTGGTCTTATGAACTCCCTGAAATCCTGAGCCAGGGAGAAGCGGAAGTGTTATTAGGTCAGGTCCTTAAGAACCCTAAAGTGAAGATCTTCAATGTGGACGCCCGGGTGGCGGTATCCTTATTTGATTCGAGAAAATATGACCTTATTGTTGACAACCTGGCGATTACGCATTGGGTCGGTGCGACCAGTATCAAATCAGTCAAGTATTTCAGGGAAGTCTCTAGGATCCTGAAACAGGACGGTCTGTATGTGTTGGATATAAATACGAACAGACCCCACTCATATCGTAGCCTTTTATCCGGATTAGTTCGAAATTTCAATTTTCTCAAGACCCATAATTCTTCGATCATCCTTTCATCCAACCGTCCGATTCAATTTAATCGGCAGACGGCGCATATGGTCCTTGAATCGCGAAAAGCCGAACTTAACCTCTCCCCCCCTTATACGAATTGGTTGTTCAAAGGGATGACCGATATTTCCAAACCGGAGTTCTTAAAATATGACCCGATTCGTGATGAATTATTGGTTCATGAGTATTTTCTCCTACCGATAGATCTTTCCAGATGGCAATCATTGATAAATCGAATCTGTAAAAAATTGGCCGGGCAATTTGGTAAAAGCCAGATTACACGGTTCTGAGATTCATTCTCCTCTAATTCACCTGCCCCGGGATTTCCGTTTTCCCAAAATCGATCGTCTGCCTATTGGCCGACGGGGAATCACGCAAACGCTCAAGCTCCCGCTCAGCGGAATACATTTCATCCCCCAGAGATTCTCTTTTACGATCGAGATAACGTATCTCACTGCTTAATTCATTGCGCCTTTTGGGCGGCTTGGTAATATCTTTAAAATTTCAATCGCAGACATTAGCATACAAATATCCGGCTAAACTTCGTTTTTGACTGCTCAAAAAGATTAATTAACCTCACTCTTGTCCAAAATAAGTTTTTAAAAAAATAGACCCTCCGAATGGAGTATGGTAAAGAAATTTCGACCAAGAAATAAAATACCATTTCCAAGGGAGGGTCATCGTAATGAATAAATTTTGTAGCATATTTAGCCAACT
>JACQYK010000207.1 GCA_016208255.1 Deltaproteobacteria bacterium | reverse complement strand
CTCGTCCGCGTATTTATCATTCTTATCCCGACTTGGGCCGGTACGTCATTACCCAAGGTAGGAGCCCAGTGCGGTAGTCCCGCACGCTGGGATCTGTGGAGGGGGTCAGGGGCAACCCTGATTCCTACTCCAACCACAGACAAAAGCTGAACAAAGACTATCTCTCACAGAGCCCGCAGAGGCGCAGAGATTTTTTCATTGCGGGTGAGCCATTGAGCGTATTTACCATGCCGGACCGCAATGAAAAACCAGCCGTCGCCGGGGGCGAAAGTGCCCGCAGGGCAGTGCTGGTCAGGGAAATCGTCCTCTCAGCAATTTACCTGAAGAAAAAAGATCTTCTCTGGGAACTCTGAGGCCTCGAGCGAAGCGGGCGAGAAATAAAAGCTTTTGACTTTTACCCTTTGCTCCAAGCTCTATTTGTGTTTCACCCGATAACGCAAGCAACCCAAGCGACCCAAGCAACACAATCAACACCGCTATGCGCTTTGCAACAAAACAGACCAAACAGACCAAACAGACCGCGAGGCCCCCAATGGAAATAAAACTTATTCAGGACTCGGATATTGATTCATGGGAAAAGTATATATTGGATCATCCCGGCGGGACTTTCTATCATGCCCTGGGCTGGAAAAGAGTCATCGAAAAAAGTTTCGGCCATCATACCTATTATTTAATGGCTAAAGAACATGGAAAAGTCTGCGGAATTCTTCCGATCGTCCACATTAAAAGCCTGCTCTTCGGTTCCATCATGTGTTCCATGCCCTTTCTGAATTTTGGCGGGGTTTGTGCCGATAATGACGAAGTGGAGCGGGCTTTGCTTGGCGAGGCCGAGAGAATTCTCAAGGATAAAAAAGGGGACTATCTCGAACTGCGGCACATGAAAAAATCTTCCATGGATTATCCGGCCAAGACCCATAAAGTGAGCATGACTCTGGAATTGGAATCCGATCCGGAAATCTTGTGGTCAAAATTCGCCACAAAACATCGGACTACTATTAGAAGAGCAGCTAAGAACGACTTGGAACTGAGAGTAGGTAAACAGGATTTACTTAAAGACTTCTTCCCTTTGCTTTGTAAGGGCTGGAAAGCCTTGGGTACCCCCCTCTACAATTTTTATTTCTTTAAAAATATAATGGAGGAATTGGAGGATCATATCGAAATATTTCTGATCCTGCACCAAAGTCGACCGATTGCCGGAGCCATGAATGGGATTTTCAGGGATACCGTTGAAGGGATGTGGCTGGCCTCCCTCAATGAGTATGCCCGGCTGCAAGGCGGCTATTTCCTTTACTGGGAGATGATCCGGCGATACTGCGAGCTGGGGTATCGACATTTTCATTTAGGGCGGTCGACGGCGGATGGAAGCGCAGAATTTTTTAAAAAAAAGTGGAATGCCGTCCCTAAGCCTCTTTTTTGGGAATATATAATGAATCGGGATGGGAAACTCCCGGAATTGAACGTTCAGAACTCAAAATATCAATTAGCCATCAATGTTTGGAAAAAATTACCCCTTCCGGTGACCAAGACTCTGGGACCGATTTTTGCGAGGAGCATCCCTTGAGGGGCAAATCATATTATCAACAATAAAATTAAATAAAGTTGAAAAGATATGCCTTTGAATTTCCGTAAATCCTTTAAAGTCGGTAAATCCTTTAAAGTCGCTTTTGCCTAAGGTATTTATATCACTGGTTTGCTATCTTTATTGGTCCGGATCCGTTTGTACCGGAAGGCGGTTGTTCTGATGTACCACCGAGTCTTGACTGACGAGGAGTACTCTCGAAATTTTTGCATGGGCGGAATATCGGTTAAAACCCGAACCTTTGAAAAGCAGATGAAATTTCTTGCGGATAATTTTCGTATCCTATCCCCGGAAGAATTCCTTCCCCGTCTCCAGGGTCGAACCCCCTTTGAAACAAAAAGCTGTTTAATTACGTTCGACGACGGTTGGAAAGATAATTTTAAAAATGCCCTGCCTATATTGGCTAAAAACAAGATTTCGGCCCTTATCTTTCTTTCCTCAGGATTCATCGACACGAGCCGGCGTTTTTGGCAGGATCGAGTTATTGCATCCTTATCCGGCTTACGTAAGAGAAAAGGTGATTCATCAATAAAAACGGAAGAACTTTACCCTGAAGAGGAAAAAGAGAGAATCAACAAAATAATCGGGTGTAACGAAAATGTATTTCGGGAAGAGGTATCTCTTTTTATCAACCCTCTAAAAAAGAAAAAAATTAACCAGATTGAAGAACTGATAACTCTTTTGAATCAAGGTCTTGAAATTAAGAACGGCAAGAAAACAGAGGAGTCGGCCTTTTTTTATTTTTAGGAAATCGGCATAATGGAAAAAGAAGGGGTCCGCTTCGGGTCCCATGGTATAAATCATCTAATCCTGCCGCTGTTGGAGATGGAAGAAATTGAAAAAGAGGTTTTAGAATCCAAGACGCTCATAGAAAGCAAACTTGGGAAAAAGGTTTGGGCCTTCAGTTATCCCAACGGCGATTACAACGAAAAAGTGATCAACACGATCAACACTCAGGGTTATAAAATAGCCTTTGGAACGGAGCCCGGTCGTGTCACCTATGGGGATAACCTATTCAATCTCAGACGTATGAATATCCACGAGGATATGACGGACTCCATTCCGATGTTCCTGGCGCGGATCGCCGGCCTTTGGTGAAAAATTGTTAAGGCAATCCAACCAGCGTTTCAGATGAAAGTTTTTATAACTGACGGAAATACCCGGGCCGCCCTGGCAATCACCCGATCCTTAGGGCGGGAAGGGGCCGAGGTAATCGTGGGTGCCGAAAAACATCCCTGCCTGGCATCCCGTTCCCGTTATTGTAATAAAGAATTCCTTTATCCGGACCCGAGAATCGATTATCAGCAATTCACCGAGGCCATCTGCCGGGCAGTAAAGATTGGTAGGCCGGATATCCTGCTTCCAGTGACGGACATAACCACAATGATGGTCACAGAGAACAAAGCGGATCTTTCGAATTATTGCGCTGTTCCCTTTCCCGACTATGAATCTGTTTCCCAGGCCGCGGACAAATTTAACTTGATGAAATTGGCAGAAGGTCTTGGGATTCCGATCCCAAGAACCATTTATCTCGAAGGTCCCACTAACCTGGAGGTGGCTTATAGCCACTGCTGTTCCATTGGTTACCCCATCGTGGTAAAACCTTCTCGTTCTCGAATTCGCACGGAAACCGGCTGGAAAATTTCGGGGGTTCTTTACGCCAAGGACGAGAAGGAGCTGAAGGCTATCCTTGCAGAATCCGGAGATCACAAAGAATTTCCCCTCCTCCTCCAGGAGAGAGTTCAAGGAGAGGGAGTAGGGGTATTCCTCTGTATAGATCGAGGAGAAGTCGTTGCTGCTTTCAGCCACAAGCGGCTCCGGGAAAAACCTCCTTCGGGAGGGGTAAGCGTCCTCCGGGAGAGCATTTTTATGCAGCCTGAGTTAAGGGATTATTCCAAACGTCTTTTGAAGACTCTTAACTGGCAGGGAGTCGCTATGGTTGAGTTTAAAAGGGAATCAAGTACAGGGCAGTATAAACTTATGGAAATCAACGGTCGGTTTTGGGGCTCTCTGCAACTGGCCATTGATTCGGGGGTTGATTTCCCAACAATTCTGGCCAAGATTGCTGTTGGGGAAAAGATTTCTCCGATCCGGGATTACCGGATCGGGGTAAAAACCAGATGGTTCTGGGGTGATGTGGATGTTCTCCTGAGCATCCTTTTCAAGAGCAAAAAAGCTTTGAAACTTCCTCCAGGGTTCCCGAGTCGGTGGCGAAGCTTCCTGGATTTTATGCATTTCAAAGGGAAGGACCTTCATTATGAAGTATTCAACCGGGAAGATATCGGGCCTTTTTTATATGAGACCCGCTCCCGTTTTTTGAAATGATAATTCATGGGCATTACAGTTCTATTTTATTTGCCACCGACGCAGAAGCGCCGGGAGACCGGCAGAAAGTAGTGGATGAAAGTTCCATACGATGAAGGCCAAGCCAGCCGCATCGGCCCCGAGTCATGCGC
>JACQYK010000206.1:22560-43721 GCA_016208255.1 Deltaproteobacteria bacterium | reverse complement strand
GGACCGGTTTTTCATTGCGGTCCTCTCAACCGCAATGAAAAAATCAATTCGTCCTCAGTGATCTCTGCGGACTCTAGCGGAGCGGGCGAGAGATCGAGTTTTTTGTTGGGAGTTCGGAGAACCCCAATTTTCATGTTTCATGGCGCCCCGCAGGGGCATAAGTGCTTAGTTGATGATAAGGGTTAAATTCAGGGGAAAAATCATTCCTCATAACCTGCCAAACGGGGCGGAGGAGATCTATGAAGAAAAAAGATTTTCAAGAGCCGGAATAATTTCCATTATCTTCTCTTTGGGCAGAAGTCCCTTGATTCCTTTTTCCTGAAAGTAATGCGCTTCCAAGGGGAATAAGTTATTAGAGACCAGTAAAACAACCGGTATCTCTCGCAGGAAGGCCAAATTTAAAAGATAAGGACCTCGAATTCCCGGAAAATCGAGTATCACCAGATCATATCTTTTGGAGAACAATGAATCGACAGCCCGAGAAAAAGTGTCGGCCTTATCAAAATGATAGTTCAGGCCGGTTTTCCGGGTTTCTTTCTCTAAGACATTAAGGATATTTGGATTTTCATCCACAATCAAAATCCTTTTATCCTCAACAATTCTTTTCTTCACGGTTTCCAGCTCCTGGTTGCGTCCCCGCTGATATCTCTTATCTATAGGATTCGCAAAAATGATACCAACCTCCAAAATAATTATTTCCGCTCATTGCGGAAGAAGACCTATATCGAAGGTTTGTTCGATTTATTCATAAATATCCTGATCTTCTGGCATCAAAAAGCCGAACGGGACATAGAATTCAAACCGCATTTTTTTACTTTTAACGATCATTCTTTATGAACAGGGCGTAAAAGTTGTTTCCAGCAGATGGAAACTTTCTTTACACCATAACGGATGAATGGGAAAATTTGAAATGAAGAAGGAGGCTATTGAAGCGGCAAGACAATGGTAATTTTTATACGGTGGTCATCCTCTCGGGTGACGTTGATCGTCCCACCGTGTTTGTGAATGATCACTCGGGCAATGGAGACATCCGGCGGGTCCGCATCCGTGTTTTTTTTCACCGATGAATAGTCGACTGTAAAAGGGTAGAAATAATCCTCAAGGTCGCCCGGGAAAACTGAAGGAACCGGGAAGGCCAGTGTTATGGTGGCGGTTTCTCCGTTTTTATGGGTCATTAAATCCATCTCCCCTTTCCTTCCCATCCGATCCCAGGCATTTTCCATCAGATCCATTAAGGCCCTTTCAAACAGGTCTTCATCCAGCGGAATCAATCCCAGATCCGGGTCCACCCGGACCTTGACCGAAAAAACGGTGGCTTGAAATTTTCTTTGCATTTCTTTGATCCCTTGCAGAATCAGTCTATTTAAATGGATCGGTTTCAGGTCGATCGCCTGGGGGGAGATAAAGGCCAGCATCATATTAAGGATCTTTTCCAGTTTCTGTACCTGCTCCAGAATCATCTGACTTTTTTCCGCCCGGTTATCAGAAGCTTCAAAAGATTTGACGATCCGACGGGCCAACCCCCCGATGGAAGCCAAGGGATTTCGTAGTTCATGAGCCAGACGGGTTGAAATCTGCCCCAGGGTTTCCAATTCCTGGGCTTGCAGACTTTTCTCCTGGAGTTCCTTTTGAGGGGTTACATCAATGATGATGCCTTCCATCCGATAAAAATCCCGATCTTCCTTAAAAATTGGAACGGCATGGTCAAAGCAGTAAATCAATGTCCCGTCTCGGTGAACCAGCCGGTATTCGGCACGGATTTCCTGCTTTTGTTGCAGACTTTCCTCACGGAGGATTAAGACCCTGTTCCGGTCATCAGGGTGAATATGCCTGGCCCAATTTTCATAGGACCCGCTCAACTGTTCCGGAGGCAGGCCGATCATCAATTCCGATGCTCGATTTAAAAACAGGGTGTTCCCGTTAGGCTCGACCATATAAACAATCGAGGGTACGTTTTCCACCAGGGTGCGGTAGGTCTGTTCGGATTCCTGGAGGCTCCGGGTCCGCTGTTCCACCATCAGCTCCAGATTCTGGGCATACTCTTTGAGACGAAGCTGAGAGGCATCCAGAGACCTCAACATTTGATTGATGGCCCGGGCCATGACATCCAGTTCGTCTCCACTTTTTACCGGCAATCGGGTATCACGACGGCCGGAAGCAATTTCATCGGCCCCCTTTATGACCTCTTCGATACGCCGGGTAAAGATAACGGAAATGAACCAGACAAAGGCGATAGAGACAATCAGACCCCCCAATCCCCAGGCGGCCGCCACCAGGGCATACCGCTGGAGCAGGGCCTGGGCGGGGCTGCCATCCACACTGATTTTTACCAGTCCGATGATCTTTCCTGAAAAATCCCGAACCGGCCCGTAAATGGCGGTCATTTTCCGAGTGCCCAGATTTTCCGGTCGGATCATCACCTCTCCGGAACGAAGAAGGCGATTAAATAGATTTACCGGCGGCAGAGGCTGGTCCGTAGTGGCGGCAAATACCCGAGGCATTTCCGGATCAGTATTCCCTGGAAGATAAAGACCCGCTTCCGCGATATAATTTTTTTTAAACTCTTCCAGCAGCGGCTTTTCCAGAGATAAACCGAATTCCACAGTACCTGCCTGGCGGCCCTGGTGAAAAACAGGGACCACACTGCGGATACTCAGACCCAGGCTCCCCATTTCTATCCCCCCTACACCCAGGCCGGTCTCCCGGGCCCGGTTGATGGTCGCCCGGTAGGTTTCCATTTTTTCCCCATATTGTCCCGGGGCATGAAGCCTGAGGAAGGAAGTGGCTGGCGGCACATGCAAATGAAACTGCCGGACCCCGAAATCCCGCTCCAGAGTTTTATAGGCCGGGGCAAGAAGGGTTACCAGTCTTTGGCGATCCCTGCGGGCCAGGGCCGCAGCCACCTCCGGGTTCCGGGCCGTCAGAGTGGCCAGACTCATGGCCATATCTTTCTTGAAACTGACATTATTCAGGAAAGCCTGGTACAGATTTCTGAGCCGCTGGTCTTCATTGACGTTGATCAGGCTGGTTTGAAAGCGATAGGAAACCAGAAACAGGGTAACCGCCCCCATAGCCGTCAGGAAGAGAAAAGGAATGATTAGCTTCCATTTGAGGCTGATATCGTTGATTCGTTTTAGATTCAAATCCTAACCAAACCGATTTGAAATTGCGTGACGGACCAAGGGGGATCTCAGTACCGAAAGTATGAGATAAATTCTCAGACTTATGATTTCAGAATCTAATCCTTTACCAAGAAGAACAGAGGCCCCAATCCGGCCGTCTAAGGTCGAAGGGACCCCCTACCCATCCGGAACCGAAAAAATAATGGCCCTTCCCGCTCAACGGTTTGGGCCATTATCGGATATTGACGTTAAGTTGTCTTACTTCTTGGCCGGTTCCGCTTTTTTGGGTTCTGCCTTCTTCCCGGCGTCCTTGACCTCAATGGTCACAGCTTTCATCGTATACTCGATGGTTACCTTGGAGCCGACCTTAAGATCGCCGGTCACTTTGGTAACGGCATCCTTGGCGATCTCCCATTTTTCTTTTCCCTTCTCCACGATAATAATTCCATCCTTCATTTCCAGTACCGGCCCGGTGACCTGGTAGGTCTTCGTACTGGCCGCAAAAACCAATGAGGAACCGATCATTATCGCAGCAACCACCAAAAGCAATTTCTTCATCTTGAACTTCCTCCTTTCAAATCAGAATAATATTATAAACGCGGCCGGATAACACTCCGCTTACTGAATTGTACTGAAGCCCTGATCTTGTTAAAGGTCCCCTCCTTGATCCCCTTGACCTCTATAACTTCTTCAGATGTCCTGGAATGGTTGAATAATTTTGTCAAAACTTAAAATCCTTGTCAACAAGAATAAGGGACGTTCCTTTGCTTAAAGACCCTGCACAGGCATCTGAAGGTCGGTAATGACCACCGAAGCGGCCGGATCAAAAGGATTGGTCCTTAGCGCAAGGGAAAAAAGAAAGGGATAGTTGTTCTTCAGGTATTTCATATAGGAAATCCATTCGCTTACGATCAAGTGATAAGCCCTTTTGATATCACTGGCCAGGTGGTCGGTATCGGCTTTGGGTAGATTTACAACAGAACCGCGGTAAGCCAGTTCCTCGGTCAGATGAAATACAGCCCGGAGAAGATCGGTGAATGATTGGTGTTCAAGGAGGACCGGATTTTCAAGCAGCCTTAAAAGAAAATCCCTTTTATCGAGAAGGAGACCTTTAAGCAGGACCAGATCCACCTTGGTCATGTCCACTCCATATTGATGATGAAGAGAATCTTTCACCACCTTATCAAAATCTCCCTCACTCCATTTGGCCTTGACCAAAAGGTCCGGTCTTATCCTGTCAAAATCGGGATCGTATCGGGAAAAATGTCCGAGCAGTCCCAAACCCAATTCGCTGTAAAAGACGCCGATAACCATGTTCAGCTTTTCCATGCGGGTTTCAAATTCGCGTTTGGCCAGCATGAGTTCGGTGATGTTGCCGATGACTCCGAGAAAAGTGCCCACACCCATAACAATAAGGGCGATAGTAAAAATTTTACCCGGGATGGTTACCGGGTGGACATCCCCATAGCCCACGGTAGCGATCGTGACGATGACGTAATAAAAGGAGTCGACCAGAGAGCGGCCTTCAATGGCCATAAACCCGAGAGTTCCCAGGATCATCAGGGCGCAAAAAATTATAAGGAAAACTTTCAATCTGGATTTGAAGCCGTGCATAATTTTGAAATCCCCATTGGGAGTGACGGAGAGGGAGCTTTGAAAAACGTTCAATTTCCCGCTAATGGGGAAAAAGTATAAAATAAGCACCGAGGGCGGTCAAGAATAAATCGCCCGTTGACTTTTTATTATAAAAAAGGGGAAAATAGGCCGGTAGTAATCAAGGTTAATAGAAAATACCGTTTGCCGTTCAGCGTTCAGCGTTCGGCGAAAGTCAATTTTTTATGTTTCGTGGTGCCCCCGCAGGGGAATTAAAATTTATTATAACAGTGGAGGTCAATATGGGCAAGCTGGATGGAAAAGTGGCTGTGGTTACCGGCGCCAGCCGCGGTATTGGTAAGGCAATCAGCACCCTTTTTGCCGCCGAAGGGGCCAAGGTGGTTTGTGCCGCCCGTACCCTTGGAGAAGGAGAACATAAGCTGGGTGGGTCCCTCAACGAAACCGTGGCGGAAATTCGAAAATCCGGAGGAGAGGCCCTTGGGGTTCAAACCGATGTATCTTCCGAGAGCAGTTGCCAGAATTTAGTGAATGTTGCCCGTAAAGAATTCGGTCCGGTGGAGGTTTTGGTGAATAATGCCGCTTTGAATTATTATATCCCCATAAAGGATTACCCTGTTCAGCGCTGGGTCCGGGCCTTTGCCGTCAATGTCCATGGACCGTTTATGCTGTCGCAAAAGGTTTTGCCGGACATGATCGAGCGCGGCCGGGGGGCTATCGTCAATGTCTCCTCCGGAGCGGCCATTGGTCCCGGCCGTGGCCCCTATCAAAATTCGGGCAGCGGGGGGACCATGTACGGGGCGACCAAGGCGGCCCTGGAGCGGTTCACCCAAGGACTGGCCCAGGAGGTCTATCAATATGGGATATCGGTTGCCTGCCTTTCCCCCTCCAAAGTGGTTCCCACTCCCGGTACGGTTTATCACAAACTGGTGACCGGCTATGATGATCCCAGGGGGGAGCCTCCCGAAATCATGGCCAGGGCTATTCTTCTTTTGGCCACGGAACCCCTGGATAAAATCACCGGCCGGGTCACCTACAGCCAAGCCATCCTGAAGGAGTTCGGCTGGATTGAAAAGGCCGAAGGCCGCGGCCTTGAGATCAAGGGGACGGGCTATAGCCAGATATGAGACTGGGGGGAGCGAGCAAGAGGGAAAATTAGTGCCCAACGGGCCTGACAGCAGGAGGAAAGACAAGTCGTCTTCCTCTTGTCCTGTTGTTGTTTGAGGCAAAAAAAGGATTTGCTGTGCTTTTTTAAAAAACCTAAATTGATAAAATTTCTTTAGATTCTTGGGATGAAATATGATATCTTATCCAATACTAAATAAAGTATAAGAAAGGATGTGATATTCTTGACCTTAAGTATTTCCCAGGACATCAAGTCGGTTTCTGACCTGAAGAAAAAAACGAATGAAATTTTTAAGCAAATGCACGATACCGGGCGCCCGATTATTGTAACCGTCAATGGCCGGCCGGACGCCGTATTGCTGGACGTGGAGGTCTTTGAAAACAAACTGAAATCATTAAACCTGGGACTGTTGTTGACCGAAGCGGAAGGAGACGTGAGGGAACACCGAACTCGCAAGGCCCGCGCATTTTTAAAGGAGCTGAAAAGCAGTGCCAAAGTATCGGGTTGAGATCACCCGGGTCGCCGAATCCGACATCATGGACATCTTCCGCTATATTGCCTCAGATAATCCAACGGCCGCAGAAAATTGGGTAAAAGAAATTGAAAGGCAAATCGATTCCCTGGAAAAATTTCCGGCCAGGTGCCCGGTTATTCCCGAATCACGGGATTTAGGTAAAGAGTATCGGCACATCCTTTACGGTAACTACCGAACGATCTTTCGAATGGAAAGGTCTCGGGTAATTATCCTGCGGGTCATTCATGGTGCCCGCCTGCTCGATCTCACCGTATTGCAAAAATAAACGTAATCCGACACAGTGACCGCTTGCCATGTTTATCAACAGAAGTCAATCATATTCCATAAGCCATTGGCTGGTAACATAAATCATGGCTTCCCGAATAACTCAGAAAGGACGGAAACAATATGAAAGTTGTCGGATTTAACGGCAGCCCCAGGAAGGACGGCAATACGGCCATCTTAATCAATCATTTATTCCGGGAACTGGAAAAAGAAGGGCTGGAAACGGAATTGGTTCAGTTCTCCGGGAAAAAGATTCATGGGTGCCGGGCCTGTTACAAGTGTTTTGAAAACAAGGACGGCCGCTGTTCAGTCAAAGACGATTTTGCCAACGAATGCATCGAAAAGATGATTAAGGCCGATGGGATTATCCTGGGCTCCCCGGTCTATTTTGCCGATGTCACCGCCGAAATGAAAGCCCTGATCGATCGGGCCGGCTTTGTTTCTTTGGCCAACAAGGGCATGTATCGAAATAAAGTAGGGGCTTCCGTGGTCGCCTTACGCCGGACCGGCGGGATACATACCCTGGATTCCATGAACCACTTTTTCCTGGCCGGGCAAATGATCATTGTCGGGCGAGGCCTCGGCATCGGCCGGAATATCGGGGAAGTGGAAAAAGATGAAGAAGGGATCCAGATGGTAAAGACCCTGGGGCAGAGAATGGCCTGGCTGCTTAAAAAAATTTCTAGATAAGGGGGAAATCATGGATGAGAAAGATTATCTTGAACATCTGAATCGATTGTGGGAAAAAAATTGGCCGGCACACCTTCCCCGGGAACCGATCTACCCCCTGGGAGAGATCCCTTTAACCGGCTACTTGCGGGAATGGGCCAGGGTGACCCCGGATAAAGTTTGCCTGATATTTTATGGAAAAGAGCTGACCTTTAAGAAACTGGACGACCTAAGCAGCCGCTTTGCCGCTTTTTTAGCCGCCCAAGGCCTTCGAAAGGGAGACCGGGTGGCGGTCTTTCTCCCCAATTGTCCCCAATTTCTTGTGGCTTTTTATGGCATTCTTAAGGCCGGCTGTGTTCACGTCCCGGTAAACCCCATGTTCAAGGAACACGAATTTCTATATGAAATAAATGATACCGAGGCCAAAGCCATCGTGGTTCTCGACCATCTCTTTCCCATCGTTCAGGCCGTAAAGGATCAGACCAGTCTTCAGGCGGTCCTGGTCACCCGTTTTTCCGATTTTCTACCCCAGGAGCCCGCCATTCCCGTACCGGCCACACTCCAGGAAGCCGGGCCTGATTGCCCGGGAGCCCTGGATCTGATGTCTTCCCTGGCGGTACAGGAAGCGAACTATCCGCAAGTTGAGGTGGGGTTGGATGATTTAGCCGCCCTGAATTATACCGGAGGGACCACGGGGATGCCGAAAGGGTGCGAACACACCCAAAGAGATATGATCTATACCGCCGCTTGCGCCGTCGCTACGGGAGCCAGAAAGGAAGGGCCGATTCCCAACCCGGTGAGCCTGGGTTACTTTCCGGTCTTCTGGATCGCCGGGGAGATCGGAGGAGTCATAGCCCCGATCTTTTCGGGAACGACCCTGGTTCAGCTGGCCCGATGGGATATTGAGGCCGCCTTGACGGCCATAGACCGATACCAGGTGACCACCATGAGCGGGGTGGTCGACAATTATTTGGAAATCATGGAATATCCTAATCTGAAAAAATATGATCTGACCTCGGTTAAAACGGCAGGATGCTCTTCCTTTATAAAGAAATTGACCCCGGAATACCGCCGGCGGTGGAAAGAATTGACCGGAAGTATTTTAAAAGAATCTTCTTACGGGATGACCGAGACCCATACCGTTGATACCTTTACTAACGGGATGCAGGCCGATGACCAGGATCTGAAATCAAAACCGGTATTCTGCGGTCTGCCCATGCCCGGCACCTTTTTTAAGATCGTTGATTTCGATACGGGAAAGCTTGTGCCCCTGGGACAGGAGGGAGAAATCGTCATTAAAACCCCCTCCCTGATGAAGGCCTATTGGAAGCGCCCGGAAGAAACGGCAAAGTCGATCAAAGACGGCTGGCTGTCCACCGGCGACATAGGCTTGTTGGATGAAGAAGGTTATCTCCACTTCCTGGGCCGGCGGAAGGAAATGTTAAAAATGAGAGGTATGAGCGTTTTCCCATCCGAAATCGAAACTCTTCTGGGCCGGCACCCGGCGGTGGCCGGCAGCGCCGTCATCGGCAAATCCGATCCGGACAAGGGCGAAGTGCCGTTCGCCTTCGTGAAAGTGACACCGGACTTTGAAGGAAAGATCTCCGCCCAGGAATTAACAGAATGGTGTAAAAAAAATATGGCGACCTACAAAGTGCCGCTTATCAGGATCATAAGTGATTTTCCCTTAACCGCCACCGGCAAGATAAAAAAAGAAGAACTCAGGAAAGAATTGGAATAAATTCACGGGGGTCGAAGTCAAAACGATAGGCTATGTATCCCCGAAAGCCAGAGAGGTTCCCCGGAGTTGCACAATTTCGGATGTGGAAGGGACCTGGTGGTGGATGAGGCCTACCTGGGGATCTCAGGAATTCATTCACACCAGTTTAAATCTAATTCGTAAGCTACCATTCGTATAATTAGTGGATATGATTTTGAACCTTTCTATTTCTCGGGTCGTCAGAGGGTGAAGACCGCTGCAGGGGCATACATCATAATCACCGATGCTGATAATTCGCACGCTCTCTCCTGCCTCCTCTGGAAGTTTAGCCAGTGAAACTACTTTACCTGCCTCTTCACGGCTCAGCAGGTGTTCCCTAATGGGAAGGTCAGCTTGGATGATTTCGTTGACTTTATTTTCGATGGCCAAAACTTCTTCTTCCGTAAGATCCCGATCGATACGATAATCACATTTTGACTTCTTCTTTTCGATATGGGCGCTGAACGCTCTCCCGCAGTTGAACATACGCACCATCGTTTGGTTTAAAATATGCTCGGCCGAGTGCATTCGCGGATCGTATTCTTTGCGGTTTGGATTGTAGTCATTCATAGTATTGTGCTGAAGATATTCAAAAATTCAGATCAGATTAATCTACTGAAAATCTTATAAATATATAATTCATGCCCGGCCTTCTGCAAATGCCCGGCCATGGAGTTACCCATGACGCCTGTCCCGATCCAGCCGATTTTCATTATATTATTCTCCTTTTATTTTCCATGAGTTAAAGTTCGGCACCCCTGGAGTCGGCCTCCAGCATCAAAAAGTCATAGGAAATTTTATATCGCATCAAGGAGATGGGCCATCCTACTTAGAGGGGTGGGTCGGCTACTCGGAATATCGGGCCTTAAGACACGCCCATGAAACGGGCATAGGCATGCTTGGCCAGCCACTGGAGGGTATACAGACTGGACCGGGTGTAATGGTATCCCTGAAAGTTGCAGGTCGAAAGGCAGTGTCGGCTGCAGATCCGCTTTCGTTCATCCAGCTTGATAGGATCAAATTTAGGTCCTTCATAAATATTCCCCCAGTCCTCCATGTCTCCGTAGAGTTCAAAACAGGGGGCAAAACTGCCGTCAAGTCGAATAATCATGGTGATTTGCCCGGCTTGACAGGGCCAGGGGGGCAGTTGATGGCGGATGAACTGCTTCATACTCTGTAGGTGCTCCAGAGAGTTGACCATAGTATAGCCTTGCCGGTTTTTTTCGATAAGCCAGTCAATCACCTCGTCCACCGCCTGGTATTTCTCTTCTTTGATCCATCCTCCATCCTGTTCATGTTTGAAGTAATCGTACCTGATCAGAGGAGGTTCATTGATATGGTAATCCGAGGCTATGCCGTAGCTATGGGCGATCTCGGTCAGCTTTCTGACATCTTCCATATTGTTTTCAGTGATGTTGATATTAAAAAAAGTGATGTAACCATACTTGTGTTCCTGCTGGACCAGATATTCAAACTGCGGTTTGATACGCTCAAAGTATTTGGGTAATCCCTCCCGGTAGTCGACCGTGTCGACAGCCAGGTTGATGGTGGAAACCCCGGCCTCGCCTATTTCATCAACAAAATCCCTGTCAAGGAGGATGCCATTGGTGGGCAGGTAGACAAAAAAACCCTTCTCAACGGCGTAGCGGGTCAGGTCAATAACGAATCGTTTGCGCAACAACGGCTCCCCACCCATATAGGCCAATACCCTACAGCCTCTGGAGTTGAGCCAGTCAACGGAATCTTCGGCCACCTGCCTGGTCATACCCGGCATGCTCTTATTCGCGTAGCAATAGTGGCAATCGATGTTGCAATTAAGGTCTGTATAGAGGAAAGACAAAACCGGTCGAAATTCCCCGGAAAAGATGCGCGATTTTACGTAAGGGACAAGCCAGCTTCGGTAAGCCCTGGCCAGGTTATTGAAATGGTACTTCCTTTCATGGGCTTTTCGGTGTTCCCGGGGGGTTTTATTCACCCAATTGAACCTAGGACTGGGAGTTGAAGTTTTCTGAGAAGTTTCCATTTCAGATACCTCCTCGCCATCAGGATCGACATGGTTGATGATAATGATATCAATAAAAATATTATTTGTAAAGTCTTAAAAAGACGTTTGGAATACTAAAAGTCAAACCGTGAATCACTTCTTAGATCGCGCCGCTGACCATGTTCAGCCTATTGTTCATTCTTATGTTAGTCCGAAAATAGGATTTGAGACTAATCGTTTCCGCATCACTCCCGGCCCCCGAGAAAGGTGAAAGCAGGCTACTGGTTCCTTATTCATCAAAACCCAGCCAGGTAGTATTGACCTGGAGTGGTTCCCGGCCGGTTTTGACCTGGTTAGCCGGAAAATCCCAATCGGGATAACCGATCGAAATCGACCAGTAGATCTTTTTGGTCTTGGGTATCCTGGTAAATTGCTTGACGATATCAGCGTACAACACCCCCTGGGAGGTAATACAGGTTCCAAGCCCATAATGCTGCGCGTCCAGACAGATAGTCTGGGCAATACCGCCGATGTCCGAAGCCGCCCGTGCCGGATCGAGGGATTCATCGGCTGCCAGAATAAAAGCGGCCGGTGCATCGAAAAAGCGAAATCCCCTTGAAATCCAGGCCTTCCGCTTTTCCTGGTCTCCCCTGGAGATATCCATCAATTCAAAAATCTTTTTACCCACCTCTATCTGACGATTCCGGTAGATTCCCTCATAAGGTTTGTGAGACACGTCCGGTGCAGCAGGCCGGCCTGAATTTAAAGCCTCCACATTCGCTTCCGCTATTTCTTTCAATACCGGCCCGGCAATGACGGTAATCTCCCAGGGCTGACTGTTGTCGGCAGAGGGGGCCCGAACGGCCACCTCCAGAATCTCTTTCAATATTTCTTTTGGGACAGGATCGCTTTTGTACCCTCTGATGCTTTTTCGCGAATTTACCGCCTCCAGGAGGTCCATGGATGACTCCTTTCAAACAGAAATTAAGGACTTGATTTATACCACAGTCCTCTCTTAAGATTCAAGAACTGGATTCCGGGTTCCCAAATGGAATACATTAACCCTTATATACTCAACGGGTGCCCCCCTCTCCTTGCTTTTCATTTTTTTTCCCTTGATCCCCCCCTTTTCTTTCCTTATACTCTTTCCATCCTTCTATAAAAGAAAGAAAGGGATTCGATTGGTCACCGTTTCCCTAGAGAAGGCTTCCGTACGAAGCCGGATGAAAATAGACCGGATCAATGATTAGTCTCAAAACCTTTTATCAGACTAAGGGAAAAAGATCGGAGGGAAAGAATAGTGCCCGACAAGAGTGATAAAGAAAAAATTATCCGGTCCATTTGCAGCAGCCACTGCGGCGGCACCTGCGAAATGAAAATACATGTAAAAGAAAACCGGATCGTCCGGATTGAACCCGGCGATGGGGAAAATAAACCCCGTTTATGCGCCCGGGGGCATGCCTACCGCCAAAGGGTTTATGCCCCAGACCGGCTTCTTTACCCCCTCAAAAGAAGCGGAATCAGGGGGTCCGGCGAGTTTAGCCGAATTTCCTGGGACGAGGCCTTGGAAACCGTGGCCGGGCAAATGAAACGCATCAAAACCGCTTACGGAAATGCCGCTATTCTTCACTTCTGTTCCATGTGCGATCCTCATACCCTGCATCATGTCGGGGCTTTTCATAGACTGTTGTGCCAGTTTGGAGGATATACCGCTCCCTGGGGTTTCATTTCCCATGAAGGGGCCTCTTTTTCCGCAGGGGTGACTTATGGACTGCGGCGCAAGTTCACCCAAACCGAACATAGCCCTGAAGAATATCTTAAATCTCGGCTCATCATCATGTGGGGCTGGAACCCTGTCACCACAGAACAAGGGACCAATGTTCCCTTATATCTGACACAGGCCAAAGAGGCGGGGGCCGAAATTATCTGCGTCGATCCCCGATATACGGACTCGGCGGCCACTTTCGCTGACCGGTGGATTCCCATACGGCCGGGAACTGATGCCGCCGCTCTGATTGCCATGGCTTATGTCATCCTCAAGGAGAACCTGCAGGACAAGGACTTCATCGAGGCTTACACCGTGGGCCTTGACCAGTTCAAAGACTACGTCTTTGGCATTGCAGACGGGGTGGCCAAGACCCCGGAATGGGCCGAAGCCATCAGCGCCGTCCCGGCCGCGGCCATTGCCGATCTGGCGCGCGCCTATGCCCGCAACAAACCGGCCGCCCTGGTGACCAGTATTGGACCCGGGCGCACGGCTTATGGAGAGCAATACCACCGGGCCGCCGCCGCACTGGAGGCCATCACCGGCAACTGGCAACCCCGGAACTGGCAACCGACCCCGACCAAAGTCCTGAAATATAATCCTCAATTTTCCAGTCCGCCGAATCAGGTTGAAATCGGGCCCCCCCTGCGTCGGAACGCCCTCCCCTACCGGGGGACCAGTGTCAACTCCAGCGCCCGGGTCAACATCAGCCTTTTCGCCGATGCCATCCTTAAAGGGAAAGACGGCGGGTATCCGAACGACTACAAAATGGTCTGGCTATCCAACACCAATTACCTGAATCAACTCGGAGAGGTCAATAAGACCATTAAAGCCTTTCAAAAATTGGATTTCATCCTGGTGACCGAGCAGTTTATGACGGCCACGGCCAAATTTGCCGATATTGTTTTACCGGTTTGTACCTTTTTGGAGCGGAATGACATTATGGCCCCCAGGGGCGGCGGCGTTTACGGTCTCCTCAATAAAGCCATAGAGCCCCTGGGGGAATCCAAATCCCAACTCGAAATCTGTAAGGCCCTGGCCTTGAAACTCGGCCTGACCGACTATGGCGATCAATCGGATGAAGAGTGGGTCAAGCATATCCTGACCCAAATATCCGAAGAAATTCCCTTGCCCGATTTTGATTCTCTTAAAAAGGACGGGATCTACCGGGTAAAGGCCGCCCAGCCGGAAGATGAAAAATCGCCGCCTCCGGCCTTCCGGACACCTTCAGGCCGGATAGAAATTGACTCAGAAATAATTGCTAAAATAAACGATCCCCTGATACCAACCGTCCCTACCTATCTGGAAACCTGGGAGAGCCTGAATGATCCGCTGGCTGAAAAATATCCCTTGCAACTCATTACCCCCCACTTCAAAAGAAGGGCCCATAGCCAGTTCGATAACCTGCCCTGGCTGCGGGAGCTGCAAACCCAATCGATTTCCTTGAATACTATCGATGCCGAGGCCAGAGGGATCCGGCAGGGTGATCTGGTCCGGGTTTTCAATGACCGGGGAGAAGTCAGAATTCCGGCCAGAGTGACCGAAAGGATTATGCCGGGTGTGGTCGCCCTTCCTCAAGGGGCCTGGTATAATCCGGACGAGAAAGGGATCGACTATGGAGGTTGTGCCAACGTACTTACCAAAAATGTAATTTCTCCGGGCGGCGCCTTTACTCCCCATACGGCCCTGGTTGAAATAGAAAAGGGGGTTGAATAAAATATGCAATACGGATTCTATATCAATGAAAAGCGTTGCATGGGCTGTTTCGCCTGTGTCGTGGCTTGTAAAGACTGGCATGATGTTCCGGCCGGCCCGGCCAGCTGGATCCGGGTCAAAACCATAGAGAAAGGCCGGTATCCGAATTTATTCGTGGCCTTTCTTCCGCTAACCTGCAATCATTGTTCAAATCCCGCCTGCGTTTCAGTCTGCCCGGAGCAGGCGGTTACCAAACGTCCGGAAGACGGTATTGTCACCGTCGACCGGGAAACCTGCCTGGGTAAGGATCAGTGCGGTCTATGTCTGGAAGCCTGCCCATATCAGGCCCCGCAATTCGGAGAGGAAGCCAATGCCCGAATGCAGAAATGTGACTTGTGCCTGGACCGATTGACCGAGGGGGAAAAACCGATCTGTGTTATCAGTTGCCCTTTGCAGGCCATAGACACCGGTCCCCTGGATGAATTGCGGGCCAAATACGGGGATGTCCGGGAAACCGAGGGATTCACCTACTCGGAAGAACTTATTCCGTCAATTACTTTTAACCCCAAGAGGGATGCTGGAAGTCTTGCCCCACGGAAGGTTGAAATTACTCCAAGACTCGGAATCGAGGGTTAGCCCACGGGAGCTCTCTTGCCTCATTCCTTTCTGTACCGAGACAGCACCAATGGGGTGAGAATCCGTATGGACCTTTCTGCTTGCCCAAGTGTTGCACTTCGCTATTGAGCTGGCGAAACCTATTTTGTACAAGAGTAAAAGACAATATAGGATGTCCCCTCGGATTGAGAAGTTCCTGATAACTTTTGGCAGACTGGGGGTCGGCGGACGGTTAAGGCGTGGTCTCGTTGGGTGTGTTTCCCTTAATTCTGGCCCTCTCTTTGGAAATCCTACTCCGTATCCATTCCTTTATTAACTTCGGATCAGAAGAGGATTTGGCAAAGTGCTGCTTAATATATGTGTCAAAGCCTTTAAAAAGTCCGGATTCCTGCCAGTGCTTGTAAGCAATAGTGGCTTGTTACCGGAATGGATATCATTCCTAATCAGTGCAAAGTACCTTGGTTTCATCATTGGGTCCCTTCTCCGTTTAATCGATCTCAATTTGATATAAGGGGTAGCCGTCCCTCGATTGATCGACGTATATCGTTAGATCATCACCATCGAAGGATAAGGAGGACCGATGAATACCCTTTCGGTCTTTAAAGTCAAAGACTGAATTTTTAAACACTCGATTAAAAATATATCCTTTGCAATGCTTAGCTTTAGGTGCCTTTAATTTATTTGAGTTTTTTTGAAGTTATGTCGTATATAATGAGACAATTAATAAACCAGATATCGAAAAATTCGATAACTAAAATGAACCCCTTTAAAATATAAATATGGATATAAAAATTTTTACCTGACTCAGACAATATTAGGGACGCCATGGAAAATAACGAGACGAAACGGCTCGAGTTTGAAGCTCTGATGGCTGATATCGCCGCAACTTTCATTAATTTACCGGTGGAATATATTGATAATCATATCGAAGTGGCCCTCCGCCAACTGGTCGAATTCCTGGAATTTGATCGGGCGACCCTCTTCCAGTTGACGAAAGAGGATGAACAGTTGATGGGAACACACTGTTGGGCCAAACCGGGCTTTATCAGGCAGATAGAATATGATCAGAAAGACGTTCCTTGGATCTTAAATTTTTTAGTAAACAATAAGAAGCCGCTCAAACTGGAGAGGGTCTCTGATCTTCCGCCCGAGGCAGAGACAGACAGGGAATTTCTAAAAAAACACAATCTTCGGTCCATTATTATCATACCCCTGCTCGCCGGAGGAAAGGTTATCGGGTTCGTGGCTTTCGGATCTTTTCTGGTCGAGAGATCCTTTCCGGACGCCATGATCAACAGAATGCTCCTGGTCGGTACTCTTTTATCCGGCGCCTTACAAAGAAAGAACCATGAAAACAACTTGAAACACGCTTTGGAAGAAATTTTGAAGCTAAAAAATCAAATAGAGGCCGAAAACTTATTCCTGCAAAAGGAGATCAGGGTTATTCAAGGACAAGGAAAGATCATAGGCCAAAGCGATGGCCTTAAAAAAATACTGAACCAGATTGAACAAGTAGCCCGGACGGATTCAACCGTTCTTATTCTGGGCGAGACAGGGACAGGTAAAGAACTGGTGGCCCGGGCCATTCATGGGCTCAGCCCCAGAAAAGAGCGCACCCTGGTCTGTATCAATTGCGCCGGTATTCCCCCCTCACTTATCGAAAGCGAATTGTTCGGCCATGAAAAAGGGGCTTTCACCGGGGCTATCTCGAAGCAGTTGGGCCGGTTTGAGATAGCCGATGGCTCGACCATATTTTTCGACGAAATAGGTGAATTACCACCGAACCTCCAGGCCAAACTCCTGCGCGTGATCGAGGACGGCCGATTCGAGAGATTGGGCAGCCCGAAAAGCATCCAGGTCAATGTACGTATCATCGCCGCTACTAATCGGGATTTGGCTAAAGCCGTCAAAACAGGGTCCTTTCGTGAGGATCTCTATTACCGCCTGAACGTCTTCTCTATCACCATACCTCCTCTCCGCAGCCGCACGGCTGACATTCCCTTTATGGTCGACGCTTTTGCCAACGAGTTTACCCAACGTTTCGGCAAGAATATTGAACGGATTTCCAAGAAAGATATGGAGGGACTGCAGCGATACCCCTGGCCGGGTAATGTGAGGGAATTGCGCAATGTGGTTGAACGAGCGGTAATCCTGGCCCAAGGCCCTGTTCTTCGGATCAAGATCCCGGACGAACCGGTTTCCGAGATCGGCCCAAGGCTGACCCTGGAGGATATGGAACGAAACTATATTTTGGGTATTCTGAACCAGACCGGAGGGCGAATCTTTGGAGAAAAGGGCGCTGCCATTATTCTCGATATCAATCCATATACCCTCCTATCGCGCATGAAGAAATTAGGTATCCGCAAGTTTTCGCAGAATTTGGATATATAGCAATATTAGGATATATCCAAATTTTCCTTCTCCTTTCTCATTCGTCTACTTTCCCCAATAAATAAATTAATTTAATAAAAACAATATCTTATTAATTTATAATCCTCATGGTTTTTTTGGCATGGATTTAGCTTAAATAATAACAAAGTGGGGAAAAATATTGAATAGGGAGCCGATCCTATTAGATGAACCAAGCATAACCTTTGGAAACGAGACAATTGTCGGCACCCGAGCCGGTGGCTATGGAGTTTCCTCCTTGAACATCGGCCCGACTTGGAATCTTGGTATCTTTATTAAGAAAGGAAAAATTGTTATGAGAAGTAAAAAGGATTGTTTGGCTATTATCGCAATAGTCGTTTTTCTCTTTGGGACGATCGCCTTTTTGTTTCCGAAGCCGGCTGTTTGCCAGGAGGTGATCGAACTCAAGGCAGCCAACCTTCACCCGGCGACCCATCGCCTGAACAAGGATGCCTATGAATTGTGGGCCAACGAGGTCAACAAGCTAACCAAAGGCAAGGTCAAGATCACCTGGTTCTCCGGAGGGACCCTGGCCAAGGCCGACCAGCTTTATGACGCCATGATCAGCGGTCTTACGGATATTTCCGTCGTCCCCATTTATGCCTTTCCCCATATCTTCCCGCTTGCCGACCTCCTGACCCACCCATTCATGGTGGATGGTTCCGTCCATCTCTCGGATACGGCCTGGGAGATGTATCAGACCATTCCTGAGTTCAAGCAGGAATTTTCCAAGATTAAGGTACTAGGTTTTTTTGGGACGGACACCACGAATTTGGCCCTGACCAAACCTCCCCTGGTTAAGACTCTTGCAGACCTGAAAGGGCGCAAGATCATAGGGGCTGCGGCGGCGTCCGTCGAGACTTTGCGTATATTAGGGGCCGCGCCTCAGTTTCAAAAATCCGAGGATATTTATCTTTCCCTGCAGAGGGGGATGGCGGACGGTGTTATTTTCCCAAATGCACCCCTGCGTTCCTTTAAGATCGTCGAATTAGCTAGGTATTACACGATATTGAAGCTTGGGGCTGGACCTTTTGTCGCGGCCATGCGGCTTGAGACCTGGCAGAAGCTTCCTCCGGATGTCCAGAAGGTCTTCAATGACACGGGCCTTTCCTTTAGCCGTCTTTGCGCCCATACCCTGGAAAATGAAGGCTTGTGGGTGATCGAGGAGTTGAAAAAAAGAGGGGACCAATTCTATGAATTTTCCCAGCAGGAACGCGAAACCTGGAGGAAGGCAACCCAACCGCAATACGACAGGTGGATTGCCAAGATCAAAGAAAAGAACATCAATGGTCAGGCTCTGCTCAACAAGGCCCTGGCAATTGCCGAGAAGGCCCGCAAGAAGCCATCACCCATTGATGAGTGGTGGAAACAGGGACGGATGGGAATGAAAATTAACTGACAGCCTATTCCCCCTGGATTGAACAGGGATTCTCTTTTTCCCTCTCCGCTTTCTCCCCTTTCCCCGGCCTGGGGTGAGGGGAGAAAGCGGAGGCAGGAAATTAATTAGCATGATTCGAGGGTGGCCCAATGGGGCATGGGAATTCCTTTAAATTCGGGTAGGAGGAAAAATGAACAACTTGGCAGAAAACCGCAGTTCTAGCCAGATTAGAATAGGCAAGGCCCTGGAGGCAGTCGCCGCTTCGGTGAGCAAGGTCGCTTTTGCCATCACCAAATTTTGCGCCGGATTTAGTGCTCTACTTATCTTTATCATGGCCTCCCTGATTGCTTTTGACATCCTCTGGCGCCTTATTACAGATCGATCTTTTCCGGAAGTCCTTGAAATCGAGCAATTTTTGCTCTCCGTGGTTGTCTTTCTGAGCTTGGCTTACACCCAGACCAAGGGGGGGCACGTCAAGGTAGATATGTTTATTAATAAGGTATCCCAAAGGACAGGTTTGGTCATGCAAAGCATCATAACCCTCATCGGGGGCTTTGTGTTTCTGATCATCAGCTGGCAAAATGCGATCAAGGCCAAGGATGCCTATGTCCTGAAGGAGTTATTTTACGTTTCCCAGGTACCGATCTATCCCTTCGTGATCATCGCTGCCTTCGGTTGCGCCCTGATGGTGCTGGTTCTTTTGATTGAGTTTATCGAAGCCCAGTCCAAGATATTTCAATCCCTTTCCGCCCCGCTGGCCTGGCTGTTATTCATACTCCTGGTGACGGCTGCGCTTATTTTCCTGCCCATGATCCTCAAAGTTTTTTCCGTGAAGATGGCCTTCCTAACCGCCGGGATCCTGGGCGTAGCCTTTCTAATGCTCTTCCTGTTTCTGGGCTTCAACATCGGGGTGGCCATGGGCTTTGTCGGCCTCATCGGGACCTGGTATTTGAAAAGTTTTACCGCAGCGGTGGGCTCGGTGAATATGGCCATATTCGGGGCCGCAACCGATTATGTCCTTATCGTCATACCCTTCTTCGTGGGCATGGGATTCCTCTGCTTTGCCGCCGGCCTGAGCAACGAGCTTTTTTCTTCAGCCTTGGCCATCTTTGGCAGGGCCAAGGGAGGCCTGGCCATTTCCACCATCTTTGGCTGCGCCGGGTTTGCCTCCATCTGCGGGGACAGCATGGCTACGGCCGCCACCATGGGCAGCGTGGCGATTCCGGAGATGAAAAAGAAAAAATATCAAGACTCTCTGGCCACGGCCTGTGTAGCCGCCGGTGGGACCCTGGGCATCCTGATTCCGCCGAGCATGGGTTTTATCGTCTATGCCATCGTGACTGAACAGTCCATCGGCAAGCTGTTTTTTGCCGGCATCATCCCGGGAATTTTAATGGCCAGCGTCTTTTGTTTAATCATCTGGATCCGCTGCAAGCGCAACCCCTCCTTGGGGCCGGCCGGCCCGCAAACGACCTTGGTGGAAAAGTTTTTGGCGGTTATCCAGATGTGGCCCATCCTGATTCTGTTCTTCGTAGTGATGGGTGGCTTGTGGTTTGGGTTTTTTACGGCCCCGGAGGCCGGTGCCGTGGGTTTAGTCGGTGCGGTGGTCATCGGCCTGATCCTGAAAAGGTACTCCTTTCGCTCCTTCTTTGACGCTTTGATTCAGAGCGTTCAGATCACCGGTATGATCTTTGTCATCTTTTTCGGCGTCCTGATACTGGGCTCCTTCATCACCGCTAGTGAATTCCCGCTGAAAATGGCGGGGATTATCCAAGGTCTCGGCATCAACCGCTATATTGTCTTAACGATTATCCTGCTCATCTATGTCGTTCTGGGATGCCTGATGAACATCATCCCCATGATCATGCTCACCCTGCCCATGATCTACCCGACGGTGATCGCTTTGGGATTTGACCCCATCTGGTTCGGCGTGATCATGGTGATCATGATGGAGATGGGGCAGATTACCCCCCCGGTGGGTATAAACGTCTTTGTCATCGCAGGTGTGGCCAAGGACACCCCCATGTATACCATATTCAGAGGCATCTGGCCTTTTATCATTTGCCAGTTAATTGTAATCATCATCCTGACTTTATGGCCCGAGATCGCTTTGTATCTGCCCAATTCGTTGCAGACTCTGGCCGCGATAAGCGATTAGAGTTATAAATCAAAATAAGAAGGAGTTCCATATGAGCAAGATCAAGAACGTGATTATGATCATGACCGACA
>JACQYK010000206.1:4293-22545 GCA_016208255.1 Deltaproteobacteria bacterium | reverse complement strand
CCGACAGTTGGCAGTACAACTATACCGGCTGCTACGGAAATGAATGGATCCGGACCCCCAGCGTGGATGCCCTGGCCCGGGAAGGCACCCTCTTCGAGAATGCTTACGCCGAAGGGTTGCCGACCATCCCGGTCCGGCGAAGCCTGGCCACCGGCCGTTTTACCCTGCCTTTCGCCGGTTGGACCAACCTGTCGGCCCAGGAGACGTCTGTGGCGGATATCTGCTATCGCAACCACATCCAATCGGCCCTCATCGCCGACTGCCCCATGCTGCATCTGGAAAAGTATATCTATTCCCGTGGTTTCGACTACGTCCATTTCATCCGCGGCCAGGAAGGAGATCATTTTTACGGAAACAACCCCGTCCGCCATTTGAATCCAAGGAATTTCCATAAGCCGATCTACGACCCGGACACCAGCCAAGAACTCGACATCAGCGTATTAACTGCCAAGGAGCTGAAGGGTTACCTGGGCCAAAGGCAATATTGGAAGACCGATGCCGACCAGCATGCGGGCCGTACCTGCCGGGCAACGGTCGATTATCTGGAACGGGTTGTGGACCGTTCCCTGCCGTTTTTCCTGTGGGTGGATTTCTTTGATCCCCATGAGCCCTGGGATCCGCCGTCGGTCTATGATCCGGACCTCAAGTGCCCTTACAATCCGGACTACAAGGGAAAGAATCTAATCCTGCCCGTTCCCACGTCATTGCGCGGGGGCTTTGAAGGGGCCTATACCGAAGAGGAACTGCATCATATCCGAATGTTATTCGCCGAGAAAACTACTAATACCGACAAGTGGATGGGCGTGCTGCTCAATCGGTTGAAGGAAATGGGGTTATATGACAACACTCTGATTATCTGGTTGTCCGACCACGGCGAACCGCTGGGCTACAAAGAGCACGGTCACGGGATCATGCGTAAATGTCGGCCCTGGCCCTATGAGGAATTGGTCCATGTCCCCATGGTCATTCGCCATCCTGACCTTGAGCCCCAACGGATTGCCTCTTTCGTCCAGAACACCGACCTGGCACCGACGATTCTGGATTTCCTGGGAGTCAAAGACGCAGTGGCCGCTGAGGAAATGCAGGGCAAGAGCCTGATGCCTCTCATGGAAGGGAAGGTTAAGAAGATTCGGGATTTTGTTATTGCCGGGTACCATAACTTCTCCTGGAGCATCTACACCAAGAACTGGTCCTATATTCATTGGCTCCACGAAGGGGAATATAAGGACAGCCAAGAAGCGGCCTATGGGTTCTATGGGGATCTGGTCAAACAAATGATCCCCGATATCTACCAGGAAGGACTCAAACTGAGTAAGGAGGATCGCATCTGGTCATGTACCCCAGGGGCCAAAGCGGAAACTCCCACGGGGGATGAACTATACTTCCGAAAAAAGGACCCCTTCCAGTTGAAGAATGTCATTGAGGACGAAAAAAAGACGGCCAATGACCTCTGGATTCAACTGCGCGATTATATGCTGGAACTAAAAGCCAGTTAACCGGATTCCTTTCAGGATAAACCGGTCTCGGCGGATTGAAGCACCGAGACCGGGAACTGAACAAGCGATCCGCGTCGATTAGGCGTTGTACGAGGAGATTGAGCATGATCGAGGAAATCACGGATGATACTTTTGTTCAGCAGACGGCCCAAGGGCTCTGCCTGGTGCTTTTTTATAAGGACCCCTGTCCCTATTGCAAAACCATGAAAGGGGTGGTCGAGAAGTTCGGGGCCAGGAACTCCGGGGTGAAACTGTTGCAAATTAATGGATTGGAAAATTCCAAATCTGCCGGGGAGCTCGGTATCGAAGGCTTTCCGTTTCTCCTGTTTTATAAAGACGGTCAGCCCACTTCGGCCCGACAGAAGGGGTTGACCAATCCGCAAGGACTGAACACTCTTTTAGAAAATCTTGGTTGATGAACAGGCCCGGTGGGTGCACTCCAAAGGAAATCAGCCCATGAATTCTGATTACGAACTGATTATAATCGGTGGTGGAATAGCCGGTCTGACCGCCGCCATCTACGGGGCCAGAGCCCACCTTAAAACCCTGATCCTGGAAAGGCAGACCTGCGGGGGGTTGGCCAACTGGGCCGTGGAGATAGAGAACTTTCCCTCCCACGAAAAGATCAGCGGTATAACCTTGATGGAACGGGTGAAGACCCAAGCGGAAAAATTAGGCGCCGAAATCAGGGAGATCGTTGAGATTTCGGCCATCCAGTTCAATGGCCAATCTAAGAGGATAGAGACCGACGAGGGGACCTTTCAAGCCAAGGCCGTCATTGTCGCCACAGGCCGGGAGCCGATACGTCTGCCTCTGGAGGTGGACAGCGATCACATTCACTATTGTGCGATTTGTGATGGATCGGTTTACCGGGGGCGGGACGTTTTAGTCGTCGGCGGCGGGAACAGCGGGACCGGAGATGCCCTGTACCTGCTGAACCAGGGTGTGCGAACGATTATCCTCATCGAACAGATGGACCGCTTGTTGGCCAACCAGGCCAGCCAAAAGGCCTTGTGTGCCCATCCGGAGGTAACGATTCTGACCAGCACCGAAATCTCGGGGATCGCGGTGAAGGGAAAAGACCATTGGGTCACCCTGAAGAACAGCCGGACCGGGGAAACCCAGACCATCGAGGCAGGAGGAATATTCGTTTATATCGGGCAGGCGCCACAAACAGGACTGTTTAAAGGCATCCTGGAGATGGACGACCAGGGCTATATTCTGGGCGACGAAACCATGGAGACGAATGTGGAAGGGATTTTTGTGGCCGGGGATGTGAGACACAAAACATACCGCCAACTGACTACCGCCATGAATGACGGCACTATCGCCGCCCTGGCCGCCGAAGCCTATCTTCGTTCGCTAAGGAGCGATTCGACGAAATAAAAACGGTCTCCAGCGGGAAAGGTTATTTTTTTGTTTATAACTAAAATTAAGGAATAAAAATATCAATTGAAAGGAGGTCATACCTGAAGTGTTCATCTTCGGGACTACACTCGGCGGGGAGTCAAATTGAAAACCAACTAAATTAAGTTAGGTTATTAAATTATGAACCTATGGAGATTTTAACAATACGACTTAAAATCCAAGGAGGATTTTTATGAAAACCAAAGCTGCTGTAACGAGATCCTGGGGAGAACCTATGACCATTGAAGAACTCGAATTGGAGTCACCCAAAGCCGGGGAGGTACTCATCAAGGTAGCCCACACGGGTTTCTGCCACTCCGACCTGAGCGCCTGGAAGGGCATTTATGGCCTGGATGTCCTGCCTATTGTTTTAGGGCACGAATGCGCCGGAGTGGTCCAGGAGGTCGGCGCCGGAGTAACCCACCTTAAGCCGGGAGATCACGCTGTCTCCTGCTGGCAAGCCCCTTGCGGAACATGTGAGTCTTGTGTCAGCGGGAATACCCATATCTGCGAAAATCTTCTGCCTTCTTTGGGGAGCGGAAAACTGATGGATGGAACCGCTCGTTTTAAAGATAAGAACGGAGAGGTCATCAATCATGCCCTATATGTCTCCGGTTTTTCCGAATACATTGTCTCGCCGGCCATAGCCTCGGTCAAGGTCCCCAAGGAGCTGCCTTTAGATCAGGCCTGCCTGCTGGGCTGCGCCGTGGGAACAGGCTGGGGGGCAGTGCACCGGTCTGCCATGGTAAAAACCGGTGAGTCCGTGGCCGTTTGGGGCTGCGGTGGGATCGGCCTGAATATCATCCAGGGGGCCCGGCTGGCCCATGCCTATCCCATTATCGCCGTCGATTTGGAAGGCAGCAAAGAGGCTTTAGCCCGTGAGATGGGGGCCACTCATTTCATCAACAGCAGCAAAGAAGACCCGGTCCCAATAATACGGGAAAAGATCACCGGCGGCAAAGGGGTCCATTATGTTTTTGAAGCCATCGGAGATCCCGGGGCCTATTTACAGTCTTTTTTTGTTCTGAAAAATGGTGGTCGATTGATGGCGGTAGGCATCCCTTCTTGCGAGGAAATGGTTACCCTGCCCTTCTACATTGTTCCCTTTCAGGCCAATAAAATTGAGGGGGTACTATATGGAAGTCTCCGTCACCAGATCGATATACCCCGCTTGGCCGATCTGGCTCTGAGGGGTGATCTTAAATTAGAGCCGATGATCACCCAGCACTGCAAACTGGAAGATGTCAATGGCATGATCGAGGCCATGGAGAAAAGGGAGATCGTGGGGCGTTGGGTCTTCGATTTTTAGGCGCTTTAGATCCATCGCTGAAGATGTCTTTCGGTCTGGAGAAACCAATTTTAATATGGGGGAGGATCGTATGTTTGGGTTTATGGGAAAAATACTGCGCGTGGATTTAACTGCTGGAAAGGTCTGGGACGAACCGATCCCGGTTGACCTGGCCCGGCAGTTCCTGGGCGGCGCCGGACTGGCCACCCGATATCTCTATGATGAAGTTCCCCCGGGAACGGATCCCTTAGGTCCGGATAACAGGCTGATTTTCATGGCCGGACCGTTGACCGGCACCACCTCGCCCAGCGCCTCACGTTATTCGGTGGTCACCAAGTCCCCGCTCACCGGAATCTGGGGACAGGCCAACTCGGGCGGCAGCTTCGGACCGGCTTTAAAAAAGAGCGGCTATGACGGGATCATTTTTCAGGGGATGTCCGAAAAGCCGGTTTACCTGAAAATTGAAGAAGGGCGGGCGGTCCTGCAGGATGCGGAATATCTGTGGGGCCGGAATGTGCCGGACACGGAAGACAGGTTAAAGGAAGAACTGGGCAAAGAGTTCACCGTGGCTTCCATCGGTCCGGCCGGGGAGAATCGGGTAAAGTACGCCGCCATCATGAACAATAAGCACCGGGCCGCCGGCCGTTGCGGAGTCGGCGCGGTCATGGGGTCCAAAAAGGTCAAGGCCATAGCGGTTTCCGGCAAGGCGGCCCCGGTTTTGGCGAACAGGGAGGTTTTTCAGGAAACGGCCAAAAAGCAGTATGAATTGATCAATGAATCCCTGCTGAAGATCGGCTTCGAGACTTTCGGAACGGCCATGGTGGCGGATATGGTCAATGTCAAAGGGGGCTATCCCACGCACAACTGGCAATCCGGTGAATTTGAGGAGATCGAAGCGGTCAATGCCCAGGCCATCAGCGATAAGGTACTGATCTCCCGGGTGAATTGTTTTGCCTGCCCTATCGCCTGCGGTCGTGCGTCCGAGATTAAAGAGGGGCCCTACCAGGGGCATAAGGGGGAAGGGCCCGAGTATGAGAGCTCCAATACTCTGGGCGCCCAGTGTGGCGTGGCCGACATCAATACCATCACCATGGCCAATTTCCTTTGCAACGAATACGGCCTGGACACGATTTCGGCCGGGTCGACCATCGCTTTTGCCATGGAATGTTTTGAAAAGGGTATTCTGACGACCCAAGAGACCGGCGGCCTCGATATACACTTCGGCGACGGAGACTTGGTCGTGGAGCTGATCAGAAAGATCGCCCACCGGGAAGGCATTGGCGACCTGCTGGCCGAGGGGACCAAACGGATGGCGGAACGGCTCGGCCGGGGATCGGAACGGTTTGCCATGAACGTCAAAGGACTCGAATTGCCGGCCTATGATCCCCGGGCGGCTAAAATCGTGGGACTGAGCTATGTGACCGCCAACCGCGGGGGCGACCACGTGACCGGCACCATTATTGCGCCGACCTTTATCGATTCCCCGATCCTGCTGGTGGACGACAGTCACATCGAGGATCCATTGGTAGTAAACCCGGCGGAGGCCAAGATACTGGCAGACCTGGAAAACGGCTGCACGGTGTTCGATTGCGTCGGTGGGTGCAAATTTATGGGCCTGCTGTTTTATGCCCAGGATTACGTGCAACTGATCGCCAACGCCACCGGGTGGGATTTTTCCGTGGAGGATTTCCGCCGGGGCGGGGAGCGGGTGTACAACCTGATCCGGGCCTTTTGTGTCAGGGAAGGCATCACTCGGGAAAAGGACACCCTGCCTGCCCGTTTACTGGAAGACCCTCTGCCGAGCGGTTCGGCCGCGGGGATGGTCATCGAGCGGGCGGATCTGGAAAAACTGAAAGATGCCTATTACGACTATCGCGGCTGGGACCGGGAGACCGGCAAGCCGAAACCCGAAAAACTAAAGGAACTGGGTCTGGAAGACCTGATTGCCGATTTATGGGGCCCTGGAGGAATCATATGACCTATGCTGATAAACCCTGGTTAAAAAGTTACAAACTGGGTCCTTATAAACTCAAGGAATCGCTGGCCCCCTACCCAGTCGTGCCCATATTCAAGGCGCTGGATGACGCCGCCGTGAACCATGGGGGCAAAACCGCCCTGCTTTTCGAGGGAAGGACTCTGAAATACCAGGCCCTCAAGGATCAGGCGGATCGTCTGGCCGCGGCCCTGGCAAAGATAGGAATCGAAAAAGGAGACCGCATCAATATCTTTCTGCCCAACTGCCCGGAATACATCGTCTCCCCCTGGGGTATTCAGAAGGCGGGCGGGGTAATCGTTCCGACCAGCACCCTGAGGACGGATGAAGGGATCATCCACGAAGCAGGGAATTCCCGGAGCAAAGGGATCATCTGCCAGGAAAAAGATTTGGAACGGATCCTGGGCCTCAAAGACCGGTGCGGGGTCGAGCACATCATCGTTACCTCCGATGAGGGTTACGATCTGAAGCCGGTTTCCAAATGCCTGCCGAAAGGAGTGTACGAATTCCGCCGGCTGCTCGAAGACCACGACCCTAAGCCGCCTCAACTGACCATCGACCCCCGGGAGGATCTCTGTGAACTGCCCCACACCGGGGGTTCCACGGGCCTGCCGAAGGCAGTCATGGTCACCCATTACAACCGGTACTGCAATCTGATGCAGTTGATGCCCTGGATGATTGCCCCGCTGGCACCGGGGATTGTCGGCAAGGCCTCGGTGCTCATTCCTCTTTCCCTGTTTCACACCTACGGGCATTATATCCACCAGGTGGCCGTATTCTGGGGGCTTCGGATCATACTCCTTCCGGACCCCAGGGATACGAACAAGCTGGTGCAAACCATTAAGGAATTTCGGCCGTTCATGATTCCCGTCGTTCCCACCCAACTGATGCGGCTGGCCCAGGCCAAGATCGGTCGATTGAACGTATTGGCCCTGAGCGGGTCCGCCCCCTTGCCTGATGAAGTCCGTCAGGCGGTTCAAAAGGAAATGGGCAATCCCGTAGGCGAAGCTTATGGCCTGACGGAGACCGGCCCGTCCACACACGCCGATCTTTCAGGGTTCGGCCGCATCACCGGATTCATCGCCAAGGAGAAAAAAAGCATCGGCGTCCCTATACCGGATACGGAATGCAAACTGGTGGATCCGGCAACCGGCGAAGAGGTGCCCTTTGGGGCGGAAGGGGAAATTGCCGTTCGGGGTCCGCAGATCATGAAAGGCTACTGGCCGGAAGCCGGAAGCGGGCTCACCCCGGATGGCTGGCTCCATACCGGAGACATCGGTTACATGGATGGGGACGGTTATTTTTTCCTCAGTGACCGGATCAAGGATATGGTCAATGTCTCAGGCATGAAAGTCTATACCACCACCGTAGACGATGTGCTGTATAAACACCCGGGCGTTCTCATGGCCGCCGCCTTTGGGGTACCGGATTCAAAAAACCCGGGAAGCGAAAGGGTTATGGCTGTTATCAAACTCAAAGATGAGGCAGTCGGGAAGGTCAGCGAGGAGGAAATCCTGAGATTTTGCAGGGAAAAGCTGGCCCCCTATGCGCTGCCGAAATACATCGAGTTCCGGGATGAATTGCCTTTGACCGCCACGGAAAAACTCTTCAAGCGTCAATTGAGAGAAGAGGCCATCGCTTCATTGAAAGCCAAGGGAGAGTTGTAGGTGCTCAGTCAATCTTAAAATTTAGAAATCAAAACCACCAAAGAAAAGGAGAAAAAAATGGCAAGTTACACCTATCCTCATCCACAATGGGTGGATGAAAGCGTCAAACTGTATGGGGAGGATTTTGAAAAAAAACTGGCCAAGCTGAGCGGAAACTTCGCTTACAAAATTTCCAGCGAACCGGCCTGGGGCATTAACGAGGACCTCTACATCATTATGTCCCTGGAAAACGGGAAGCTGAAAGCATTCAAACATTGCCCCAAGGACTATGCTTTTCAGAACGCCGATTTTATCCTGGAGGCGACCCCTCAGGCCTGGAAGCGAATCCTGACCAAAAAAGACAAATTTGTGGGTGCCTTCATGGGTGGCCGGGTGAAGCTGGTCAAAGGCGACACTGTCGGAGCCTTGGCCCTCGGCCCCCATGCCGGCACCTTGGTCGATGTCCTGACCCAGGTGGAATTGAAATTCCCTGACGATCTTCCAGCCAAAGAACTTGATGCCTTTAAAAAAGATCTGGCCAGCGTGCGCCAGGAACGGGGAATTTAGATCAACAGGTTTATATGGCCGAACCAAGGTCTCCCCGGGTCTAATTAAAATCTGGCCATCATTTGTAAGGAGTTACCTTATGGACTCGACTCAATCTGAAGAAGACCGGGCCCTTCCCCCAGGGGAAGAACAAGACCGGGAAGAATTATTCCTGATAGAAGAAATCAATATTGAAGAAATGGCCATTGACGGCATCTGCGGGGTCTATTAGGAAACGTTTGTCGGATTATAGCCCAAAAAAAAAGGGAAACTCCTTTTTTTGTGGAGAGAATAATTCCAACGGCCTGACAGTGGAACCGCTGATGGATCAAAGAGAAGAAGTTAAATATAGACTCGCCTCCGGGACCCAGGTGAGAGAAGAGGAGTTCGGGCTGCTCTTCTACACGATGAACGGCCCCCGACTCTATTTTCTGGCTTCCGGGAAAATACTGGGGGATAGTTACTTCCTTGGGGAAAAAACACTTAAAGACTGGCTGGCGGAGCATCCTGGGCTTGGCCCGATGGCTCAACACGGGCTTGCCGGTTTAAGCAAGGCGCTGGACCGGTTATCCGAGAAAGGAGTCATCATTGCCTGCTGACCTGGCCCGGCCGGGGCTCCGAGCCCCGGTCAACGTCACCTGGGAAGTCACTCTGAAGTGCAATCTCCGCTGCGCCCACTGCCTCTCGGATGCCGGGCCGGAGTCGGCACAGGAGCTGTCCCCTGCGGAATGCCGGAGGCTGATCGATGACTTGGCGGGCCTCAAGGTCTTTCAGGTCAATATCGGTGGAGGGGAACCGTTTATCCGGGAGGACTTTCTGGAGCTACTGGACCAGGCCCATGACCGGGGCCTGGTCACCTGCGTGAGCTCAAACGGGTTGCTCATCGACCATTCCCTCGCCCGTCGCCTGGCCGGAATGGAGAAGCTCTATCTTCAAGTGAGCCTTGATGGGGCCACCGCCGAGGTCAACGACTCCGTCCGGGGCCGGGGAACCTACGCCTTGGTCTTGAAGGCCATGGACTACCTGGTCCGGGAAGGCGTCCGCTTCAGTATCAATACCGTCTTGACCCGGCAGAATTATCCGCAACTGGAAACACTCAGGATTCTGGCTCATGAATATGGAGCCGAAATGAGGGTTTCCCGCTTTCGTCCCTCCGGGCGTGGGAAGGACAGCCGTACCACTCTGGCGCCGGAAGTGGAACAACTGGAGGCCTTTGCCGAATGGCTGGAGAGATACGATAAAGTCCGGACCGGGGATTCCTTTTTTTGTCTGACCTCTGAAAAACGACGCCGCCAGGGACTGGATATGTGCGGCGCCGCCAAGATGACCTGCTGTATCTCCCCGGTAGGAATGGTGTATCCATGCGCTTTTCTCCAGGAATCCGTATTTCAGGCCGGGGATATCCGGCTCACTCCTTTTAAGGATATCTGGGACAGAGCTCCGATTTTTTCTCAATTGCGACATTTAAATGTAAAGGCCTGCCGAACTTGTCCCCGCTTTGAGACTTGCCGTGGAGGCTGTCCGGCCATGGCCTATCATGCCTATCGGGATATCTCCCGGGGGGATCCCGAGTGTTTGGTTAATCTAAAAACAGCGGTTTAGAAGTTCCCATGTTCAATCATCTCTTTGCACCCCTCAGGCTTCGCAGCCTGAGCCTCTCAAATCGGATTTGCTTCATGGCCCATCGCACCAATTTCGGGCAACGAGGTCGATTGACCGACAGGCACATTGCCTATTACCGCCGCCGGGCCAAGGGGGGGTGCGGTCTTATCATCCTGGGGGAACTTGCCCTGCACCCCAATGACCGGCCCTGGGAAACCCTGATCCAGACCTACCATCCTCAAGCCCCCCAGGATCTGCAGAAAATCACCCAATCGATCCATGAATTTGAAACCGCTCTTTTCGCCCAACTGACCCACCACGGATTCCAAAGTAGCGGAGCCCTTACCCGGCGGGAGGTCTGGGGACCCTCGGCGGTGTCGGACATCGTTTTTGGGGAAACAGCCAAGGCCATGGAATCGGAAGACTTGGACGAAATAACTGGGGCTTTTTCAAAAGCGGCGATCGTCGTTCGGGAGGCTGGATTTGATGGATTGGAAATCGACCTGGGCCCGGAATCTCTGCTTCGTCAATTTCTTTCCCCCCTGAGCAACCATAGGCAGGATGACTATGGCGGCAGCCTGGAGAACCGGATGCGGCTTCCCCTGGAAGTGATTCAGGCGGTACGTAAGTCCGTAGGCGGAGATTTCCCACTGGGTGTACGGTTGTGTCTGGATGAGCGGTTTTGGAGCGGGATCACCCTCCAGGAATCCCTGGAGGTGGCCACCCGGCTGGAAGATTCCGGCCACGTTGACTTTATTCAGACGACGTGGGGAACCTATTACAATCTTTATCTGGCTCCGGCCTCTATGCATACCTCCATGGACTTTATCCTTGACCAGTCCCAACAATTAAAATCCCGGGTCAGCCTGCCGGTGTTCGTCGGTTCTCAGATTGAATTTCCCAGCCAGGCCGAAACGGTCCTGGACGAAGGGAAGGCCGATGCCATCGGATTTGTCCGAGCCCTGGTCTGTGATCCGGATCTGGCCGCCAAGGCTAAGGCAGGGCATTTGGAAGACATTCGGCATTGCGTCAAAGACAACCAGGGCTGCATCGGGAGGATCAACCAGTCCAAGGCATTGGGGTGTATTCTCAATCCCCAGGTGGGTTATGAACCGCTGGCTGGAAACGACCTCCCTGTTCCAGCCCGAAAAACCAAGAAGATTATGATCATCGGCGCAGGTCCGGCCGGGATGAAGGCCGCGTTGACCGCCAGGGAACGGGGGCACGAGGTGACTCTTTATGAGCGAGGGCAGGAGGCGGGGGGACAGATAAACCTGGCTCGACTGGGCGCTGGCCGGGGTCTCCTGGACGAGGTGACCCGGCACCTGAAACATATGGTTGAGAAAAATGGGATCCTGATCAGGACCGGGGTGGAAGTCACCCCGGAATTCGTTAGGAATCTATCCCCGGATGCCGTAGTGGTCGCTACCGGTTCCCGCCCCGACTCCAAGCCGTTCCCCGGCACCTATGGTCCACCCACTGTGTTAACCGTCTGGGATGTCCTGTCCGTAACCTATCCGGTAGGAAATGGGGTTCTTTATGTCGACGAGACCGGCGGCCATCGGGCTGCAGCAACGGCGGAGCGCCTGGCCGATCAGGGGAAAAAAGTGGATATGGTGACCAGTGAGTTGTTCGTCGGGCTGGAATTGGCTGCGCTGGGGGATCTCTATCTCACCCGGCAAAGGCTACTGCAAAAAGGGGTCACCTTTATTACTGATGTGGTGATTGATGCAATTCAGGGCACCTGGATCGAGGCCCACGACCTCTACACCAATCGGCCCCTGACCTATTGTGCTTACGACACGATCGTCCTCGACGTTCCCCAGCGGGCCGATGAAAACCTATACCTGCAACTGAAGGGACAGATTAAAGAACTCTTCCGTATTGGAGATTGTCTGGCCCCCAGGACAATCGAAATGGCTATTTTTGAAGGTGCAAAGATCGGGGGAATTCTTTAATGGATTACCGCTACCTTTTTTCCCCCCTGAAAATCGGTTCGACGGTGGTGCCCAACCGCATCAACTTCGGAGCCCACTTGACCAATCTTTCCGAGGACCACAAGATCAGTGAAGACCAGGTCTTCTATTATAGGGAAAGGGCCAGAGGAGGCTGCGGCCTCATCACTACGGAAGAGCTTTCCGTCCATCCCTCCGATCAGGCCTACGAGAAACTGGTGGATGCCTTTGATCCGGAGGCCATTCCCGGATTCAGGCGTTTAACCCAGGTTATCCACCAATATGATACCCGGATATTTGCCCAGTTGAACCACAACGGCCTGCAGGCTGACGGCAAAAATTCCCGGAGATCGGTCTGGGGGCCCTCGGCCGGGAAGGACCCCATATTTCGCGAGACCTGCCAGGTTATGGAGATCGAGGAGGTCCTGGAATGTGTTGAATATTTTTCCAGGAGCGCTGCCCATGTGGTCGAGGGCGGTTTTGACGGCATCGAACTGCAATTAGGACACAGTTCCCTGATCCGACAATTTTTATCGCCAGCCACCAATTTCCGTGAAGACGAATACGGCGGCCCTTTTGAGAACCGATTGCGGTTCGCCCTGGAAGTCCTTGAGGCGGTCCGCCAGGCCGTAGGCCCGGAATTCACCGTAGGCCTACGTCTGAACGCCGATGAGATGCATCCCCGGGGGGGACTGACCCACGATGATGCCAAACAGATTGCTGAGCGTCTGGAGGCCACCGGGCGGATCGATTTCATAGACATCAGCCTGGGCACGTTTCACCATTTGTTTTTGGTGGAAGGCTCCATGCACACCCCGCTGGCTTATACCCTGCCCCTGTCGGCCGGTATCCGGTCGGTAGTGAGAGTTCCGGTTTACGCCACCAACCGCATCAATGACCCCCGGCTGGCAGAAAAGGTGCTGGAAGACGGCCAGGGGGATATGGTCAACATGGTCCGGGCACTGATCGCCGACCCGGAACTGCCCAACAAGGCCCGCCAGGGACGGGAGGAGGATATTCGGGATTGTATCGCTTGCAACCAGGGCTGCATAGGCAGGATCGCCTACGGCCGCACCATCGGCTGCCTCCAGTCCCCGGCTGCTGGAAACGAACGCCTCCTGGGAACAGATACACTCTCTCCCTGTGGGAATCCCAAGAGGGTTATTATCGTGGGTGCTGGACCGGCCGGCTTGGAGGCCGCCCGGGTTGCTTCTTTGCGAAGGCATGAGGTAATCCTGTTCGAAAAAAATCATGAAGTGGGCGGGCAAAACCTGCTTGCGGCCAAGGCTGCCGGGCGGCAGGAGATCCAGGGGGTAAGCCGCTGGCTTAGCGGTCAAGTCAACAAATTGGATATCGATCTGCGTTTTGGTGTTGAGGCTACGGTTAATATGATTCTGGCCGAGAAGCCCGATGCCGTGGTGGTGGCCACCGGATCGACGCCTAAGGAAAAGCCGTTTCCGGGTGAATATGGTCCCCCGGAAGTGGTCAACACCTGGCAGATCCTGTCCGGTGAGGTGGAGGCTGGCCAAAGGGTACTGATGATCGATCTGAACGGCCATCACCAGGGAACAGGGACCGCGGAATTCCTGGCCGACCGGGGCAAGTCCGTGCATGTGATCACCCCAGCCCTCTTTCCCGGATCATCCCTGGGGCCGCTCCAGGATCTTTATTTGACCCGCCAGCGGCTGGCCCGCAAGGGGGTGACCTGCACCCCCGATATCGCCGTGCTGGAGATCCAGGGGACCCTGGTGAAAGGACTCAACGTCTATTCCAATGCTTTGATCGATTTTGAAGGGTATGACACGGTGGTCCTGGCGGCCGGTAACGTCGCTGCCGATAACCTCTATTTAGCGCTGAAGGGAAAAGTGCCGGAGCTCTTTCGCATCGGGGATTGTGTCGCGCCGCGCCTGACGGATATGGCCATTGCTGACGGGCACCGAGTGGGAAGGGTTCTGTAACCGCCAATGGCCGGGATCGGGGACCGGAAGGATATGAGTGCTGCAAACAAGCTCCGAAACCAAATCCATAAATGCCGTCGTTGTGAGGCTTGTAAAGATTTGGTAGGGTTGTCATGTCTGGTCTTTCCGGAAATGTTCAGGCTGGTGGATGAGGAATGGAAAACCGGGACGGAAATAGCAAACGGTCAACTCAGGCAATTGGTCAACCGCTGTAATTTTTGCGCTGTCTGCCCCTGTTCGGATATCCGGGCCGCCATACTGAACGCCAAGACCGAATACGCCCATCACTATGGACTGAAATTTGGCGCTCGGGTTTTAGAGAAAGTCGAGCGTATTGGAGAACTGGGCGGAAAATTCCCACGCCTGAGCAATTACCTCTTGAAAAACAGGACGACCAAGTCCTGGTTGACCGGGGCCATAGGGATACACAAGGATCGCCGGATTCCCTTATTTCCGAGGGAAGGTTTCCCCACCTGGCTCAGGACCCGCTCCGCAAGGAGCTACCCGAACAGGGCGAACCAAGGGAAAGTCGCTTATTTTGCCGGATGCTCGGCCAGGTATTTCTTTCCTGAAGTGGCTGTATCTGCTGTCCAAGTTTTGGAGCATAACGGCATTGAGGTTATTGTTCCCGAACAGAATTGCTGCGGCATGCCGGCCATGCTCGAAGGGGACCGATCACTGGCCCTGAAATATGCCGGGCAGAATATGGCCTGTCTGGCTGAAGTGGTGGACGAAGGCTATGATATCGTCTGCTCCTGTCCCACCTGCGGTTACCTGCTCAAGAGGATATGGAGGTTAGGGGCTCATATGGCCTTGTGGAGCAAAGAACTGGAGAAAACCAATTCCGCTTTCACGACCGTTCAAAAAAGTTATGGAATGATCGGGACCTTGTCCGAGAATTATTCTCTAAGGATCCAGAGCAGGCACCTCAAAGGGATGTTGCGGAATGAAGGCGTCTTTTCCGCCCTCAGTCCGGAAAAGCGGATCCGGATTTCTGAAAACACCTACGATCTGGGTGAATACCTGATTAAGCTGCACCGCAGAGGAGGGTTGGATATAAAGCTCAGCCCCCTAAAAGTAAAGGCTGCCTACTACCCTCCCTGCCATCTCAGGGAACAGCGCCTGGGACTGCCATATCAGGACCTGCTTCGTTTGATACCCGGGGTATCGGTGGAGGCCATCACCGGAGACACCTGTTGCGGGAATGGTGGCATCATGGGTCTGAAGAAGGAATTCCACCCCTGGTCGATCGGGATAGGGAGCAGGCTAATGGCCCGAGTGAGAAGTCTTAATCCTGAGGTGGTGGCCACTGATTGCCTGAGTTGCCGGATGCAATTCAATCAGCTTACATCTTATGAGGTCGTCCACCCCATCGAGTTGATTCATCAGGCCTATAAACAGACCGGGATTCCCCGAACCGGGGAGTTACAGGATGGAAGATGACCGCAGATATCTGGATACTAGCCTTACCCTCTAAAGGTTCTTTGGGGGAAGAGATTTATGGCCTGGTAGCCGAGGCCCGGCGGTTGAGGGACGTAAAAGGAACCGGACTCATTACCGTATTGGTCCCGGGTGCGGTGCCGGGAGATGAACTGTCGGCCCTGGGGGCCTACGGGGTGGACCTTCTTCTGATCTTTGAAGGCAAGGGTTTTGACCGGTATCAAGGGGAGATCTGGACCCGGGAACTGACGGGACTGGTGCGGGAACGGAAACCGACCTTTATCCTGATGGCTCACAATGCACTGACCGAAGACCTGGGACCCCGGCTGGCCGCTTCCTTGGAGACCGGGTTCATTTCCCGGGCCATGGACCTATGGCTGGATCCACAGGGAAAAGTCGTAGGGGTGCGTCCGATAGCCAATGGACATCTCTTTGAGGAGGTCGAGGTCGTGGCTGAAGTCCCTTGTCTGGTTTCTTTTTTGCCCTCCGTATTGGCTGCTGCGGAAAAAGGGACGGATCAGCCGCCCGAGATCGTGACGGCACTAGCCGGCGGAATCGATGAATCAACTCGGTTGCAGGTTTTGGCTGTGATCGAGGCCGATCCGGAATCCGCGGCCCTGGAAGACGCCGAGATAATCGTTTCCGGGGGCCGGGGGGTCGGCAAGGGAGAGTCCTTCAATATCATCCAGTCGCTGGCCCGGACCATCGGGGGTTCGGTGGCCGGAACCCGTCCGGTAATCGATTGGCAGACACTTCCCTTCGAGCGCCAGATCGGGCAGACGGGGAAAACCGTGGCCCCCCGATTGATGATTGCCTGCGGCCTTTCCGGGGCCAACGAATTTACGGCGGGTATGGAAAAATCACAACAGGTCATCGTCATCAACACCGACCCCAGAGCCCGAATTTTTCGTTTCGCCGATCTGGGTGTCTTAGGGGATGTGCATGAGATTCTTCCCCGGTTGACTGAACGGATCGAAAAAGAGAAGAATGAATTCAAGGATCTTTAAAAATTCCATTCTGGTGGTGATCGGCCTGATCCTGTTCTTCAGCAGCATTTCTGCCTGGGCCTATACTATGAACGAGTGTCTCGGCTGCCATGGCCAGGCAGGGACCGCTACCCACACCATTTCCATGACCGAATTCAAGAATTCCGCCCATGGGAAAGACCTGAGTTGCCTGGACTGCCACACCAAGGTAAAGGACGAGAGCCATCAGACCAGAATGGGGTCCGGGGCCGTTCAATGCGGGCAATGTCATGACCAGGAAAACCGTCATGGTCTGGAGGTTAATGGGCGGCCCCGCCCTCAATGCCATGACTGCCACACCCGCCACGGAATTCTGCCGAAGGCCGATCCGAAATCCTCCGTTCACCCTGACCGGCTGCCGGTAACCTGTAAAACCTGCCATCCCCGGGAGTGCGGGGGGACAGACTATTGGTCCCAATTTCTCTCGCTGCGAGTTAAGTCCCATAAGAAACAGGATTTCAGCCGAGCCTTTCAGGATACAAATTGCGTTGGATGCCACCAGGGCAAAGCCGCTCATGGAGAGAATCCCCCCATAAACAATCAGTCCTGCTATAAGTGCCATCAACCTGTTCAGGGGAAGGGTCCCCTGTGGGGATCCATCCATCCCCGGGCCGATTGGAAACGGCAGCCGGCCCTGTTTGCCTCCGCCGTAGCGGATCAGGCCGGGTTGGGACTCCTGGCCGCAAGCGTCCTCCTGGTTATTGTCCGATGGCTTATCCAAACCATTCGACGGAGGAGATAGCCCGATGATCACTGGTCTGGACATTTTCTGGGTGGCCACAGCCATTCTGATCCTTGGAATCGGTTTTTGGGTCCGGTGGACTCCGTTGCGAGCCGGACGGGCACAAGACCGCCGGGCGGATTGGTCCGGACTTTGGGCATACCTCCTGTCTCAACGGATCATCTTGAGGAAGCCTGCAAGGGGTATTGCTCATCTCCTGGCTTTCTGGGGGGTTCTGATCCCCCTGACCATCATCATCCTGGCCCAGTTCCGGCTTTTGATGCCCTTTGGCCTCTCCCGGGTCCTTAAACTGCTGCTCGATGTCCTGGGTCTCTTGACCATGGTGGGGGCCATCTTTTTCCTGCTGCACCGTCTCCGGTCATCGGAAGTGGGCGGTCCCCGGCGAAGCCTTCCGCCGCTGCTGATCCTGATGCTTATTCTCGTAACCGGCTTTCTTTCCGAGGCTGCTCGGCTACGTATCGATCCGCCGGAGGCGATTTGGGCATCGCCGGTAGGCTGGTTGGCATCCTCCCTGGTGCCAAGATCACCCCTTTTCATGCAGTTAATGATCCGCAGCCACTTCTTCGCGGTATTGCTCCTGGTGGCGATGATGCCCTTCACTTTTTTTCGCCATTTGGCTGCCGCCTCATTAAATGTAGTGTATAAAAACCGGGACCCTAAGGGGGCACTGAACCCGGCCTGGTTGGAGGGCGACACCCCAGGGGCCCGAACGGTCAAGGATTTTACCTGGAAACAAATGCTCGAAGCCGAGGCCTGTGTCTCCTGCGGCCGCTGCGAAGCTGCCTGCCCGGCCAGTCTCTCCGGGAAACCCCTTTCCCCCAGGAAGATCATGGGGGACATATTGAACCAAATGGAGCGCTCCCGATACCGGTCCGATGATCAAATCCCCCTGCTGGAAGAAACCGTTTCGGATGACGAGATCTGGGCCTGCACTACCTGTCTGGCCTGTAAGGAGCAATGCCCGGTCTTCATTGAACCGGCCGACAAGATCATTGACCTGCGCCGATACCGGGTGATGGGCCAAGGAAAAATCCCAAGGGAAGCCATTCCAGTAATCAGGAATCTGGAACTTTACGGCGATACATATGGCAAAGGTGCGGCCCATCGCCGGGACTGGGTCTTTGACCGCCAAGTTCCGAAGGTCGAAAACAGGG
>JACQYK010000206.1:0-4279 GCA_016208255.1 Deltaproteobacteria bacterium | reverse complement strand
GGTATCGGGTCCGGGAAATAGTGACCCTGTGCCCCCATTGCTACAACACGCTAAAGCATGAATATCCTCGGGTAGCCGCCGATTTTTTCCCGGACGACGGCCCGGTCCCCCAAGTCCTTCACGCCACCGAATACGTCCTGCGCCTCCTGGAAGCCAAACGCCTGGCACCGGCTTTTCCCTACAAAAAGAAGGTTGTCTTGCATGATGCCTGTTACCTGGGACGAATCAACGGCGTCCTGGATCCTCCGAGGAAACTGCTTCGTTCCCTGCCTGGAGTGGATCTCAGAGAACTGGAACGAAATGCCCGGGACGGTTTCTGTTGCGGCGGCGGGGGCGGGAGGATGTGGCTGGCTGAACACCAGGGCCGGCGTATCAACCACCTGAGGGCGGAGGAAATTGTTCAGAGCGGGGCGGAAGTCTTGGCCACGGCCTGCCCCTATTGCCTTACGATGCTCGAGGATGGCGTTCATTCCGTCCAAGCAGAACGACCTCCCAAGGTAGTCGACGTCATGGAGCTGGTGGCCCGCAGCCTGGGATAAAGAATGGCGACCTTACAGAATCTACCTTTACCGAAACTTAGAAATGGTTTTATAATTTAACCCTATGCATATCGTCGTCTGTCTGAAACAGATCGTTTATACCTATGCTCGGACGGGTAAGGATCCGGAAATGAATTTCCTGTCGCCCCAGGATACGATCACCTGTCTGAATCGCCATGATGAAGCGGCCCTGGAGCTCGCTCTGCGAGTCAAGGATACAATCCAAAACACCCGGGTGACACTGCTGACACTTGGCCCCCTGAAAGCGGAAAAAGAATTGAAGAGATGCCTGGCCATGGGGGCCGACCGTCTCTGCCGGATCGATCTTGAAAGTGAGTTGGATTCCTGGGCCAAGGCAGGCGTATTGGCGTCCTTTATCAGGGAAATGGGCGCGGACCTCATCTTCTGCGGAAAGGAATCTCTCGATGGAAGAAATGGCCAGGTGGGGGCTTTTCTGGCCCGGGAACTTGGGCTGCCGTTTGTCTCCGCCGTCAGCGGTCTGAGTCCTTCCGGTGATGGACTCGAAATAAGGGTCGAACGAAGTGTCGGCAGGGGAACCCGGGAAATCATAGCCTGCCCTCTTCCCGCCTTGTTTACCGTGGAATGGGGATCGGCGGAACCCCGTTTTCCTTCTTATCCGGACAAAATCAGAGCCTGGTCCCGGCCCATTGAAGTCTTGACCTGGTTAGGGGAGAACCCGACGTCGCGCCTTATCCAAAAGAGGGTATTTCCTGCCCGGCCCCGTCCCAAGAAACTTCCTGCCCCGGACAGCCGACTCAGTGCTTCGGAGCGGATCCACCAATTGCTTTCAGGCAGCCGGGTGGAGAAAAAGGGACTGATGCTTTCCGGCAACCTGGAATCGCAGATAGAAGGGATCGTTTCTTTTTTGAAGGACCATGATTTTTTAGGACCTAAAACCCGGACGAAAGATGAACAGGAAAATGGATAGGGAAGGCCATCAGAGCCTCGCGGGGCGAAGTGCCCTCATCACCGGAGGGGCCCGGAACATCGGACTGGCCATTGCCAAAGAGATGGCCTCCCGGGGCGTCACAGTAGCCATCGCTGATAGCTGCCATGATCTTGAAACTGTTCCCTATGCCTTGGCCAGCGCCGATCAACTGGCCCGGGCTGTCGATGAACTGACCCGGCTGGAAGGCAGGGCCATCGGAATGCTGTGCGACGTCCGAGATGAAGGTCAGGTCCAGGAAACAGTTGACCGGGTCATACAGGAATTCGGCCATCTCGACATCCTGGTGAATAACGCCGGCGTAGGATCCCTTTATCCGATCCAGGAACTGACCGAGAAGGCCTGGAATGAAGTTGTCGATGTCTGCCTCAAGGGGACCTTCCTCTGCTCCAAATTCGCCGTCCCCCCCATGATCCGCCAGAGAACCGGCCGGATTATCAACATCGCCTCAGTGGCCGGACTTCGGGGGTTGGGGTTTTCGGCCCATTATTGTGCGGCCAAGCACGGCGTCATCGGCCTGACCAGGGCCTTGGCCGTGGAACTGGCCGATCACGGGATCCAGGTTTTGGCCGTCTGTCCCGGCACCGTGGAATCCCCCAGCCTCCAGGGTCTGGCTTCTCAGGTGGGTCTGGAAGTCAACCCCTACGAGCATTTTTCCCAAAGACATCTGCTTAAAGACCGGCGGATTACACCCAGGGATATTGCAGAGGCGGTTTGCTGGCTGGCTTCCGGGGAGTGCCGCTGCCTAACCGGGACCATTCTGACCGTAGATGCCGGATGGACGGCCCAATGATGAATAGCCAGAGCATAAATGACCAGAGAAGTGGTGAGCTATCCTACCGGTTTCGAAAAAATGTCCGGTATTTTCAAGATCACGGAAGACCCATATTCATGCTCTCCTATCCCCTGAAGGTCGTCCGGCTTCACCCCGCCTGGAACCCGGTGGGAGAACGGTTTCTGCGGGGGGATTTCGTTCCTCTATCAAAACTGGATACCATAATAGGAGTGGCTGGGGACCGGACGAGGCTCTTCCTGGACGATCTGGTCCGCAAGGGCTTCCTGGAGACCCAGGGTGTTCTCCCCCTCTTCTCTGTGCCCATGATCAGCGTAATCATTCCCGTCCATAATCGGCCCGATGAGATCCGATCCTGTCTCGAAGCCCTGCTTCAGGTAGACTACCCGCGAGAAAAAGTGGAGATCCTGGTAGTGGATGACGCCTCCACGGACTCGACCCCGGAAGTAGTTTCCGAGTTTCCTGTCACCCTAATCCGGCTGTCTGAAAACAGGCAGGCCCCTTTCTGCAGGAATCTGGGGTCCCGCCGGGCTTGTGGTGAAATTCTGGCCTTTATCGATTCCGACTGTCTGGCCAGTCCTCCCTGGTTGAGAGAACTGGTCCCCGTATTTAATGACCGGTCCGTAGCAGCGGTCGGAGGGAAGGTGGATTCCTATTACGACCGGAAAGGGCTGGATCGCTATGAACAGGTGATGTCCTCCCTGAACGGGGGAGATTGGCCCCGGCGGTCCACGGAAAAGGAACCCTTCTTTTATGTCCCCTCTTGTAATTTCCTGGTCCGGAAAGAGGTTTTTCTTTCAGTGGGAGGTTTTCAGGAGGAACTTGTGGTCGGGGAAGACGTCGATTTGTGCTGGAGGCTTCAGGACCAGGGGCATCCGGTAGAGTACCGCCCTGTGGGTATCGTCCGTCATCGACATCGGAACCGGCTGAAGGCCTTTTGTTCCCGCCGTTTTGATTACGGCACCTCGGAGCCTCTGCTTCAAAAGCGCCACCCTCAGAGGATCAAGACGTTTGGGTTCCCTTTGACGGGCGCCTTGTTCTTTGCCCTTCTCATTCTCTCCCTGGTTCTGACATCCTGGCCGCCAGCCGTGGCCGGGGCACTGGTGACCATAATGGATGCCGCGGCCCGGAAAAGACGGTTGCGTCTGAAAGACCTTCCATTGGCCTTTATCCGTATCCTGGCCGCAACCCTACGGGATTACACGGAGTTTATCTACCAGTGCTGCGCCTTCCTGTCCCGCTATTACCTGGCTGCCGGACTGCTTTTCATGCCTTTTCTACCCCGGATATCCATCTTGATTCTGGGGGCACAGGTACTTGTCGGGTCCGTGGTCTACATAGGCAAGAGGCCCCGGTTGAATTTTCTGTACTTTCAGTTCTTTTTCCTGCTGGAGCAGCTTTCCTACCAGTCGGGCGTCTGGTGGGGATGTCTGAAAAACCTCCACTTCAATCCGGTTGCACCGAAGCTGGCGGGTACCTGGACCTCTCAAGGAAATATGCCCTGGGAGTTAACCAGACTCACGGCCCGACTGGTTTGGAACGGGGTCCACTTTCAGGTCTTGAAACGGACGGGCCAGACCGGAAGGCTTCAATCGATCAGCCTGGAAGTGACCCATGATTGCCTCGCCCGGTGTATCATGTGCAACATCTGGAAGATCCCGCCGGAAGTCCCGAATCTCTCTATAGAAGCATGGCTCCAGCTGCTGCACTCACCGATTTTATCCGACCTGGTGGAGATGGACATCACCGGCGGAGAGCCTTTTCTGTTGAAAAACCTCCCGGATCTTTTTCGAGGCATTGCCGGCCTCAAGGCTCAACATCTGAAGACCCTGAAATCGGTGGCGGTGACCACTAACGGGCTACTGACAAAGCGGGTTTTGGAGTTTACCAACCTTATCCTTCGGGAATTCGAACCGGCCGGCCTGGATCTGGTTGTGGTCTGTGCCGTTGATGCCACGGGACCGATCCACGATGCGGTCC
>JACQYK010000026.1 GCA_016208255.1 Deltaproteobacteria bacterium | reverse complement strand
CGTTGAGTGGGCCGATTTAACTGACCCCGCTAACCTGCGGGGATAGGTTCGCCCCCGGATCGAGTCCGGGGCAGGCTTGACGATGGCTGGTTATTGATTGTCCCGCCAACGGGACAATCAATAAATTAAGTTGTCTCTGCGAGCTCTGAGATCTCTGTGAGAGATAGGCCTTTGTCCCGCTTTTGTCTGTCTTGTCCGTGGCAAAAAAATTATTTCCGGAATGTCCAATCGGCGTGAAGCTGGCCGCAGGCGGCTGAGATATCGGCCCCTTTGCTCCTGCGGATCATCACCGTGTATTGCGAACGGAGCAAAATATCTTGAAACTTTATGAGGTCCCCTTCATCCGGAGGTTCATAGCCGGACCCGGGATGAGGGTTAAAAGGGATCAGGTTGATTTTGGCCTTGACCCCTTTTAGTAATTTGGCCAGGTCCCTGGCTGCCCTGGGTGAATCATTGATCCCCTTGATCAGGATGTATTCAAAGGTAATCCTTTTCTTATGCGGTAAAGGGAAGACCTTACAGGCCTGAATCAGGGTTTCCAGAGGATATTTTCGATTGACAGGCATCAGCCGGCTTCTGGTTACATCATCGGCGGCATTTAAGGAAACCGCCAGGTTAACCGGAAGCAGGTTACCCAGTGCTTTCATCTCCGGAACCAAACCGGCCGTGGACAGGGTTATATGGCGATGGGAAAATTGCATTCCCTGGGGAGAAATCAAGGTTTTTAAGGCTCGGATTGTGTTTTCAAAGTTGTGCAAAGGTTCTCCCATACCCATCAAAACAATATTCGTCAGAAGAGGGTCTGTTTCAGTCAAAGTCCTCTGAACCGTCAGGATCTGATTGATGATTTCCGAAGCCTTGAGGTTTCTTTTCAAACCCATCCTGCCGGTGAAACAAAAACGGCATTTTTGGGCACAACCGACTTGAGAAGAAATACATAAGGTATAATGACCCCGTTCAGGGATCAGGACGCTTTCAATACGTTCTCCATCCTCCAATTCAAAGAGAAATTTTTGGGTTCCATCGGAAGAGTTTTCAACCTTTAAAATAGTCAACCGGCTCAGATAAGCCTGCTCCCGGAAAAGACCCCGCCATTTCCTGGATAAATTGGTCATTTGATCAAATTCCAGAATATCCGGTTGAAATATCCAGCGGGAGACCTGTTCGGCCCGATAAGGTTCCAATCCTATAGAAGTAATCCAGTCCCTTAATTCCACAAAAGTCAAATTTCGGAGGTCGATTTTTGAGGTCATAATAAATTAAGAAAATATTTTTAGGAATCCAGAATTCAGGAGCCGGAATTCAGAATAAAGATAAATCAATTACCTCCCTTTCACAAGCAGCTGTTATTCTGTTTCTTCGCCAAACCCTTTTTTCCCCGCTAACTATTCTGACTCAGATGATAGTCAAGATCAAATTGCAGAGTAACGACCAAGAAGATTATTAATAATAAGAATTTATTCCGGATTCTGTATTCTGGATTCTGAATTCTGAGTTCTGCTTTTGATTGCCGCACTCTCCCCGGCCACCCGACCGGTGGAAAAGGCGGCCTGCAGGTTATATCCGCCGGTTTTTCCCTGGATGTCCAAAATCTCGCCGCAAAGGAAAAGCCCTTGGACGATTTTTGATTCCATTGTTTTGGGATTTACCTCTTTCAGATGAACACCGCCGGCGGTAATAATGGCCTCTTCCAGCGGTCGGGGCCCGGTCACCGTCATTCGTAAGTCAGTCAGCAGGGTTTTTATTCGCAGACGTTCTTCCGCGGAAATCTGATTTCCTTTTTTTTCTCCGGGAATTCCGGCTAACTCCAGAAAAACAGGGATCATCCGGCCGGGCAACAAAAATTTCAAGATAGCCTGTAATCCCTTAAGATGGTGGGCCTTCAATTCTCTTTTCAATCTTTCATCCAGTTGTTCCGGTGTTAAGGCCGGCTTAAGATTAATTGAGATTTCTACCCGGCCCTCCTCAAGTCTATCGACTACACTCCCGCTCAGGGTCAGGATGATCGGTCCGGAAATCCCGAAATGGGTAAAAAGCATCTCTCCGAATTCCGAAGAACCTCTCCGGTCGTTTATGTAGATCGAAGCCGAAACATTTTTTAAGGAAAGCCCCTGAAGCTCCTTAACCCAGGCCTCCTTAATGACCAAAGGGATCAAACAGGGCCGGATGGGTACAATCGTATGTCCCGCCTGTTGAGCGAGCCGGTATCCGTCTCCGGTCGAACCGGTCCGGGGATAAGACGCCCCCCCCAGGGCCAGAATAACCACTCGAGCTTTGAAGATCCCCTGGAGGGATTTTATTCCTTCCACTTTTCCGGATTGAACCAGAATTTCCTTGGCGGGATGTTCTTTGACCAGGGTGGCCTTGTTTTTTTTCAGATAGGCCATGAGGGCTGAAACCACATCCAGTGCCCGGTTGGATTTTGGAAAAACCCGCCCTCCCCTTTCCACTACCAGAGGCACTCCCCTTTCTTCAAAAAAATCCATCAATTCCTGGTTAAAAAATCGGGAGAAACAATTGCGCAGGAACCGACCATTCGGGGAATAGCTTTCCAGGAAGAGTTGAATATCTCCCTGGTTGGTCAGATTGCAGCGGCCTTTGCCGGTAATGCCGAGTTTTAATCCAGCCCTGGGCATCTTTTCCAGCAGAAGGACCCGGGCCCCTATTTCCGCGGCCCGGCCGGCGGCCATCATCCCCGAGGCCCCGGCGCCGACGACGATGACGTCAAATTCGGATTGCAGATTTCGGATTGCGGATTTCGGATTGTTTGAACCTATCATATTCGATTATGGATTGCGGAATCAAAAACCTTTTTTAAGACAAACGCCTCACGCCTCACGCCATGTTTTTCCCTTGATCGTCTTCTATTTCTTGTTTTATAATCTTTCCATGGGCAAATATCTCATTAAAAGGATCGCTTATGCCTTACTTCTTTTATTTCTGGTCTCGATCCTTATCTTTATTCTGGTTCGCCTTCTTCCCGGTGACCCGGTTTCCAACGCGGGCCTGAGTTATTTTTCCAACCCAAAAGCCATGGCCGAGTTTCGAGCCCTATATAACCTGGATAAGCCGATTGCTACCCAATATGTTTTCTGGCTAATAGACTTCTTCTCCGGGAACTGGGGAAAATCTCTGGGGAGCGGTGAACCGGTCATGAGCATGTTCCTGCGTCGACTGCCGGTGACCATAGAGCTTTTTCTCGGAGCGACCTTCTGGACCTTTCTTATAGGGTTCCCGGTGGGCATCATCGGTGCTCTCAGACGAAACACCAAATGGGATGCCTTTCTGACAACGACTTCCATTATCGGCGTTTCCTTCCCCCCTTTTTGGGAAGGTATTGTTTTTATCTATCTTTTTGGAGTCATCTTTAAAATCTTCCCCCCTTCCGGATTTGTGGCCTTTTTCGAAAGCCCCTGGGAGAACCTACTTTCGATCTTCATGCCCACTTTTATTATGGGTACGTCCAGCGCCGGCCTGTTGGCCCGCTGGGTGAGGAGCAGTCTTCTGGAAGTCCTGGGTCAGGATTTTATTCGTACCGCACGGGCCAAAGGGGCCAGTGTTCAGAGGATGATCCGCAAACATGCTTTCAAGCCGGCCATGTTGCCCGTAACCACAGTAATCGGTTTAAGTTGGGCGGAAATAACGGCCGGAGCCTTTATTATCGAGTTCATGTTTGCTATCCCTGGTCTGGGCCGGATGGGGGTTGATGCCGTCTTTGCCAGAGATTTTCCGGTTCTTCAGGTTATTCTGGTTATCGTAGCCCTGAATATTATAGTTATGAATTTTCTGGTCGATCTTGTTTATGGACTTTTGGACCCAAGAATCAGGGTGGAAAAGTGATAAAAGGGCCAAACGACGCGTCGAGGACCATGACATCATAGACAGGTTGCGGGTTCCGGGTTGCAGGTTGCGGGTTAAAGTCTTTAACCATAATCAAACTAATCATTAAGCATAAACTGGTTTTTCTTGAATTAAAAACCCGCAACTCGTAACCCGTAACCGGTTACTCTCACGCCTCACTTCTTCAACGCCCTCAGCCTGGCCAGTTCCCAGACATAATCATAGAGGTGCAGTCCTTTGCTGGCGGCAACGATCTCGCCGTCCTCGACTCCGATCTCCTGGGCCATGTATTCCTTGAGATACTGGATAGCGGCCAGATTGGCCGGAAAGCCGTTCCATAAATCCCAGGATCGGAAATAGACAAAAAAATGGAGCAAGCCGTCCCGAATCCGCGTATCGATTCCCCGCAGACAAGGGGGGTCATTCAAATAGATAGCCTCCGGGTTGCCTACCGTCATGTAAGCCTGGTTGGTCCCGTATCCTTCTTCCCTATACATCCGGATCACTTCCTGAATCTGGGGTTCCAGATACTGCCCATAGGTATAATCCTCATTGGGCTGTTTGACCCCGGTCATCAAATAAGGGAGATACTGCTCCACATAGCCTTCAGCCACCGGATTGGGTATCCCGAGAGCGGGAGGAATATCCGGAATCAGCGGACGGGTCCCGGGATATTTGATATGGACCGTCAGGTAATCGAACTCCAGGCGCTTCTGCCCGGCACAGCTCCCCCGGTCGATGACATATTCCTGTCCATGATCCAGCACTGCCGAAACACATTGAAACCAGGCGTCGGGCAGGTCCCGGGCCTGAATAAATTGTAGATCCATTTTTTATTCCTCTTCCCCCACCCCGGCCCTACTCCTCGGAGAGGAGTAAGGGAAAGGGTCGGTCTGGTTAATTTTTTTTCAACAACGACAGTTTTATTTTAAACAGGTGTTCCTTATCCGGATAGTGGGAAAGGTTTCTTGTTGCGATCTTGTGACCTTTAAGCAGAGCCGTTGACCCGATGAGGCAATCGATGGCTGTGATAGTGAGGCCTTTTTTTCTATAAGTTTGAAACAGCTCTCCGCCTTTTACGGCGATCTCCGGAGTAACCCATTCCAGTCTAAAAGCCTGAACGAAATCCCTGGTTGCCTGTTTTTCATTTTCTTTCATTCCGGCGTAAAGCTCATAAACCGACAAAACGCTCAAATAAGCCGCGTCACTATCCCACAAAGGTACGATCAGGTTTTTAGCGTAGGACTGCCCTCTTAAGAAATCAATGGCTATATCCGTATCAATCAACACGGTTGGCATAGTTTCTGTTCCCTTCGTTTCTCAGCTCATTCGTGATGGTAACACTGCCTTTTCCCCTTTTCGCCCAGGTCCCAAAACTATGGACGGCCTTCTTGACCGCGGCCTTATGCAGATATTCTTTTAAGGCCTCAGAAACCAACAAACTGAAATTATTGGAAATCTTTTTCCCTTGCTGATACAAATCATCCGATATTTTAATTGAGGTCTTCACCTATTCCCTCCTTATGAACGGTTCCAGTAATACATTATAGTATTCTTAGAAAGTATTGTAACTTTTTTTTAGTATTTTGGGAATACTTTTTTACTCGCTCTTCAGAGAAAGGCAATGAACCTGGGGAAAGCCCTTTTTCTCCTTGACTGTGCCCAATCCTTTTCTTATACTTTATTCGTCAACGGAATCTCTCATCAAAGAAAAAGCTCTCCTTCAATAACGGGTTGTTTTCATACAATTTATTTTAAATCGACGCCCTATGGTTTTGGTCGGCGACTGATGAGGTTAATGAGCATACCAGATCAGACCCAGTTTCATAGCCGGTTCACTCTATTTAATGCCATAGTTCATAACCTGGCCGAAGGAGTCTGCCTCGTCCGTGTCGAGGATGCCGTCCTGGTCTATGCCAACCCGAAGTTTGAAAGAATGTTCGGTTATGACCCCGGAGAATTGGTCGGAAAACCAGCGACTATCCTCAATGCCTGGGAAAATGGAAAAAGTCCTCAAGATGTAGCCCAGTCCATTATCGCCCAGCTTGAAAAAACCGGGGAAGCCCCCTACGAAATCCTTAATCAAAAAAAGGATGGGACCACCTTCTGGTGCAGGGCCCACACCTCCACTATTGAGCACGGGGAATTCGGGACGGTTCGGATCGCCGTCCACCAAGACATCGATGAACAAAAAAAGATCGAAGAGACCTTAAGAAAAAGTGAAGAAAAATTTCGCTCGATTTTTGAAAACAGTATGGAAGCCGTTTTTTTCACGGCCCCGGATGGACGGGTCTTTTCGGCCAATCCGGCCGCCTGCGCCATGACCGGGTATTCGGAAGAAGAACTTATTCGGCTGGGCCGGAAGGCGGTAGTTAGCCCTTCAGAAGGGAGGGAGAAGAAAGGACCGTCATCATCGCCCGGGATATCACCAAACGGCTTAAGGCCGGGCAAGCCTTGAGGGAAAGTGAGGTAAGGTTCAGGGAACTTTTTGAAAATGCACCCCTGGGCTATCAGTCCCTGGATGAGGAAGGGCGCCTTATTGATGTTAATCAGGCCTGGCTTGATCTGTTGGGTTATACCCGGGATCAGGTGATCGGAAAGTGGTTCGGTGGGTTTCTCGCTCCCCAGGAGGAGGAGGCCTTCCGGAAACGTTTTCTCCGGTTTTTAACCGCCGGAGAAGTTCATGTGGATCTGGAAATGATCCGTAACGACGGCTCCAGGATTATTGTCCATATTGACGGAAAAGTTGGTCACAATGAACAGGGCCGGTTCAAGCAGACGCACTGCATGCTGCTTGACATCACGCAGCGCCGTCAGGCTGAAAAGAAAATGCTCGATTATCAGAAACAACTGCAATCCCTGACTAATAGACTTTCCGAGGTGGAGGAAACGGAAAGGAAAAAAATGGCTCAAAGCCTCCATGATCTGGTTGGCCAGAACCTTACCGCTTTGCAACTGAACCTGGATATCCTTCTTGGTCTGGTCAAGAAGGACCGGAATCCTTCTCTGGCTGCCCGCCTGGAGGATTCTCAGAAATTACTGGAAGAAACAACCCAGTGTATCCGGGAGGTCATATCCGATTTGCGTCCTTCGGTGCTGGATGACTTTGGTTTACCGGCTGCCCTTCACTGGTATGGGGATAGATTCCAGGAAAGCACCGGTATTCTAACCCGTGTGGAGGGAAAGGATTTTTCCCTCCGGTTACCTCCTCTTTTGGAGACCGTGGTTTATCGAATCGCGCAGGAAGCCCTGACCAATGTCCTCAAACATGCCTCGGCCAGCCGCGTCAGCATCCGATTGAGACAATTTAAGAATAAACTCCAAATGACCATTACGGATAACGGTCAGGGATTCCGGTTTGATGAGATCCCTTCGGAGTCAGCCCCCAAAGGATGGGGGCTGACTATGATGAGGGAACGGGCCCTTGGTTTGGGAGGGGATTTGAAGATTTCTTCCAAGCCGGGGCAAGGGACCCGGGTAGTCCTTCAGGTGCCGACGAAAAATTTACAAGCAAGGATCAAGAAATCGAAGCCATAGGGCTTTGCCCTCTTAATCATACAGATCCGGGGAGCCGGATACCGACAATTTAACCGGCTGGGTATTTGGGTATTAAACCGTCATTTCCAGGGTACCGTGAAGCATTAAAATGTTGTGATACCTGCAAGTTATATCGTCATTCTCGAAACGGGGGATACAGGTTATTCAATAAGCCTCAAAGACCCTGGATGCCGGATCGAGTCCGGCATGACGGAGAACAAACAAGCCTTGAGTTTAATTTAGGGTTATTTCCGTGATAAAGATAGCCGAAAAAATTAAAATATTACTGGCCGATGATCACCGGATTTTAAGGGAAGGATTGCGTCATATTCTGGAAACACAGGACGACATGCTGGTGGTCGGGGAAGTGGAAGACGGCCGCCGGGCCGTCAAAGAGGCCGAAAGAATAAAACCGGATGTGATCATCATGGACATTTCCATGCCGGAACTGAACGGGGTTGAAGCCACCCGCCAAATCCTTTCCCAAAATTCTTCTCTAAAAATTGTCATCCTGTCCATGCACCACAGCTCGGAACATATCTACCAGGCCTTCAAGGCCGGGGCCAAGGGTTTCGTCATCAAGGATGTCGCCGGAAAGGAACTGATTCAGGCCATCCGGGCTGTTTATCAGAACCGGCGTTATCTGAGTCAAAAAGTCGATGATCTATTGATTGAAGATTATCTGAGACAGCGGCAGAGAGGAAAGCCACGCAGCCCTCTGGAATCCCTTTCCACCCGGGAACGGGAAATTCTGCAAATGGTCGTCGGAGGAAAAACCAGCGCGGCCATTGCCGAAATCCTTTTTATTTCCCCTAAGACCGTGGAGACCTACCGGAGCCGGCTGATGCAGAAATTAGGTCTTAAGGATATGGCCGGCCTGGTTAAATTTGCCATTGCCCATGGGCTGGCCGATCTTGATTAACTGCGAACCATTTTTCAAACCTTCCCCACAAGGAAATCAAACATTCCCGACAGACTTATGGACTTTTTTTAAATATTTTTGTATTATTTTAAAATGGTTTCGCAAAAAGTCGCCGAAAGCCAAATTCCGTCATTCCCTTTCAAAAGGGAATCCAGTGTTTTTAATAGGTTGAGAATAGTCTGGATTCCCGCCTCCGCGGGAATGACTACTTTTTGCGAGTTCATCTCTTGATCAAAAGTATTTATTGTTCTTTCAAGCTCGCAGGGCCGGTCATTATTTAGACTTGTTTAAGAGTGCCTGATTAATCACCTCCAGACGGGATTCGACATCCCGAGCAGGGGAAGGTTTTCAATGAAATCTCCTTTCGACCGGAGTGCCCCTCTTGAAGTGAACGCTTCTCGAATATGCGGACTATCGGCCTCGGGTTTGGGATTGGCGGCCCTTTGGGGCTGGGTGGCCGATATACCCCTGCTCCAGACCTTTGGTTCCGGCCTGATCCCCATGGCCCCGAGCACGGCGGTTCTGTTCTTCCTCTACGGAATCGGAACAGCCTTCCTGGATCGGGCGGGCCGGGATCGACGTCTGTATCGAGTCGAGATCATAGTCGGTTCGACAGGCGCGCTGTTTTCCCTGCTTCTGTACCTTCTTTCCTCTTTTAACATTCAGATAGAGGCGGAACATCTCGGCCTCTCCATCACCGGTGTGGTCAACGGATCCCCGGTGGGACATATGTCTCCCCTGACGGCCTTCTGCTTTTTATTAACCGGCTTTTCCTTTCTGATGGCCCTGGCCTCAACCTCCGAACGGCGATGGCCGGCCGCAGCCTCCCTCGGCTTCGCCTTTTTTGTGGCCATCACCGGCACCACTCTCCTGACGGCCTATCTTCTGGGATCCCCTTTTTTATACGGCTCCGGAATCATCCCTCCGGCCCTGCCCACCTCCCTGGCCTTCCTGATGCTGGGAATCTCCCTGGGGGTCATTTCAGGAAAACAGATCTGGACCAACCCCTGGTCTTTCAACCCCGGGAGAACCAGGGCGGAAAATGTCCTGATCCTGATTTTCCTGGGGCTGACCCTGGGCATTATAAGCTCCGGGTACTGGTATTTTCGGACCAGCGAGCAGCATTACCGGGCTGAAGTGGACCGTCAGATTTCGGCCGTGTCCGATTTGAAGGTTTGGGAGCTGGTCCAGTGGCGGAAGGAGAGGCAGGGGGATGCTTCGCTGCTCCATGACAATCCGAATTTTTCCCTCCTGTTCGGCCGTTTTATGGATAATCCCAAAGATCCGTCGCTGCAGAAGAGGCTGAGGACCTGGCTCGACAAGTTCCAAAGGGCCCACGGTTATGACCGGGTTTTTCTCCTGGACGCCAGGGGAGTGGAGCGGTTGGGTATGCCGGAAACCCCCTCCTTTACTGAAAGACACTTACTGCAACATCTCCCGGAAGTTTTTCGCTCCGGGCAGGTGACTTTTTTAGACTTTCACCGGGAGGACGACCGACAGCCTATTCATCTCTCCCTCCTGGTCCCGCTTTTCGAACAGCCCAAGAAGACCCCCCTGGGGATGGTTGTACTGCGCATCAACCCGGAATCCTATCTCTATCCCTTGATCAATCGTTGGCCGGGGCCCAGCCGAACGGCCGAAACCCTGCTGGTCCGCCGGGAGGGGGATGAGGTCCTGTTCCTGAACGAACTCCGCTTTCAAAAAAACACGGCCCTGAGATTGCGAAGACCCCTGAGCGACACCCGCCTGCCGGCGGCCCGGGCGGTTTTGGGTCAGAAGGGCCTTTTCGAAGGGATCGATTACCGCGGGGTGCCGGTCATCGCCTGTCTCCGACCGGTCCCCGATTCACCCTGGTTTTTAGTGTCCCGCATGGACAAAGCGGAGATTTTCGCCCCTCTGCGGGCCAAACTCTGGGAAACGGCTTTGCTGATCAGCGTTCTGCTTTTTGCCGCCGGGACCGGGTTGGGATTGATCTGGCGGCATCAGCGCCTCCTTTACTACCGGGAACGACTGCAAGCCGCGGAAACCCTGAAGGAGAGTGAAAACCGCTATCGAAACACCCTGGACAGTATGATGGAAGGCTGTCAGATCATCGGATTTGACTGGCGTTATTTATATCTGAATGAGGCCGCCGCCAGATCGGGAAGACAGGCCCGGGAGACCTTGTTGGGCCGGACGATGATGGAATGTTATCCGGGCATTGAATCGACGGAAATGTTTGCCGTCCTGCAACGATGTCTGGCCGAAGGCAGCGCTCACTATATGGAGAATGAATTTATTTATCCCGATGGAGAAAGGGGAGTGTTCGAACTCAGCATTCAGCCCGTGCCTGAAGGCCTTTCCATTCTTTCCATCGACATTACCGAGCACAAAAAAGCCGAGGAACGGGAAAAGCACCTGCTGGCTGTCCTTGACGCCGTCCGGAAAGTGAACCAGCTCATTATCAGGGAGAAGGACGGGGCCCTGTTGATCCGGGAAGCCTGCGATATTGTCACTTCCGCCCGGGGCTTTAACAGTGCCTGGATCGGTCTGGTCGATGAATCGGGCAAATTCTTTCGAACGGCGGAGAGCGGATTGGGCGGCCGCAGCCTGGTATTAACCGAGTTGGAACGGCAAGAGGAGTGGCCGTCCTGTATCCGGGAGTCTTTATCCCATAAGGATATCTTCGTTTTTGAATACGAGACCTCTTCTTGCCGGGAGTGTCCTTTGGAAGAGTGTCATGCCGGTCTCGGGATCTGGGTGATCCGGATCGAATACCGGCGGAAGACCTATGGACTGATGCTGGTTTCACTTCCGAGGGATTTGATTGCCGATCAGGAAGAACAGGACCTGTTTAAAGAAATGGCCGGGGATATTGCCTTTGCCCTGAATGTCCTGGACCAGGAGGGAATTAGATCTGCGGCGGAGGCGGCCCTTCAAAAGAGCGAAGAGAAATTAAAGGCCTTGTTCGAAAACGCCCCGGATGCCATTTACCAGTATGATCTGGAGGGAAAGTTTCTGGATGGAAACAGGACCGCAGAAGATCTGAGCGGCTATAAAAAAGAAGAGCTTATCGGGAAAAATTTTTTGGAAATCGGGTTGTTGCCGATGGAGGACCTCGAAAAAACCTCTCAACTCCTCCTTAAGAGCAGACAAGGGTTCCCTACCGGTCCTGACCAGTTGACTCTTATCCGGAAAGACGGGAAGCGGGTCATCATCGAAACAAGGACCTTTCCCCTGAAAATCGGGAACGAAATAGTAATATTGGCCATTGCCCGGGACCTATCAGACCGTATCAAGCTGGAGAACCAAATTCTTCAATCCCAAAAACTGGAAGCCATCGGAAGGTTAACCGCCGGAGTAGCTCACGATTTCAACAATCTGTTGACCACCATCATCGGAAATGCCTATATTTCCCTGATGGAGGTCGATAAGAGAGGGAATCTTTATGAGTCCCTGATGAGGATCAAGGAGGCCGGGGACCGGGCCGCCGGATTGATCCGGCAGCTCCTGGCCTTCAGCCGCAAACAGGTCTTTCAGGCCGAGGTGGTCGATCTCAATGAGGTGGTCACCGGGCTGAAGGATTTTCTGGCACGCCTTATAGGTGAGGATATTACGCTGGAAACCCATCTCAGTTCCGATCTGGGCCGGATAGAAGCCGATATCGGTCAACTTGAGCAGGTCCTCGTCAATTTATCGGTAAACTCAAGAGATGCCATGCCCCGGGGCGGACTGCTGACTATTGAAACGGCCAATGCCGAGCTGGATGAGGAATATGCGGCCGTTCATGTAGGAGTAATCCCGGGGCACTATGTAACCCTGACGATCAGTGACACCGGGATCGGCATGCCTCCCGAAATTCAGTCGCAAATTTTTGAACCCTTTTTTACCACCAAGGAGAAAGATAAAGGGACCGGGTTAGGGCTTTCCACTGTTTACGGGATCATCAAGCAGAGTAAGGGCAATATCTGGGTCTACAGCGAACCCGGGAAGGGGGCTACTTTCAAAATATATCTTCCCCGGGTCGACAAGCAACTTATAGCCAAATCCCCTTCACAACCGCAGCCCAAACCTCTCGGGGGCTCGGAAACCATCCTTCTGGTGGAAGATGACGAGAGGCTCAAAAAAACGGCTTCCCTGATCCTTGAACGATACGGGTATCGGGTTCTACCGGCCGGGAACGAACAGGAAGCCCTGAGCGTCCTTCAGTCCAATCCGGAGGGGATCGATCTTTTATTGACTGATGTGGTCATGCCCGGCCTGGGAGGAAAAGATTTGGCGGAGCGGGTCAAGACCATCCAACCCGGTATAAAAGTCCTTTACATGTCCGGCTATACCGACAACACCATTGTTCATCACGGATATCTGGATCAGGGCATCGATTTCATTGAGAAACCTTTTACCCCCGAAGCGCTGGCTCTGAAGGTCAGAACCGTTTTGGACCGGATTAGAACCGGGCCGGAGAAAATATCAGAAGTTGAATAGGCCCATCTGCGGCCGCCATCCCGGGCTGAATACCGGAGTCCCTGTAAAAGAAGGAGTCGAACCTATGCCTCTGGAATCGATAACCCAACCCAAAAAAATCCTGATCGTCGATGATGAAGAACCGGTCCGTCGAACCCTTATCCGTTTATTGGGGAAAATACAGACGGAATGCCGGATCGCCAGCAATGCCGGGGAAGCCCGCCGTATCCTGAGGGAAGAGGCCTTTCATCTCATCCTATGTGATATCCTCATGCCCGGTGAGTCCGGTTTGGAGCTTGCCGGCTATATCCGTTCCGAATATCCCGAAACGGCCCTGATCATGGTGACCGGGGTGGATGACCCGGATGTAGTCGAAAAGGCGTTGGAATTAGGGGCCTATGGGTATATTGTCAAACCCTTCAAAGTCAGTGAAGTGATTATTAATATTTCCAGCGTCCTGCGGAGGCAAAGGCTTGAGGCTGAAAACAGGATTTACCAGAAAAACCTGGAGAAAATGGTAGCCGATCGTACTCTGAAACTCCATAGCGCCTTAAATGGAGTTATTCAGGCCATAGGCCGGACCGTGGAATCCAGGGACTCCTACACGGCCGGTCATCAGCGAAGGTCAGCGGAGTTGGCTCGGTCCATAGCCCGAAAATTAGGATTAGCAGAAGACCGGGTCGAAGGTATTCATATGGCCGGAATGATCCATGACCTTGGGAAGTTGTCCGTTCCGGCGGAAATTTTAAGTAAGCCGGCCCAATTAACCGGGATAGAATTCGACCTGATCAAGGCCCACCCCAAGGTGGGATATAATATCCTGAAAGAGATTGATTTCCCCTGGCCCTTGGCTATCGTGATCCTGCAGCACCATGAAAGAATAAACGGGTCCGGATACCCCAACGGATTGAGAGGGGAGGAAACCCTCCTTGAGGCACGCATCCTGGCCGTAGCCGATGTGGTGGAGGCCATGGCCTCTCACCGGCCCTATCGGCCGGCCGTCGGAATTCAAAAAGCCCTGGAAGAGATCTCCAACAATAAGGGCCTTCTCTACGATCCCGAGGCGGTCATGGCCTGCCTTAAATTATTCTATGAGGACCAATTCCGATTTTCCAATGAATAAAAACCGGGGAGGACGATGAAAAATGGATAGGAATACCAAAGAATTATTCAAAATATTTGAAATCGGAGTGGAAAACGAGAGAAAGGCGCAGGAATTCTATAAAGATTTGATTGCCAAGAGCCGTTCCGAAATGGAAAAACAAATTTTTCTTAATTTTTTGGAGGAAGAACGAAAACATGAACAAAAATTAATGCAGATGTATGCCGATATGAAAGAACAATATAATTTAAGGTAGTGCACCTGCCGGCTTCCAAAACATTTGAACCTAATAGGTGCCGTCACCCCGGCGAAAGCCGGGGTCCAGGAAAACCCGAATTCTCTGGAGCCTATCACTTATGACCCCCATACGCTGGGGGTTTCTAAGTCAAACTAAGACCCCTTCCCTCCACCTCCCCAACTGTTTCTCTCCTTGACCCGGTAATTTTTTTATTTTATACTTCTACCTGATAAAAGGACGATCCCGGTCCTATCGAATAACCTAAATTCTTTTATAGCCTTAGAAAAAGGAGAAGGCAATGCCGGTCAAAATCGCCATCAACGGCTTTGGGAGGATTGGGCGGTTGGTCTTTCGGGCGGGGTTAAAAAGCCAGGAAGTGGAATTTGTGGCCGTTAATGATCTGGCCGACACCAAGACCATGGCCCACCTCTTGAAATATGATTCGGTCCATGGAACCCTGGAAGCGGAGGTCAGGACTAAAAACAGTTCGCTTATCGTGAATGGCCGGGAAATAAAAACCTTTTCCCTGAGAGAACCGGAAGGATTGCCTTGGAAGGAACTTGGGGTGGAGGTGGTTCTGGAGAGTACCGGCAAGTTCACCGACCGGGCCGGGGCGGGGAAACACCTGATGGCCGGCGCCCGGAAGGTGGTTATTTCCGCGCCGGCCAAGAACCCGGATGTCACGGTAGTGTTCGGAATCAATGAGGAAGAATACGACCCGACGAAACATAACATCATCTCCATGGGATCCTGTACCACCAACTGCCTGGCACCGATCGTCAAGATCCTTCAGAAAGAATTCGGTCTCGAATACGGTCTGATGACCACCATCCATGCCTATACCAATGATCAGGTGGTTGCCGATGAACCCCATAAGGACCTGAGAAGGTCCAGAGCGGCCGCCCTTTCCCTGATCCCCACGACAACCGGAGCGGCCAAGGCCATCGCCGAAGTCATTCCGGAGATGAAGGGCAGGCTGGACGGGATTGCCATCAGGGTGCCGGTTCCCAATGTCTCCCTGGTCGATTTTGTGGCCACCCTGGCGAAATCCGTCACCAGAGACGAAGTGAACGCCAAGTTCAAAGAATATGCCGCGGGTCCCATGAAGGGTATTCTGATGTGTTCCGAAGAAGAATTGGTTTCCTGCGATTTTAACGGTAACCCCCATTCCTCCATTGTCGATCTTCCCAATACCAATGTCATCGGCGGCCAACTGGTCAAAATTCTTTCCTGGTATGATAACGAGTGGGGCTTTTCGAACCGGATGCTGGAGCTGTTGGCGTTTGTTATGAAATGAAAAAGGACAGGCAATGGGCAAAGGGCTATGGGCTATAGGAAGGCCAGTTTCAGAAGGAAAGAAGGTTTTCCTATCGCCTCTCGCCTCTCGCCTATAGCCAGCTTTTTCCACCTCAATCGTTTTTATTCAATTGGTTTATGAAAAAACAGGAACCTCAATTCATATCATCCGCCCTGCAGGTCAACCTGGAACGGACGGCGGCCACCGTGGAAATCCCGGTCCGCTATCAGGTCCTGCTCAGCATTGCCCGGGAGCATTACGGGATTTTCAAACGAACCCAGGACCTCCTGACGGAGATGAATCATCCCTTTGTCAACTGGGAACACGTCCTCAAGCAGCTTCGCACCCTGTCCATGGGGGATTTCTATGACTTTAACCGGCACGAAAAAGGATTGGAAGGACTGGAAACCCTGGTCAGTATATACCTGGACCTCATCCGCTCCCCGGCCAGGGAGGAGACCAGAGAGACCTCGATCCGTTTCCTGTTCGATTTTTTAAATTTGATCCTTTCCAAGAGCGACGGGCTGCTCTCCCGGAACCTGGCCCTCTTTCCCCCGCTCATTGATTCCCTGATCGAGTATTCCGAACTGGAGCCTTTTCTTTTCAGGAAGGGGTCGACCTACGGGAAAAAACTCCTCCTGACCGCCCTTGAGCATTCCGCACCCCTGGATAAGGACCGGCTGGGACCTTTTCTCCATAATGTCTTTCGGGCTACTTATCTTTACTGGCTGGACCAGCCCGACCCCCGCGATTGGTTCCAGCAGGAGGGGGAAGAAGCCGCGGCGATCTTCCACTACGATTCGGTCATCACCCCTTTGAGTCACCGCTCTATTTCCGGCCTGGTCGCCAAACTTGAACACCTGCCGGAAATCTCCGGAGAGGTAAAGGAAAACGGAGCCGCCTTCTATCTCACCTTTCCGGATTATATGCAAATCACCGAAGGTTATCTACTGGTGGCCGACGAACTGGAGAAGGCGGAAGTGTATGCCGGGCGGGAATATCTGGTCAAACTCGATTTCCTCATTCATGTCATCAATGTCCCGGCCTTATCCGATATTCATGGCCGGACCCTGATCGAGATCAATCGCTGCCTGGCTATGGTCTTCCGGGAGGAAAAACCGGAGACTATAAACACTTTTATTCGAAAAATCTTTGATCTCCTCAAAAAATGTACGACCTGTTCCCAATACCGAAGCACGATCCTGAATTGTGTCATCACGATGGCCAGGGAGGTCTTCAACCTTAATAACCATCCCCTGGTGGATATCTTCATTGAAGAGCTGATTCTTTTCGGTTTCCAGCATCCCCAGTTAGCCGGATCCACCACGGAATGGCAGATCCGGGTCAACCCCGCTCACATCGAGAATATCCGGGCCTGGCTGGAAATCATCGCCCTGAAACCCCGCTGGACCAAAAGACTGCTCTCGGCCCTGATCATTAACCTGAAACTGGGCGGGGTCTTCATCCGGGACACGGACCTTCTGCAGAAAAACATCTCGGCCCTGCTGAACACCGACATTTCCCCGGCCTATAATCTGGTCAAACAACTCCTCCGCCTGTTCCCCATCTATTTCAGTGAAATCGGCGCCGAAGGAGAGCTCCGGGAAATATCGACTGAGGTGGATGAGCTTTTTTCCCGCCAGGACCCGGTCATCCATTTCCTTAGAAAACAGTCCCATGTGGAGAGTAATAGCCTGCTGGTCACCTTCCTGGAAAATGCTTTCCGTTACTGGGCTTCCGGGAAAAAGGCTTATCTGGTTGACCATCTTCCGGAAGAGGTCTACGAGCAGATTCCGGAATACCCGAAGGGCTCGAACAGCCTTCGCCTGATATTTGAGAGTCTCTGTGACCGGGTCCACGGAGATCCGAAAGGTTTTTTGGATTGGGACATCCCTAAAATCGACCGTGAGATTCAAACCCTGAACGGGCTGCAGGAAAAAGACCGTAAACGGGCCGGACTGCTTATCCGCTTCTATCAACTTCTTTACCATAAATACAATCCCCAGCACGTTGAGGTCCTTAAAAACCTGGAGGCTTCCTACCTCTTCGATCCGCTGAAGGTGAAAGCCCTCAAACGTAACCTCCAGGAAAAGAAACAAGACAAGAGTCTGGCCCTTATTCTCGAGTTCCTGATCCAGCTCAAAGAGAGGATCCTCTCTCCCCTGAAAACAGCGTATGTTGAGAATATTTACCGCAAGAGACACATTGCCGCCGGGATCCCTTCCATGTACGGCACCTACCGGGAAGAAAAGTTTGAAGCCATAGGACTTTCCCTGCGTCTGGAAAGCCTGGCTACGGTCCTGTTTGAAGAATTGATCCAGTCCCTCAATCTGAAATTCATCACCAAGAGCACACTGATGAGAATCCATCAATATCTCTGGCTCTATGTCAAAGCCCTGGATCTTGATGGAGTGGCCATCGAAGGCTTGACCGCGAAAATGAAATATGTCAGCAACGCCCTGGAGATCAAACAATTTTCCATCGATCAGTACATCGATATCTTTCAATTTATCTCCAAGGGGATTCAGGACATTATCCGGGACTATTACATCGATGCCCACCGGGCCAACCTGCCTGTGGTCGTTGGTCAAATCATCAGAGAAAACGGCCTGCCCTTCAGCCAAAGAACCAGTTCTGCCGGAGAACGGGAAATCTTTTTCCAGCACTCCGAAAATTTTATCCGGGCCGCCGTCTCGTCAGCTTTCGGCCTTCAGGTACTCGACAATTTTATTAACAGTATCTTAAGAACCCTTCAGGCCGAGTTGGAGAAGTTCAAAGAAAAAAAACAGATTTTGACCCTGGTCATGTCCTATAATCCGGAAATGACCATCACCCCTATCTACAAGCGCAATAAAAAGCTCGACAATCAACTGCTCCTGGGCAATAAGGGCTATTTTCTGAAGGAACTGGCCTTTTTGGGCTTTCCGGTGCCGCCGGGTTTTATCCTGACCACAGAGGTCTTCCGCCGGATTGAGGGCCTGTTAGGTTACCAATACATCCTGGAAGACCTGAACAACAGGATCGGCAAAGAGATCCGGCGCCTGGAAAGGATGGCGGGGCGAAAATTCGGAGATCCGCGAAATCCTTTGCTTTTGAGTGTACGCAGCGGGGCCACGCTTTCTCTGCCGGGGATGATGCAATCGATCCTGAACGTCGGGATCAATGAAAAAATCGCCGAGGGCCTCAGCAAAAAGCCGGACTTTGCCTGGGCGGCCTGGGATTCTTTTCGGAGGTTTCTCCAGAGCTATGGCATGTTGCGGGGACTGGATCGGAATTTCTTTGATTCCATCATTGACACCTCCAAGCAGAAATACGGGGTCAGCCGAAAAATCCAATTTGCCCCGGACCAGATAAGACAGGTCGCTCTGGCCTACCGGCAGGCCCTGGAGGAAAAAGGGATAAAACCCTCTTCCCGGCCGGCCGACCAGCTTCAGGACGCCTTTCTCCAGGTCATCGCCTCCTGGAATTCAGAACAGGCCAGGATTTACCGGCGACAGATGCATGTTTCCGATGAGTGGGGGACGGCCGTGATCGTCCAGGCTATGATTTTTGGAAATTTAAATGACCAATCGGGATCGGGAGTGATATTCACCAGAGACCCCAAGGAGTCATCCCCCGGCATCAACCTTTATGGTGATTTTATTTTTGGTGTTCAAGGGGACGACATTGTCTCGGGCCTGGTTTCCACCTACCCCATATCGGAAAGGCAGCGGCTGAGGGAAAGAAAGGATACCCTGATTTCTCTGGAAGCCAATTTCCCGGAAATCTTCAAGGAGCTCATCCGTCTTTCGGAAAAGTTGATCTACGACAAGGGTTTCAACCATCAGGAAATCGAGTTCACCTTTGAGAATGCGACCAGGGAGGGACTTTATATACTTCAGACCAGGGATATGGTCCAGCGGGAAACCCATACCTTAAAGATCTTCAAAGAAACCGAGGAATTAAAGGAGTCCCTCCTGGGCACCGGCATCGGAGTCAGCGGTGGGGCCCTTTCCGGACGGGCCGTCTTTTCGGAGGAAGAAATCCGTCTTTACCGGGACAGGGAACCGGACACACCTTTGATCCTTATTCGTCCCGATTCTGTTCCTGATGACGTGGGGGTGCTTCTCCAGGTTGAAGGTCTTTTGACGGCCAAGGGGGGCAGCACCTCTCATGCCGCCGTCACCATCCCGCAACTCGACAAGGTCGGGGTAGTCGGTTTTTCCAAAATGAGTGTTTATGAAACCATGGGGTACAGCACGGTGGACGGCCAAACCATACGGGGTGGGGATTTCATCTCCATCGACGGCTGGAGCGGGGCTGTCTACCAGGGCCGTCATGAGGAAGAAGCGCAGGAATCCAATCGGATCACCATCTAAAAACAAGGTACAAGGTTTAAGGTACACGGTTCAAGGAAAACCCTTAACGCAAAAACCTTACACCGTAAACCTTGTACCTTATACCCTGGACTTTTTTTCGTATACCTTACACCTTATACCTTAAACCCTTCTTTTATGTGAGTTGTTTATGCACGTGAACCGTTAAATCCCCCAACCGGTTCACATAGCTCCCATACTCATTATCATACCAGCCGAAAATCTTGGCATGAACCACCGGCACCCTCAGGGTGTTCGTCTCCAGGGAGGGAAGGATCTGGGGGGACAGGCCGGGGATGCAGGCACAGTCGATATCGATAAAAGAGGTCCGGGTATGGTTGAACTGGCCCTCGATCACCACCGCGGCATTCAGGCCCATGAGATCACTGGAGACGTTTTGGTCCATTGAAAAAACGAGCAGTTTTTCCGGGTCCCGCTCGCTGACTTTCTGATAAATCCGGTTGATCACTTGAGTGTCCAGTTCGAAGGCCGTCCCGGTCGGAGTATTCTTACTCTGAAAGGTGACATTAAGGACGATCAGCGATTCGGTATTGATGGGTACCCGGATCGAATCAGCCATAAAGCCGATATGCTTGACCTCCGGGATAACCTCCGCTAGAGCCGCAGCGGCGTTGGTGGAGGTCAGAATGATATTATTCAGGATGCTCCTGTTCTTTCTCAAGTCCTTTTCCCCGGCCTTGGGCATGGAATCGAGGACCGCCTGGGAATTGGTGACGGCATGGATGGTGGACATGGAGGCGGTCAGGATCTTGTTGGTCTCCTCATTTTCCAGCAGGGGCTTGACCATATGGGCCAATCCCGTGGTGGTACAGGAAGCGGCCGACAGGACGAAATGATTTTTTTTGTCAAAGGTCGCCTGGTTGATGCCATAAATAAGCGTGACGGCATCCTCAGGCCTGCGCAGGGCCTTATCCTTTATTTTGAAGGGAGAGGAATTGATGACGACTTTAGCTCCGGCGGCCAAATGGCCTCGAATAGAACCTTTTTTATCATCAGGAGGGAGGGTGGGGTCCCTGAACTGACTGGTGCACTCCGCCACTATATCCACCCCGTAATTTCGCCATTTGATCTCCGCGGGATTCCGGGCCTCTCTTAAAACCGTAACCGGAGTCCCGTCAATAACCATTTTCCCGGCCTTTTCATCCACGATTTCGATCAACCTTTGGGCTTTGATCCCATAAAGGAAACGATGAAAGGGTCCGTAAGTCGAGTCGGTTTCGATGCGTTGGGCAATGGTTTCCAGCCCGGTTCCCGCTTCCCGACCGGTATTGACAACGATCTCCTGAAAATATTTTCGCGCCAGGTGATTCCACAGGGTCAGCTTTCCAATTCTACCCAGTCCGTTAATACCGAGAGTTGGTTTTTTATTTTCGAATACTTGAACCTTGGCCATTGTGCACCTCCTATAATTTCACCCAAGTTTAATGGAATCAGTAAATCTTTCTAAAGACCCTCCCCTCCTTTTAGACAAAACGAATATAAGGAGGGACCTTTTCCGCAACCATTACAGAAAATATACACATTTCTATGCTCAAATGTCAACCGGCGGGGTGGGTTCTGGACCTGAAAACGGTCTCACTCAAAAAAAAGATGAATTTTAAGGGACCGGAAGGTAGAATAAACCGTCAGGCCACGCTTTTGGGTGGCCTGGCACCACGATACGGTCGACTTCGTTGACCTAACAGGAGGCGTCCCTTCGGATGCCGTATTAAAATAGGCCGGATCAATGAGTCGCCTCGAAATCTATTTTCAGACTAAACCTTCATGAACCCTGGGTTACCACGAAGCATGAAAATATTGTGAGACGAAGTTAGGTCGTCATTCCCGCGAAAGCGGGAATCCAGGTCATTCAATAAGCTTCAAAGTCCTGGATGCCGGATCGAGTCCGGCATGACGGAGAACAAATAAGCCTTGAGATTAATCCAAGGTTATTTTCGCACTAAACAGAAAACATCACCTTTTTTTATTCATTGGGAGGGCATTGAGCGATTGATGACACCGGACCCTCTGCTGAAAAATTTTTCCTTTCTCCTTACGGATAAAAGCCTTCAGGGGCCGATTTTGGATCTGGCCTGCGGAAAGGGGCAAAATGGCCTTTTCCTGGCCGGTCTGGGTCTTCCGGTCATCCTGATCGATCGGGATCCCAAGGCCTTGGAGGAGGCCAAAAAAAGAGCGGCCGGAAAGCGGATAGAGGTAACCTTTCAGGAGGTCGATCTGGAAACCGGCCGAAATCCCCTTCTAACGGATCACTACCGGGCCATCCTGGTGTTCCGCTATCTCCATCGTCCCTTGATCCCTTGTATTAAAAAAGGACTTATAAAAGGGGGAATTCTGATCTATGAAACCTTTACCAATGAACAACCCTTATATGGCCGTCCTCACAATCCCGATCATCTTTTAAAACCGAATGAGCTGGTCGATTGGTTCAAGGACTGGCAAGTGATCCATTATTATGAAGGGACGTTAGAAGATCCTCCAAGATCCATAGCCCAGCTCGTCTGCAGAAAACCCATCCTTATTCCGGTAGGCTGAAAAATGGATTACTTATCAATCCGACCGGAGCGGGAACAAGTTTAAATATTATATTCAAAAATCAGAAGTCTAAGAATCTATGCCCCATCCGGGAGTTCCCCGGAAGTAGGGGCCCCTCACGGGGCAGTTGTTTTCGAAATATGCGCCGGAGCCCATTTTCAAAATTTCAAATATTTTTGGTTAGATTTTTCCTTATTTAAATTTTCTTATATCAAAGACCCTGTTTCTCAAAGTACCACTTTTTTTATCCTTGCCCCTTTCCAGGCCCTGTCTTATAATCTTCTCAAAATTACCTATTCTGTCAAATCAATTCGTTTCTTGTCTCGTAGAAAAAACAGGAGGGACCGAATAATAGATGACCGTGAATGAAATCGGAGGTTTTCCCATGAGGGAGCAGGAAATTGTCGTATATGGGGCTCACTGGTGTCCGGACTGCCGACGCTGCAAACAGTTCCTGGGGGAACGTCAAATCCCTTACCAATCGGTAGACGTTGAAAAGGACCCGGAGGCGGAACGGTTCGTTTTGGAGAAGAACCAGGGGAAGAGACTGATCCCCATGATTGTTTTTCCCGATGGCTCTTATCTGGTGGACCCAAGCAACGCGGAGCTGGCCTCCAAGTTGGGCTTGAAGACCGATGCCGCCCGGAGTTATTACGACCTGATTATCATTGGGGGCGGACCAGCCGGTCTGACGGCGGCCGTTTACACGGCGCGGGAAGCCATTGATACTCTTTTAATCGAGCATGCTGCCTTTGGCGGCCAGGCCGCCGGAACTGAAACACTCGAAAATATGCCTGGATTTCCTGACGGGGTTGGCGGGATGGAGTTTTCCAACCTGCTTCGCCGACAGGCGGAAAGATTCGGGGTGGAACTCCTGCAGACTCAGGAAGTGGTCCGTGTTTATCGAAAAGGTTTCTATTCCTGTGTCGAGACTTCCGATGGGAGCCGTTACAGCGCCCGGGCCCTGTTGATTGCCGCCGGAAGTCGTTATCAACATTTGGATATCCCCGGCGAAGATGAATACACAGGGGCGGGCGTTCATTTCTGCGCTACCTGCGATGCCCCATTTTACAAAGGTAAACGCGTGGCCGTAATCGGAGGAGGCAACAGCGCCGCCGAGGAAAGTCTGCTTTTAACAAGATTTGCCGATCAGGTGATCATCCTCGTTCGTAAAGGGGAATTTAAAGCGACCAGGATTATACAGGAAAACGTGCTCAGAAATCCTAAAATCCAGGTTCGCTGGCATACGGAGGTTAAAGAATTTATCGGCGGGCAATCGAGACTAAACAAATTGAGGATCAGGAACAATCAGACCGGGATCGAGGAAGAGTTGGCGGTTGATGGCGCTTTTATCTTTATCGGGTTGATTCCGAACACCGGACTGTTGAAAAATAGCGGCATCATTTTGGACCGCTGGGGTTTCATCGTCACCGGTCATGCTTTGTTGCACCAGGGAGAAAGACCGGAAGGTTTTGAAAAACGGGACCCCTATCTCCTGGAAACCTCTATTCCCGGGATTTTCGCCGCTGGCGATGTTCGCGCCACCAGCACCAAGCAGGTCGTCAGTGCGGCCGGTGAAGGCAGCAGTGCCGCCCTGATGATTCGGGAATATCTGAAAGAAGTCTAAAGAAAGATATTTGGAATTTCTCTGTTACTTGTTACTCGTTACTCGCTATAACCAATGACAAGTGATTAGTGATGGTCCATCACCAATAACCTGTAATGGAGATATTGTTAGAGAAAAATGTTTTATAGTTCTATTGTAAGAAGGCAATGGGATATATATTATTGGAAGGCGGCGCCGAGTTCGGAGGATTGATGGCCCAGCCGGATTTGCGGGCCCTGGATCTGGCCGGTGGTCTCCATGTTCGTCTGAGCATTATACCGGCGGCGGCGGCAGCGGACAACAATCATCACCGGGCCGGGCAAAACGGCGTGCGCTGGTTTTCAAAATTAGGCGCGACCCAGGTGACCGCCTTACCGCTCATCGATCAGGTTTCGGCCAATAGCCAAGAACTGGCGGCGGTGTTGGGCCGTTCACGCCTGATTTATCTTTTGGGGGGATTTCCTCATTACCTGGCTCAAACCCTGGCGGATAGCTTCTGCTGGACGGCCATCCTGGCCGCCCACCGGGAAGGGGCGGTCATCGCCGGAAGCAGCGCCGGGGCCATGGTCTTGTGTGACCACTATTATGATCCTGCCGCTAAATCAATAAAAAAAGGGCTTAATCTTTTAACCGGGGCCTGCGTTTTGCCCCATCATAATACCTTCGGAAAGACCTGGGCGAGTCAACTGGCGGAGCAAAATCCCGAACTCATTTTCATCGGTATTGATGAAGAAACCGGTATGATCAACGACGGTCCGCAGGGTGAATGGACGGTCTACGGAAAAGGATCGGTGACCCTTTATCGACGTCATCAGTCTAGATGTTACCGGACGGGAGAGATGGCAAGATTTCTTAATTTCAACGATATGAATCCCGAATAGAGACAAGGGAATAATATGTCACGGGAAAAAGGGATCATCGCCCTCATGGGTTCAGGGGAATTGAGCGAGACCATGGTTGAAGTTCACAAAGAACTCTTTTCCCGGCTCCCGTTCTCAGCGCAAGCGGTTTTTTTGGATACCCCGGCCGGTTTCGAGCTTAACGCGGATCAGATTTCTCAGAAGGCTGTGGATTATTTTGAAAAACATGTACGACAGTCCATGTCCGTTGCCAGCTATAAGGGGAAAAAGCTGGTTTCAGCTCTTGAGGCCGCCCAAACCTTTCAAAGACTTCGGGAAGCCGATTTTGTTCTGGTTGGTCCGGGAAGCCCCACCTATGCCCTGCAGCAATGGCGGGAGACATTGGTTCCTGAAATTCTGGCCGAAAGAATCGAACAGGGTGGTTGCCTGGTGGCCGCCAGTGCCGCCGCCCTGACCTTGGGACGATTCACCCTGCCCGTGTATGAAATCTATAAGGTGGGACAGGAGCTTCACTGGGTGGAAGGGATCAATATTCTGGGACACTTCGGGTTCAATCTGGTGGTCATACCGCACTGGAATAATGCCGAAGGCAGGACCCATGACACACGATTCTGTTTTATGGGCGAAGGACGTCTGAGGCGATTGGAATCGCTTCTGCCCGATGATGTCAGTATCTTAGGCCTGGATGAGCATACGGCCTGCCTTTTGGACCTGGAAAAAGAAGAAGCCTGCATCAAAGGCCTGGGGGGGGTGACGCTCCGACGCGGTGGTATTGAAAGAGTGTTTCAGAAGGGAGAAAACTTACCCCTCCAGAATCTTCGGGCGGGTGATCTGAAAAGGTCATGGGCCGGACCGGGCCAGCCGGCTCCGGCCCAGGTCAAACATCAGTTGGAAATCGCCTTTGAGGACCAGGTCTTTGCCGTTGAGGAGTCCTTCAAAAAAGGGCTTGAGAATTTTGAAGGCCAGGAAATCATCGGCGCCCTCCTTGAATTCGAACGAATTGTCGGGACGGCTCAGCAGGATCATAAGGCCCCTGATTTCATTTCAAACGTGAGGGAACTCTTTCGGGGGATGATCGTTTCACTGGGAGCAAAACTCGATTCCGTTCCGAAAAGCAGGCTCGAGTGTCTCGCCCCTCTGATCGATGAACTGCTGAGGTTGAGGGAGAAATTCAGGAGAGAAAAGCAATACGAGGCGGCCGACGCGATCAGACAAAGTCTGGAAGGGATTGATGTTATCGTGGAAGATACCCGCGACGGCTCTCGATGGCGGAGAAAATAAACCGTCAGGCCCGGCTTCTGGTGGCCTGACCCTATTAGCCGGTTGGGTCATCGGCTCCCGTTCGATCGGCTTTGGCCGATCTCAGGGGAGACTTTCGAAGAAAGTCGGACAGGGAGCCTCTTCGAAAGCTCGGCGATTCGGCTTCCAAATGGAAGCCTTTTCAAAAGCTCGGCGAAGCCGAGCGGCCCAACCTTAACAGGAGGCATCCTGTCCGACTCCCTCTGGGAGTCTCCCCAAGAGATCGGCGCAGCCGATCGAACGGAGGCCGGGACATGAAAATAGACCGGATCAACGAGATGCCTCGAAATCTATTTTCGTATTAAAAAGAAATTCTAAAAAGGTGGCTAATCATGATTACCCATCCTCCCCTCTCCGTTCTCATTATTTCAAAAGGGCCCCCCTCCCCCCTGGACCCCCTGATCGCTTATTTTCAAAGGATCCCAAGCCTCTCGCTAAGCATCTCCCCGGAGCTTCCCCGGGACCTCAGTTCGTTTCAGGTCATTATTGCCGCTGATTCCGCGAATTGCGCTGATCCTTCTGATCCTCTGTTTCAATATCTCCTGAAGGGTGGAGGGTGGTTAGGACTGATCCAGGATGCCGGGGGGGCCTTGCCGGAGTTTTTTGGAGTCCAGCCGACTCCGGCCGGGCCTTTTACGGAATTACGAGTTTCCTTTCAGGACCACGATCACCCCCTGGCCAGGCGGTTGCCGGACTCCATTTATTTAAACGGAAGATACCGGGGTTTAGAGATAACCGCCGATAATACGGAAACCATTCTTTACGCGGACTGGCGATCCGGTCACATTCCGGTGCTTACCAGGCGCCCGCTGGGCAATGGTCAGATAGCCTGTACCACCCTGGCGGTCTTCGACGATTCAAATTTTCAACAGATTCTCTTCCGCCTTCTGCAGGGATTGGCCGGTCGTCAGGTCCGGGATCAATGGCTGGGGGTCGGCCTTTTAGGCTATTCTCCAAACGTCGGGAAAAAGCATGGTCGGGGGGTGATGGCCACTCCCGGATTACGACTGAAGGGCCTTTGTGACCTGAATCCAAAAAGGCTGAGGCAGGCCGAAGAAGATTTCCCCGGTATCACCACCTATCCCTCGGTCGAGAACTTCACCCGTTCCGCTGATATCGATCTGGTCATCATTTGCACACCGCCCAGTACCCATGCCCGCCTTTCTTTGGAGATGATGGCGGCGGGGAAACATGTGCTCTCTGAAAAACCCCTGGCCTTGAACAGGAAAGAAACCGATGCCATGGTTGAGATGGCTGATCGAAGGAAGGTCCATTTAAACCTTTGTCGGGGGTTGTACCCATCCCTGTGGATACTGGCATTCGCACGATGAAAGATCGGGCGGCACCGCCTATGACTGGGGAGGACATTATCTGGATTGGATGGTGAGCCTGATTCCGGACCGGGTCGAATCGGTTATCGGCACGCGCCACAAACGGGTCTGGCACGACATTACCAATGCCGATCAGGAACGGATCCAGATCCGATTTTCCGGTGGTCAGGAGGCGGAGTTCATCCACTCCGATATTTGTGCCCTACGCAAACCCAAATGGTATTTGCTGGGGACGGAAGGAGCCATTATCGGGCAATGGCGGGATGTGACTTGTTACCAACCGGACCCGGTTCTCTATTTCCGCGAGCACGACATTCCGGCCACCGAGATGTTTCCTGAGTTGACTCTGCACCGGCGCACCCCCTCCGGCCCGGTGGTCGCCCAAAAACTGGCCGCCCCCAAAAATCAGGAATATGCCCTGTATAGAAACCTGGCCGATCATTTACTGACCGGGGAACCGATTGAGGCGCCGGTGGAGCAGTCGGTCCTGGTGGTGTCCATTCTGGAAGCAGCGGCACGTTCAGCCGCCCGGAAGGGGTCGGTAGAGGTTCTGAATGGATAAAAAAATAAAATGGGGCGTCCTGGGCAATGCCCATATTGCCAGGGTTTGCGTCATTCCGGCCATTCAAAAATCCTCCAATGGCTCGGTTTATGCCCTGGCCACCCGTTCCCCGGAAACGGGGGTTCAGGTGGCCGCCGAACATAATATCCCCCGCATTTACGGGACCTATGATGATCTGCTGGCTGACCCGGAGATCCAGGTCATCTACAACCCACTTCCCAATCATCTGCATCATTACTGGACTTTAAGGGCCCTGGAAGCAGGCAAGCATGTCCTCTGCGAAAAGCCCCTGGCCTGCAATGCCCGGCAGGCGCGAGAAATGGCTGATTCGGCAAAGCGGAGGGGATTATTGCTGATGGAAGCCTTTATGTATCGCTTCCACCCCCGAAGCCAGAGGATCAAACGGCTGGTTGCCGACGGCTTTATCGGCCTCCCGGTCCTGATGCGGACGGCCTTCTGTTACCCTATGGAGGAGACCTTACTGGCCAGCGGGGAATGTTCACGCTTGAAGCCGCAAATGGGAGGCGGGGCTCTGCTTGATGTGGGCTGCTATGGGGTCAGTGTCACCCGCTGGTTAATGGGAAAAGAACCGATCGGCCTTCAAGGGCAGGCCATCTATCACCCTTCCGGGGTTGATGTGCATTTTGTCGGATCCCTGCGCTTTCCCGGCAAGGGGTTGGCTACGCTGGAAGCCAGTTTTATTTCCGCCTTGCAGCAAACCTATACCATTCTCGGGACCAGGAGCGCCATTGAGCTTCCTCATAATGCCTTTATTCCCTGGGAAGCGGAAGCCGAATTCATTCTTCGCGGCCAGGCGGCGGAGACGGGTGAAAAACAAGTGACCGCGGGTGCGGACGAATATCAGCTCATGGCGGAACATTTTTCAGATGCGGTCAGGGGCCGGATCCCCCTGGCCTTTTCACCCGAAGAAAGTGTCCGAAACATGCAGGTATTGGATGGCCTGGCCGAGGCGGCCCAAACCGGTCAGACTATTCTTTGGGATCCATCCGGGCCAATAGGGGCAAGGCCCTGAAACTTACTCAATGGAGGAGAAGAACTATGTTTAACATTGTTGATGACCAGGATATCGGTATCGAAAGGATGGAGTTGGGGCCTTACGGCACCAATGCTTACATCATCGTCTGCCGAAAAACCGGGGATAGTTTGGTGGTGGACGCCCCGGGAGACGCTTCAGAAATCATCGGGGGCCTGAAGGGAACACAACCCCGGTATATTTTACTCAGCCACGATCACCTGGATCACACGGGAGTTCTCGATTTATTGCGCTCACAATTGAAGATTCCCCTGGCGACTCATCTTGAAAATTCAAGTCGGCTGGAGAAACCCCCTGAAATTCTCCTGAAGGACGGCGAAAGTCTTTCCCTGGGAAAATTGACAGTGGAGGTGCTGCACACCCCTGGACACACCCCGGGAAGCCTGTGCTTTAAAATTGGAAAAATCCTCATCGCCGGCGATACGATATTTCCCGGTGGGCCGGGCAAAACTAATTCCCCGGGTAATTTCCGACAGATCCTGGCTTCGATTACCGAAAAAATTTTCAAATTGCCCGATGATACGGTTCTCTATCCAGGTCATGGCCCTGAAACCACCGTCGAGAAAGCCAAAGAAGAATATGCGGTTTTTGCTTCCCGGTCGCACAAGGCGGATCTCTGCGGGGATGTTCTCTGGCTTTCTTCTTAGTTTCGCAGTTCAATCCGATGAAAGGCCTCGGCCAGCTCAAATTCCTCTCCTTGGGCGTTCCGCCGGGCAAAGTTCAGCATCCGGTCCTTCAGCTCGGGAGATAGGCTCCCAACCTGGCTTTTATGACAGGCCAGGGCGGCAAACTTAGTCTCGAGAGTGTCGGTTATATCCAAACGATAGTTGGGATCTTCCGTACCCCAAAACCATATTTCTTTAACCTTATGAGGCTCCAACCCCTCCTCGAGCAGTTCCGGGTAGGCTAGATGATCTCTGGCACAAGGGAAAACAGCATCCAGCGTCACCAATCCGGTGATGCGGTGATCCCGGTGCCAGATGTATTTCCGATAGGGGTCGGCCGTCGCCACGGCAAAAGGGCTATAGCGCCGGATGACCCGCACCAGATCTCTCCTGAACTGATGGCCGTCTTCCAGGCCCTGATCCGGATAGCGAAGGAAAAAAGTCTCTTTGACCCCCAGTAAATCGGCTGCGGCCAATTGTTCTTTTTCCCGGATGACAGCCAACTGTTCGGGAGTCAGGGTCCTATCGCCGGTTCCCTTGTCCCCGTTGGTGCAGATCACATAGACGACCTGTTTTCCTTCCTTCACCAGTCGGGCTACCGTCCCGGAAACTCCGAATTCGCAATCATCGGGGTGAGGCGAGATAACCAGCAAATAGGTTTGATTTTCTGTCATGTTGCGAAAACTCCTATCCCCTACCCGTCTAAGGCCTTGTGAAGCTCTTGGCTGACCGATTCGGAAACATGGGCCCAGCTAAAACGGCTGACCGAGGCCCTGTTGGCCTGAATGGATCGCGCATCAAGGTTGGGTCTTAAAAAACGTTCGATACCGGCGGCAAGTGCCTGCGGTGTATTATCGGCCGCCACATATCCCGTCTTTTCCTGATGGATGATATTTCTTAAATCACCCACATCCGTCGCTACGACCGGCGTGCCGCAAGCCAGGGCCTCCAGCGCCACCAGACCGAAGCTTTCATAATAAGAAGGTACCACGCAGACATCAGCGGCATTGTAATAATCCGTCAGTTGATCATGCATGACCATCCCCTGGAAGATAATAGAGTCCTCTATTTTCAATTCCCAGGATAATTTTTTAAGTTTTTCCACTTCCCTTCGGCTGTTTTCGTCCCCGCCGATGATTATCAGCCTGAGGCCCTTAAAAGACTGCAGGTAAGTCATCGTTCTTAAAAGCTGATCGATGCCTTTTAATGGATCTATCCGGCCGACGAATAAAAGTATTTTTTCAGAGGTTATCCCCAATTTTCCCCTGGCGGACGCTCTATCGACAGGCCGAAATTGTTCAAGATTTACCCCGCAAGGGGTAATGCCGATTTTATGGGGCAGGGCCTTATAATATCTGATAATATTTTGTTTTTCTCTTTCCGTCGGAACCAGAATTCGCCGGCATTTCCGGATCGACTCTCCCTCCGAGGTGATGCGTTGTTCGGGTTCTGCCTCCCCAATAGCGGCGGCATTTTTTACAGCGCCGAGAGTATGGTACATCATGACAAAAGGGATCCGCCACTCCTGCTGCAAATGCTCCCCCACCAGCCCGGAAAGCCAGTAGTGACAGAAAACGATATCGTATCGGAGTTTGTAGTCCTTCCAGTATCTTTCCAGATTAAAAATAAATTCGGGCAGGGAGCGGTAGACATCCATTTTGTCTATTCTGGCCTCTTGACCCGCTCTCAAGTGAATTAGCCGGGTCTGCTCCCCCAACTCTTCCAGGAGAGGGTCCTTGGGATCATGGATACGGGTATAGATATCGACGGAATTTCCCTGTTTACCCAACTCTCCGGCCAGCTCGCGGATAAAGACGCTCATACCGCCCGTATCCTTGGCCCCCAGGTCACCGACCGGGCAGCTATGGGCGCTGAGCATGGCTATTTTTATTTTTCTTGGAGCCATTAATCCCTTTTTCTTGAGAGTTCCTCAGACCTCAGGCAACCTACAGATTATCCAATCCCTCCGGCCTCCCCTGCAGACACCATCAACTTTAAAAACGGCTTTTCGCCGAACGCTCGACGACGAACGCAGGACCGTATTTTGAACTACTCTAAAGTAATTTGACAGTGATATAAAGGCACCTCTTGGCCGCCGAGTTGGTATTTATATAATTCGGAACCTTTAAGAAAATCGAATCTCCTTTTGCCCTGTTCGATGCTGGCTTTAATAGCCAGGATTTTACAGATCAGACCGGCGCTGAGAGAGGTATAGTCCGGATCATAACCGCTGTTATAAAGATAGATACAGCCGTCATAATCAAAGCACATAATTTCAGATAACGGCCTTTCCTCCATCTTTAAGAGACCCAGTTTCAAAAGACCGGTTTCGGCCATGGCGCAGGCCAGGGAGATAAAAAACGATTTCATTTTTTCGGTCAGGAAAGTCGCTTTATCCTGCCGGCTCTCCACGAACATCCTGAAAAAAACATCCATGGCACCGGGAATTTCTTCCGGATGACTGATAAAACAGTATTCAATCTCTCCCCGCTCGGACAGTCTTCGTAATTTGCGTCTTACCTCATGGCGCTGCTTCCCGCTGAGCGAAGCCAGGTACTCTTCCCAACCTGCGGGCAAATCGATCTCGAGCGATAAGGCTTCCTTGGAAATCTTTACCGTATACCCGCGGCTTTCGGCTGTCCCCGCCAAATGGGTAAGTACGGTCGACTCGGGACGCAGGTGTTTCAGATCCAGATGTCCGATATCGTTTTTTTTCAGATCGTCCAGAAGGTGATGGAAAAAATTTTCCTCCAACCCTGGCACAATAATGAAATCAAGGTAATCACAGACCTCCGGATCGCCGATGAGGGAGGCCTGGCCGTCTTTGACCATTAAGGGAGCGATGCCGACCACTTTTTCCCCATCCCGTAAAGTACGGACCATCATTTCAGTCTCGCAGCCAAACACCTGCCACCAGGCCTGCATCCAATCCGGTAAAACGAAGACGGAAGGCCAATGGAGGTTCTGATCGGGATCGTTTAGATGCCTTTTCAACCCGCTTAAATCGTCATTGCTAAAAGAATAGGGCATTTGAACTGGTATGTGAATAGGTTCGGCATTAAACCGCCATGCCCCGCCTTTGGGGGCGTGGCACCATGAGCCGGTCGACTTCGTCGACCTTAATAGGCGGCTTCCTTTGGAAGCCGGGACATGAAAACAGAGCTCGAGGGACTCTGAACTCTATTTTCGAATTAAAATAATACCGAAAGGTTCGGATAGCAATACCTAGACTCATTTCCTGGAGATCCGGCGGCCCGGCCGCCCCTTCATATATTTTTAATTAGTTTTTCCAGATGAGACCGTTTGTTGATCATTTCAGCCTGAAATTGGCCATTGTTAAGGGTTAGGAGGCTATAGGAAGCCGTCCCTTTCTTTACTTCACGAAATCTATTGAGCGGGATCTCCCGGGCATGGCATAGCAGGGTCGAGAGAACAAAACTATGACTGCAGATCAACAGGGTATCTCCGGAGACATAGCGGGCGGAAATCGTTTTTAAGGCCTTCAGGGCGCGGTCTTGAACCTCCTGGAGACTTTCTCCTCCGGGCATCCTGACTGCAGAAGGGTTTTGAGCCCAGGCCCTGACAAAGTCTTGATTTTTTTCCATCCACTGCCGGACATCGACCCCCTCAAATTCCCCCAAATCCATTTCCATGAAATTCGGCTCCTCGATCAGAGGTATCCCGGGGTGAAAAGCTCCTATGAACCGTGCGGTTTCCAGGGAACGCGGTAGCGGACTGGAATAGATGGCTTCGAAATTTTCATTTTGCAGGGCTTCGGCCAAAGCCTGCGCCTGTTTTCGACCCCTTTCATTGAGCGGTTGATCATTTCTTCCCTGAAAACGGCCGATCCGGTTCCACTCCGTTTCTCCATGCCTAACCAGATAGAGGCGAAGATTTGCCAGGGGGTTGCTTTTTGTCATTGATAATAACCCGGATCAGGAGGATAAGATAAAATTAAGTTTAGAATTTTAGCAGAGGAGGGATTGCCAGGTCAAACTATTTCAGGGGCTGGTTTGATACTTATTGATTTCTTTAGTAAACTTAAACAAGAGGTAACAGGTGCAAAACAAGGCTGATGGACTTGTAAAAAGTCCATCAGCAGGCCGAGGACGATTAAGTCCCGGCTTGGGATGAAGGTGGAACCACTTGAATTCACTTCAAGTGGCGGGAGAGGGGAATCCCTTTCCCGCCTCGTAAAAGTCGTTTTTTTGACTTTTTACGAGGTTATCAAGGATGATTCCTGTATCAAAGCCCGGAGGTTTTTTAGCAAACCCGGGAGATTGACTTTGACTGCCGGATGTGATTAATTAAAAGGAAGTAATCCAAGATTAATCCTTTCAGGATTTTTTTCCGGGGATTACAGTTCAGGCCAGTCATCTTCATTGATTAAATTGAACAATCGGATAATAACTTATGATCATCGGGATACCTAAGGAAATAAAAAATCATGAATACCGGGTGGGTGCGGTGCCGGCCGGGGTGCGAATTCTGGCCAAAGACGGACATCAGGTTTTAGTCCAGGCCGGAGCCGGTGAAGGCAGCGGGATTTTGGATGAGGAATTTATCGAGGCTGGGGGGGCCATTGTCTCCAGCCCTGAGGAGGTATACAGTCGGGCGGAACTGGTCATAAAGGTTAAGGAGCCTATGCCCCAGGAAATTCCGCTCCTCCGGGAAGGTCAGATTTTATTTGCCTATCTGCACCTGGCGCCGGCCCCTGAATTAACCCGGGGATTGCTGCAACGCCGGGTCATTGGAGTCGCCTATGAAACGATTCAACTCCCGGATGGATCATTGCCTCTGCTGACACCCATGAGCGAGGTAGCCGGCCGCATGGCTGTTCAGGTGGGTTCCCACTACCTGGAAAAGGGCACCGGTGGCCGGGGGGTGTTGTTGGGCGGAGTGCCCGGGGTGGCCCGGGGCAAAGTGGCCATTATCGGGGCCGGGACCGTGGGCACCAGTGCGGCCAAGATCGCCATCGGCCTGGGGGCCTATGTGACCATCCTGGACAACAATCCTCAGCGCCTGGCCTATCTGGACGACATCTTCGGGACCGGAATCAATACCCTGATGTCCAATTATGACAACATCGCCTGGTCAATAAAGGACGCCCATCTGGTCATCGGGGCAGTTCTGATTCCCGGGGCCAGGACACCCAAGCTGGTTACCCGGGAAATGATCGGCTCCATGAAACCGGGGACGGTCGTAGTGGACGTCTCGGTGGACCAGGGCGGGTGCTGCGAGACCACCAGACCCACAACCCACACCGACCCTGTCTATTTAGTGGACGGGGTCATCCATTACGGCGTAACCAACATGCCGGCTGCCGTTTCCAGGACCTCCACCTTTGCTTTGACCAACGTCACCCTGCCCTACGCCCAGGCTTTGGCCACTAAGGGGCTGGTTAAGGCGGCTACCGGCGACCCGGCCCTGGCCAAAGGAATCAATGTCTTCCGGGGAAAAGTCACCTGTGCCAATTTGGCCGTTGATATGGGCTTTGTCTGCACTCCGATCGATAAAATTTTTGTTGAGAATTAATACGGATGGTTTCGTGAAAAGTCGTCATTCCCGCGCAGGCGGGAATCCAGACTTTCCTTATTTCATTAAAAACACTGGATTCCCGTTTTCACGGAATGACCAGAATAGGAGTTCGATTATTACCCAGTGTTTTCCTTCTCCTGCAATATCCGCCACTGGACCTTACCGGACCCGGATTTGGGCAGTTCATCAACGAACTCGATAATCCGGGGATATTTGTAGGCTCCCATCCGTTCCCGGCACCAGTTGATAATATCCGGCGCAGTGATTTTTCCCTTGGCGTAATCTTTGAGCACCACCACCGCCTTGACCGTTTCGCCCCGATGAGCGTCTCTGGCGCTGATGATGCAGGCCTCCTGGATATCCGGATGGCCGAACATCATGGACTCCACCTCTGCCGGCCAGACCTTGAAACCGGAGGCATTGATCATCCGCTTCAAACGGTCAACGATGAAAAAGTAACCTTCATCGTCGTAATAGCCCAGATCCCCGGTGAGAAAAAAGGTTTTACCTCCAATCACGACAAAACACTCCCGGGTGGCCTGGGGATTATTCCAGTACCCTTTAAATACCTGGGGACCGCGGGAGACGATCTCCCCGGTTTGGTTGGGACCCAGGGGTTCCAGGGTCTTGGGATTCACTACCAGGGACTCGGTATTTAAAAAGGGGATACCCAGACACTGTCGTTTGGGACGGGAGGCATGGTTGCTGTGGGTCGGAGCCGCGGTTTCCGTGAGACCATAACCCTCGACATAGGACAAGCCGGTCAGCTCAAAGAGCCTGGCGGCGACGGCTTCGGGCATGGCCGCCCCGCCCCCCCCGATGTATTGCAGGCTTTTCAGGCTGTCCCTCTTGAAATTGGGGCTGGCAAAGAGGTCAATGACCATGGTGGGGATATTGGTCCAGTTGG
>JACQYK010000025.1 GCA_016208255.1 Deltaproteobacteria bacterium | reverse complement strand
TGCCGGAGGCTGAGTCCGCAGGTCTGAATCCCCTTCTCAGGGATTCAGACATTTAAATGGTCTCTCTGGGTCCTCTGCGCTCTCGAGCGAAGCGGGCGAGAGATAAACGACTTTGAACTTTTATCTATTTTCGTATTAAATCTTTCCGGAGGTTCTAATGGACACACTCAATTCAATCAGCCCTGACGGAACGGTCTACCCTCTCCCGAAGGAGGGTGATTATGAAATAGAGCTTGCCAGAATTGAGAAACTGGTCACCGAAGCCAGGGGTAAAGGGCAAGAGATTGTAGTCGTGATGGGCATCGGCTTTGTGGGGGCCGTCATGGCCGCCATTGTGGCGGACACGACCGTCTCAAAGGGGAAATCGGGGAAGTTCGTTATCGGTATGCAGCGTCCAAGCACACGGAGTTACTGGAAGATCCCCCTTCTTAATCAGGGCCTTTCCCCGGTTAAAGCGGAAGATCCCGAAGTGGACCCCATGATCAGACGATGTGTCCTCGAGAAAAAAACACTGGTCGCCACCTATGTTTATGATGTGCTCAAGTTCGCCGATGTGGTTGTTGTTGATGTGCAACTGGATTACGCCAAGAAAGAACTCGGTAACGTCCGGAACGGTCATGTGGAGATGACCGCCCTGGAAGAATCCTTTGATGTGATCGCCAGGCACATCAAACCGGATTGTCTGGTCCTCATCGAGACGACCGTCGCCCCGGGCACGACGGAACAGGTAGCCTTTCCGGCCATGAGAAAGATCTTCCGTCAGAGAGGGATCACCACCGATCCCCTCATTTCACACAGCTACGAGCGGGTCATGCCCGGCAGGGACTATGTGGCCTCAATCCGTGACTTCTGGAGGGTCTGCTCCGGCGTGAACGAGGAAGCCAAAAAAAGAGTGGTCAGGTTCCTCAATGAAGTACTCAATACGTCCAGGTTCCCCCTGACCGTCCTGGATAAGCCCATAGAATCGGAGACGGCCAAGGTTATGGAGAACAGCTACCGGGCGACCATCCTGGCCTTTATTGACGAATGGAGCCTCTTTGCCGAGCGGAACGGGGTCGACATCGTCAAAGTTATTGATGCCATCAAGATTCGCCCCACCCACTCCAATATGATTTTCCCCGGTCCGGGTATAGGCGGCTACTGCCTCCCCAAAGACGGCGGACTCGGCATCTGGGCCAACCGGCACATCCTCGGATTCGAAGATGACACCTTCAGGATCACCCCTCTGGCCATCGACATCAATGATACCCGGGCCCTCCACGCGGCCCAGCTCGTTCGCGACGCCCTGCGAAACATGGGTGTTCCCATCGCCAGCGCGGAGGTCCTTATTCTCGGGGCCTCCTACCGGGAGGATGTGGGGGATACCCGTTACAGCGGATCGGAGGTCCTCATCAGAAGGCTGGCCGAGATGGGGGCGGAACCGAGGGTTCACGACCCCTACGTGGACCGTTGGTTTGAGTTCGAGAACCAGGATGTGTATCCGATCCAGGGGAAGGCCGTCTTCTTCAGGAATCAAAAAAGATTGAAAGACCTCAAAGTCCAGAAAGACATCGATCAGGCTTTAACCAACAGTGATGCCCTGGTGTTCGCCGTGCGTCATCAACCCTATCTGAACCTCGATCCTGATCACGTCGTTCAAGTCGCCAGCCACCCCTTGGCCGTCATCGACTGCTTCGGCATACTTGATGACGCCAGAATCCGTCGTTATTTCGAATTAGGCTGCGAGGTGAAAGGTCTGGGGAGAGGCCACATCCAGAGGATTAAGGATCAGGTAAGGAAGGCAAGGATGATATGAATGTCATGAATGAGGCGTGAGGCGTGAGGCGTGAGGCGTGAGGCGTGAGGCGTGAGTACACTCCTAACGAAAACCGGCCGTTGACAAGCCTGCCTCGGACTCGATCCGGGGGCGAAGTTGGTTTAAATGCCCGGAGGGCCAGACGGTAGGAGGAAGACAAATCGTCTTCCTCCTGTCTCGCCTTGGTCGGTGGCAAAGAAAAGGTTATGACTTTTACCATTTGCTCTATCCTCTAAGCGCTAGGCGATTAAAACTCTGAGAACTCCGAGGGCTCAAGCGAAGCCCTGCACCGCATGGTGTTCAGGGCGAAGCGGGCGAGAGCCAGAGGGTCTTTTCCTGTCCTTTATAAACCATAAAGTGTTATCTGTTTTCTTTCTTTTGATAAAGTGGTATAAAATCACATATACTTTATCCTGGATGAGGAGAAACGATGATGAGACCTTTTTTTGGCAGAGGGTTGAATGTGCTCTTTATATTTTTGATCGGGCTTATCCTGATCGGGTTTCTGGGTTGCAGCAAAGAAGCCAAGATGGAACGGCATTGGAAGAAAGGGGAGAAATACTTTTCCCAAAACAAATTTAATGAGGCCGTTATTGAATATAAAAATGTGGTTCAACTTAATCCGAAGCATGCCCAGGCCCACTATAAACTGGGACTTTCCTATTTAAGGACAAATAATTTCAAGGGGGCCTTTTCAGAATTTTCCCAGGCCGTTGATCTGAATCCGAATTTAACGGATGCCCGGCTCCAGTTGGGGACCCTTTATTTATTATCCCGGGACATCCCTAAAGCCAAGGCCCAAATTGAGAAAATATCCCTCAAAGAACCGGATAACCCTTCGGCTCTCCTCTTAAACAGTTCTGTTTATGCTCTGGAGAAGGACCTGGATAAGGCCATTTCAGAAGCCAAAAAGGCTATTGAAAAGGACCCTAAAAGGATAGAGGCCTATCTTCAATTGGCTGCTTTATATATTCTCAATAAGGACCTGATCCAGGCTGAACAGACCTATAAGGAGGCCATCAAGGCTGATGAAAAATCCGTAAAAGCCCGAAATGCACTGGCCGGATTATATCGCCGGACCGACAGGAACGATTTGGCCGAGGCGGAACTTATCCAGGTCACCCGGATTTTTCCAAAAGACGTCGGTGCGGTAATCACCCTGGGGAACTTTTATGCCTCGGTTAAAAAGAATGAAGAAGCGGAAAAGCAATTTTTAAAGGCTATTGAACTTGATTCCAAAAATATCCCTTCCCTGCTCCATTTAGGGGATTTTTATCAGGCCTGGTCCAAGAAAGAAAAGGCCATGGAAACCTATCAAAAGGCCATGGATCTGGATTCTAATAATATCCCTTCCCGGATTCGTTTAGCCGAGGTCTATTTAACGGACAAGAAGTATGACAAGGCTTCAGAATTAATTGATAAAATTCTAAAAATTAATCCAAAAAATCATGAGGGGATCTTTCTAAAGGGAAGGCTCCATATGGCCAAAAGGGAATTTGATAAGGCTTTGGCCCTGTTCCAGTCTTATATCAAAGAATATCCAAAATCCGCCATGGGACATTATTTCCTGGGTCTGGCCTATTTGGGGAACAAAGATAGTTTGCAAGCCAAGGGGGAAGTGGCTGAAGCGGTAAAGCTTAATCCACGAGAGGTGAAAGCCCGCTTATTGCTGGCCGACCTTCACTTCCGGGCCAGGGCCTATGACCTGGCTATTGAACAGTCACAGGAAGTCTTGAAAATAAATCCCAATATCTTCCAGGCCCACCTGATGCTGAGTCAGGCCTATCTCCTGAAAGGAGATGCCTTAAAGGCCGGAAAGGCCTCTGAAGAAGTGATCCGCATCGCCCCCAAGAATCCGGTGGGGTATTTTCAACTGGCCCGGACCCTGGTGGCCCAGAAAAAAGAAAAAGAAGCCTTGACCCAATTGGAAAAGGCCCTGTCCCTCAACCCGGAATATGTGGAAGCCCTGGGCCTGGTAGTGGGCATTTACCTCAAACAAAAGGATCCCAAGAAGGCCATTACCAGGGTAGAGACCCAGCTCCAGCAGAATCCCAAGAACCCCTTTTTTTATCAGATACTGGGCAATCTGGAAGAAATCAATAAGGATACAGCCAAGGCGGAAAATTATCTTAAAAAAGCCATTGAAATAAATCCCAATGTCCCGGCCTTTCATCTTGCCCTGGGGAGTTTTTATACCCGCAATAAAATGCTGGATAAGGCCATCAAGGAATTTTCCACAGCCGTCCAACAAAATCCCAACTCCCTGCAGGCCCTGATGGCCCTCGGTGTTATTTATGACTCCCAGAAGAATTATGATAAGGCGATCGAGTATTATCAAAAGGCCTTAAAGATCAATCCCAAGTTTGCCCCGGCGGCCAATAACCTGGCTTATCGTTATGTTGAAAAGGGGGAGAAAATCGATGAGGCCCTCAATCTGGTCCAGATGGCCAAAGAGCAGTTCCCGGAAGACCCCAATATTAGCGATACCCTGGGATGGATTTATTACAAAAAGAATATTTTTACCCGGGCCATCGTCCACTTCAAAGAAGCCCTGGAAAAGTCCAAAGATAACCCTGTCATTCATTATCATTTAGGTTTGGCCTATGTTAAAAACAACAACAAGGATCAGGCCCGCAAGGAATTGAAAAAAGCTCTGGAATTGGACCCGAAATTTCCCGGGTTCGAAGAGGCTAAAGCCGCGCTGGAAAAAATCAAGTAAGAATTTTCACCACAGAGCCACAGAGAACACGGAGAAGACTATTTTTGCTTTATGGGAAGATACCCGCAAAGCAAAGGACTCCGTCGGTCCACGAATGTAGAACTTTGTTTCAGGGCGCCGTTATGAAGAAACGGTATCTCCCTTGACTAGAATCTTTCCCTGCTCTAAGATAAAATAATAAAATGATGCGGCTAACTATTTTTTGGCGATTGGTTGTCGGATATCTGATTATTTTTATTCTGGTGATGATAGTCGGGATCTATGCCATTATTCAACTTAAACGATTCAATACGGTTACTCAATATATTCTGAATGTCGACAATCGGATTCTGGAATATGAAAAAAACCTGGTGGACTTGACCCTTTCTCAGCATCGATTCATGAAAAAATACATTATTTCCGGAGATCGAGGTCTCTATAATCAGTTTTTTTCAACCAAAGAAGCCTTTTCCAGAAATCTGGATATGGTCTTGGCTGTTTCCGATACCCGCTTCCATCGGGAACCCTTGACCAAAATTAAGGAATACCACGATCTCTATCAATCCCTGGTGGGGAAGGAGACCGGCCTAATCCAGGCCAAGAGAATCTATTCCAAGAAAGAGTATGAATCGGAAAAAGAAAGACTGGTTGACGGCATTCTAAAGGAATTGGATCTATTGGAAGTCCGGGTGCGACAGGATGCCCATCAACGGATGAAGGAACAGGGGGAGGCCGGGGATTCGGCTCGGACAATGGCTGTAATCCTGGCTTCGCTGGCCCTGGGTTCGATCATCGTCATCTCTTTTTTAATCACCCGGAGCATTACCGCCCCCTTAGGTTTGTTAAGACTAAAAACCCGGGAGATAGCCGAGGGGGTTTTTAAGAGCGATTTAAAAATTTCTTCGTCCCCAGAAATTTCAGAGTTGGCCCAGGCCTTTAATTTGATGATTCACAGACTCAGCACCCTGGAAAAAATGAAGTCCGATTTTTTTTCCACCATGTCCCACGAATTGCGAACGCCATTGACCTCCATTAAAGAAGGGATTGCCCTTCTTCAGGAAGGGGCGGCCGGCCCGGTAACCGATAAACAAAAAAAGCTCCTGGACATCGTGGCTCAGGAAAGCCGCCGGTTGATTGAGCTGGTCAATTCCTCCCTGGACTTTTCCAAGATGGAGGCGGGGATGATGACCTATCACTTTGAACCGGCCGACCTGGTTTTTTTGATCAACAAGGTGATCTTAGAGATGGGTCCTCTGGTGGAATCTAAAAAAATCAGACTGGAGGCTGAGGTCAAAGCCAGCCTGCCAAAGGTAACTATGGATCAGGAGAGGATTCTGCAAGTGCTCCGGAATCTGATCGGAAACGCTTTGAAATTCACTCCCGAAGGGGGAAGAATCGGGGTTTTTGCCGGTCTGACCGGTCAAGGCATCAAAGTGGCCGTGAGGGACACCGGTCCCGGAATCCCCGAAAACAGTTTATTAACCATCTTTAATAAATTTCAGCAGGTTATTCCTGAAAAATCCTTTCAGATCAAGGGCTCCGGATTGGGCTTGGCGATTGTCAAACACATCATAACCTCACATGGCGGCAGGGTATGGGCAGAAAGCAAATTAGGACAGGGAAGCACCTTTTATTTTGTTTTACCGGTCTGATTTTTTTATTTTTCAGCGGGTGTGCCTTATTAGAAAAAATTCAGGAACCGAGCCCTCCGGTCATCTCCCCGGCGGAAAAGGAAAAAATCCGGCAAAGAGAAGCCCTGGAAGCATTGGCCGCTGAAGAGAAGAGGAAGGAGGATACAGCCAGGGCCCATCTCCTTAAGGGAAGAAGGCTTTTCGCCCAGGGGGATTGGGAAGGAGCCTTTTTGGAAAATCAGAAGATCGTTACCGGCTTCCAGGGAAAGCCTCTAATGGAGGAAGCCCTGTTCATGATCGGATTGATCCATCTTCACCCGGATAATCCCCATAAAGAATCCGGCAAAGCCCTGGAGGCGATGAGAAGAGTGGTCAAGGAGCATCCCAACGGCTTTTTCAGTCAACAGGCCAGGGCCTGGATAATTCTCCTGATGAACCTGGAAAAGAGCAATAAAGAAAATGAAAAATTGACCAAAGACCTTGAAAAATTAGGGCGAGAACACGAAAAAATGTCCAAGATGTTGGAAGAATACAAAAAGGTAGATATAGAGACTGAAGGGAAGAAAAGATAGAAAGTGAGATGATAAAGGCCATGTCCTTGGGAAATATTTTAGTAGTCGATGACGACCTCAACCTTCTGGAATTGGTAAAAATGAGACTCGAAACCGCCGATTATGAGGTTACGGCGGTCTCCATCGAAGAAGAAGCCCTTGAGGCCCTTAAGGAACAGGTTTTTGATCTGGCCATTGTCGACCTTCAACTGGCTCATCAGGATGGGATATCCTTGATGGAAGCCTTTCACCAGATCCTGCCGGATATGCCGGTGGTGATCCTCACCGCCCATGGAAGTATTGAAAGTGCGGTCGAGGCCATGAAAAAGGGGGCCTACAGCTACCTCACCAAGCCCTTTGATGCCCAGGAACTGCTGCTGCAAATCAGAATAGCCCTGGAAAACCGCAGACTCACCTCCGAGGTCAAAAGGTTGGAAACCCTTTTGGAGGAGCGTTATGATTTCTCTAATATAGTGGCCCGGAGCGAGAAGATGCGTTCCCTTCTGGAAAAGGTTTCCCAGATCGCTAAAACCGATTCAACCGTTTATATTCAAGGAGAAAGCGGAACTGGAAAAGAACTCATCGCCAGGGCCATTCATATGGCCAGCGAAAGGAAAAATAAAGCCTTTGTGGCCATCAATTGCGCCTCCCTTCCCGAGGGGTTATTGGAAAGCAGGCTTTTCGGTCATGAAAAAGGGGCCTTTACCGGGGCGGTGAAGAGTACCAGGGGGCTTTTTACCCAGGCCCACGGAGGCACTATGTTCCTGGATGAGATCGGGGACATGCCCCTGAGCATCCAAGCCATGCTTTTAAGGGCCCTCCAGGAACGGAATTTTTATCCGGTGGGCAGTGAGAAGCTGGTGGAGGTCGATGTTCGGATGATCGTGGCTACCAACAAGGATCTGGAGGCTATGGTCAAACAAGGCCTTTTCCGGGAAGACCTCTATTACCGGATTCATGTCATTCCTATTTTTTTGCCTCCCTTGCGGGAACGAAAAGATGATATTCCTTTGCTGGCTGAACACTTCCGGGAAAAATTCAGCAGGCAGATGAATAAAGAGGTCAAAGGTTTGAGCGCCTCGGCCCTGCAAAAGATGATGCTCTATGATTGGCCTGGAAATGTGAGAGAACTGGAAAATACTATGGAGTACGCAGTGGCCATCACCCACCAGGATATCATTTCTGAGGACCTGATTCTTCAACAGACCAAGAGCACGGCTCCTTGTTCCACAACCTTGCCGCCGCTCAAGGAAGCCAGGAACGCCTATGAAAAAAGCTATCTAATCCATCTTCTGGAAATCTGCAAAGGGAATATCAGCAATGCTGCCAAACTTGCCGGGAAATACCGGTCCGATTTCTACGATCTTCTTAAAAAGCATGATCTAAAGGCTGAAGATTTTAAGAATACTGACTGACGACCGGAACATCGGCGTAAGGCGTGAGGCGTGAGGCGTGAGGCGTGAGGCGTGAAAAACCTTACTATTATAAGGAGCGAATGAGGTTGCTCATAATCGTCGAAGTCTGAGCCAATAAACAGGTAAATCCGTTCGGTCGGCTCTTGCCGACCTCAAAAAAGGTTCCCTTTTGGGAACCGCTTAATCCTGTCAACCATTATGCA
>JACQYK010000205.1 GCA_016208255.1 Deltaproteobacteria bacterium | reverse complement strand
GACAACCGGCAGGAGAAGGCTTCCCACCGGGTCTAATCTTCTTATGGCCTTTGGAGGTTTGTGTTTTCGATTCTAAGCCTTGATGAATTCCTAACAAATCGTCCATTGGGACGGAATAGGAAAAAGCTCCAGATGCAAGGCTCGCAAATTCCGAAGAAGGTGGCGTACATAGAAGCACACCGAGACGGGGATAAAGATTCCCAGGTGTGGATGGTATAAAGATCATGCCAACAACCTGGCCAATGTCTTTGCCCATCAATGGGTTCTCTCGGTCTTATTGTATAAAGACTTCCTCTGCGACTCTCCTGGTGGAGGGAACATCGGTCATTGTTAAAAAAATTAGCGGCTCAAAAGGTTTTATGCCGTGAATCTTCTTTGTCCCTTTATGGAAAAAATAAAATGATCGGCTCCATCGACTTGGGTTAGAGCATCTTTTGCATCCATACAGTATCGAACTCCTGTCCATTTTTCTTTCCGACTTTCTTAAACCGACCACATTCCGTAAACCCGTTTTTCTGGTGGAACTTAATACTATTAGGATTGAGCGAAGAAATGTGAGCCAAGATATTGGTGATACCCTTTTCAACGGCACCCTTTTCAAGAAAAGCAAGCAGCGTCTTTCCCAGTCCTTTTCCCGTATAGTCCGGATGTATGAAATATGTCGCTTCGGCGGTTTGTGAGAGTGTCGGCATTGGGTTATGTGAGCGAAGCATCCCATAACCGATTATTCTGCCACTCTTATCCCTTAGTGACCCTGTCGGAAAACCCTTCGATACTTTTAAAAACATGTCAAAAGCCTGATACGGAAATTTATTCTCTGGATATGCCGCAAAGGAGTTTTCCACGTAATAGTTGAATATATCCATTATCGCTTCGCGGTCATCGCTTGAAATCGGGCTGATTGAATATTTCATGAGGTTATCTCCTTTCTCTAACAAGTTATTCTAAATTTTTTTTGGATAACTTCACATTTGATTGGTTCTTATATGAGTTATGGGTTGCTGGTTGTTATCCGACTTAAGCCCATTGAAGTTGATATTGTTGTTATTCGTAAGGAATTGTAAAAAGCGATAGTTATCCCTTACATGAAATGATCTTATATATGCTGGTCAATCCAATCAAACATGCGCTGGATTTCTTTGGTACAGGTCATGTCTTGGTACATTTTTTTTGTTTGCCCCAAGGCATCCGCTTCTCCTTCCATTAGCAGTGTCCGGGCTTTTATCTTCCCAACATAGCCTCTGTTGTTAAATTCAACTGTTTTATCAATTACTTCGGTAGGTGTTTTCAAACCGAACTTCCAATACGCATCATTAAAGAACCAACGAAACGATGTGATCTTCTGGCCCAGGTTTATAATTGCCGCATTAAAAGCATTTTTATCTGTTTTATATAATTCACTGATATTAGATGGGAACCTTCCCATGAACAATTCATAAAAATCATATATAGCAGCATTGAGGATTAAGAGTTTGATCCGGTGTTCGAAAGCAGCGGCACGGGAGCAAAAATAACCACCGAAACTAATCCCCTCAAGTGCGATACGCAGACGATCAACTTCCGGCCGGGTAAGAACATAGTCCACAACCGGGATCAAAACCTTTTCTGCTTCAGGCCTGAAAGTGAGATTTTGCCCCCTTATTACTTTACCTTGGCCCGGTCCCTCGATAATGAGACAATGATATCCTCGTCTAATGGCTGCGTCTCCTACATAATAAATTTCCTCGGCAGTTCCATCAAATCCGTCCCAGACGATTAATAAAGGTCCTGGTTTGGGCGCACGGGGCGAGGTATAGAAATAACCCGGTAGCGTGGTCCTTTCATAGGGGATTTTAACCGACTCAACCGGGACTGATAAGAGTTTCATTGCCTGAACGAAACTTTGCACGCTACTTCGTGCCGCCCCAAGAGCCCTTGGGTCATTAGGATCAGCATGCATGAAAAACTGAGCGGTTCGGTAGTAGTTGGATGCCCGCAGATAAGCTTCACCTGCGCTGATTTTATGGCCACCCTTTTCGGAGGTCTGTCCGATATTGAAAACACGGTCCGCCGTTTTGAACCAGGCCTGATACCAGCTCAAGTCATCGCCGGGAATGATTTCTAGGGCCGTTTGCAGGCACTCGCCGACATCGGCTTGTCGGGTATAAATTGTCTCCATGACTCTGATTAATTGATAATTGTACCATGGATCCTTTATGAGGGGGATCTCGGTAAACTTTTTAATTGGTTTCATTTCGGTTCGCTTTCTTTTTTTGACTGATCCCCGATTTAGTTATTATTTCAGATGCGGACGATTCAATTTAAGATTGAAAATTAGATCAGCAAATTACATACCAATAATCGAATGGTTAAATTTTTATCTATTAACAATATATTATAAAATTCCAAAAATAAACTGTTACATATAACAGATTTTGTTATAGATTTTTAAAATTCTTTCAAATATAATAGAATTATTAGCGGCTAACCTACAAGCCAATAATTTAGTTGAATTTGATCAGTAGAAATCTAATAAGGGAAGTTCGGCTGATTACCAAGGGTGAGGTTGGTAAAGAGATGGATGGCGGCTGATGCTGAAACATATCGGAAAAAAAGAAGATATTTCAACTCAGGAGGAGCTTCATGAATATCGATGAAAAAGAATTTTTTAAAGAAGCCACATTACGCATCTGTGGAAGTCTGGCAATCGAAAAAGCATTAGGGGATTTTTTCTTTTACGTTAGAGATTACATCCCTATCGACTCCGTGCTTTTGACATACTATCTCACGGAATATGGCGTCTCACGAACGTTTGCTCTGGCTACTGTGGAAGGAGGCAAGCGGGTGAATCTGGAAACACACTGGCCTCCTGAAATACATGCCTTGGCAGAAAAGGGCCAATTCCCGGTTAAGTTTTATTCGAACCGTTCAGATCAACATCCCATTCTTAAATACGCATTCAAAAATGGGGACAAACCACCGCTCTCCAATATAATTGTTCGTCTTAATATCGATGGATTTTGGATCGGTGGCTTAATTTTAAGTGCTGAAAAACAAGACCAGTTTAATGAGGAGCACTTCCGACTGGCATGTCTTCTGGAACCTCCCTTCGCCATCGCACTTTGTAACAGTCGACGTTACCAGGAATTGCATGAAATAAAAGAGATTTTTGCCGATGACAAGGAATTTTTAGAGGAGGAGCTCCAAAGAATCAGCGGAGATGAAATAATTGGCTCCGATTTCGGATTGCAGGGAGTCATGAAAATGGTGCGACAGGTTGCCTCCCTGGACAGTCCCGTCCTGTTGCTGGGGGAAACCGGAACTGGTAAAGAGGTGATTGCCTCAGCCATTCATAATGCCTCCCCCCGTCGATCCGGCCCTTTGATCCGAGTCAATTGTGGAGCCATCCCGGACACACTTATGGACAGTGAATTGTTCGGTCATGAAAAAGGTGCATTCACCGGTGCTATCAAACAAAAACGAGGGCGCTTCGAACGAGCCAACAAGGGCACTATTTTTCTGGACGAGATCGGCGAACTATCTCTTGAAGCCCAGGTCCGCCTCCTGAGGGTTCTTCAGGATAGAGAGATTGAACGAGTCGGCGGTACGGAGTCGATCAAGGTGGATATCCGGATCATCGCCGCCACACACCGCAATCTGGAGAGAATGATTGAGGAAGGCCGGTTCCGTGAAGACCTATATTTCCGACTCCAGGTTTTTCCGATCGTCATTCCCCCCCTCAGAGACAGAATAGACGACGTACCCTTACTGGCTCAGCACTTTATACGGAAAAAATCCAATGAGATGAAACTGGCGAAAGTTCCGGTTTTGGACCCCCTGGCCATCAACAGGCTGATGACATATCATTGGCCGGGAAACGTCCGGGAACTTGAAAACGCAGTAGAACGGGCAATAATATTAAGCCATGGCGAACCCCTCACGTTTTCACACCTTCGCCTCTCCAAATCATCCTCAGCTTTGCCAACCAATCACCTACACGATAGCAGTTTAAATTTGCATCAGGTCATGACCGCCCATATCCAAAATGTTCTTGAGATGACAAAGAACCGTATTGAAGGAGAACGGGGTGCAGCAAATTTGTTAGGTGTCAATCCTTCAACCTTGAGGGCCAAGATGAAAAAATTATGTATCAAATACGAAAGAAAGAACCAATTGTGATAAATGCCAACAGCCCAGGCACAAAAGGATCTTGTTAATCATTTCCTGATTTTCAATAATGCTGATAATCCGCATTGTTCCTTGACATTGGGGACAGGTTAGGGGGTCCCCCTCATATATTTTCTGAATCAACATTGCCCAATTCCGGTTGGGTTTTTTGTTTTAATCCGCTTCCAGGACACAGGGAATGAGGGTGTCTTGATTTTCCTTTTGACGAAGCCCTCGGGAAACGTTCCTCTATAAAGGGTTATTCCCTTAAATGCCGCCATACCAGAAACACCGGTTTTTACAAGGCTTCGGAGATCCTAAAAGGCCGAAAAAAAGGCCGGGGTTTTCTTTTTTAAACCCCGGCCATAATGAAGGTATATGATTTACCGAAATCTCTGAATTATCTCTCCGTATCTTTTCAGAGTTTTGCCGGTACGGGTTTGCCGGCGAACACGTCATCCAGCCAGTCAAATATACGCGAGTTTGCAACACCGTGAGCCGCTGTTTCAACATGGAGTTGTGCGCCCTCAGCATAAGTAAAAACCATCATTGTTTTCGGACAAGTTAGCGTATCATACAATTCATCGGGACCGCCAGCCTTTTCTATTATTTTTTCGCCTTCGTTAGTGATAATAAGTGTGGGACAGGTTATTTTATTATAATCATACCTATCATAATCCTTGAATTTTTTTATTACGCTTGCAGGATCATTGACTCCAAAAGTCATTTGGCCATTATTATAAATCCATCTTACAAATTGATTGGTCTGGCTGGCCTTGGCCATTACAGCATTGAATTTTTCCGGTTCATTAAGGGCCATTTTTGCAGGAAGTTTAGCGGCTACCCCTTTCCAAAAGCTTAATATACCCCCGTTGGCTATAAGAGCCTTAATTCTATTATCACCTGCCGCTGCTCTTGGGGCAAGGTACCCACCCATGCTTAAACCATATAATGCAATTTTGGTTGAATCAACGTCCGGACGTTTTACTGCGAAGTCGATAACCGGCCCTACTACTCTTTCCCAATCAGGTCTGAAGTAAAGTTTCTGGAGAATAGGTGTACTGCCCTGCCCGGGTCCCTCAAATACTAAAACAGCATATCCACGATCGGCAGCGCCAAAACCCGGCCAGATTGAATATTCTTCAGCAGTACCATCAAATCCGGTATGAATAATGACAAGCGGCGATTTATTCTTATTGTTATGAGCCGACTTGATAAAATATCCAGGCAATGTAGTATTTTCATACGGAATTTTGACAGGCTCTATTTTATAATTAGGCAGGTATGGGATTGCCTTTAAATATGATTCACGGCACTTTTTTATAATTTCAATTGTCTCGGCGGGAGGAGGGTTGCCTCTAGTGTAAAAACTTGACATATTGTAGTAATTTGCTGCTTGAAGGTAACTCTCACCTGCGCTGATGGTATGCCCATTTTTTTCTTCCAACACCGCCCTCGCATATACCCGATCAGCAAGCTTACGCCATTCCTGATACCAGCTCTTATCATCGCCTTCAATTATATCGTTAACTACGTTTAAACATACTTGGATATCAGCCGCCCTTTCGTAGGCAAGCCCCATCACTCGAAGAGCCTGTTCGCTGGCGAATGAATCCTTAAAAAGCTCTCTTTTGTCGCATTTTTGTTGAAGTTCTGCTGTTTGAGATTTTGTTGTTTGAGAATCACCCTTAACATCATTTTTACTTTCACCAAAGCTGTATGAAGCAAGAGATGCAACCATTATTAAAACAAAAACTATTAAATTTAATCTCTTGAACATTTTTCCTCCTCCTTTGTAATTATGCATGAATCGAAACACCTGCTGAAAATTTGCACAATGTTGACGGTCAGAGTCTAAGACGTAAACGTCGAATTAAGGAAATCGATATATTTCTTTATGAATTATCCAAAGACATTCCCCCTCTCGCGAAATGGTTCCCATGTTTATTCCCTCCCTAATTACAGTTGGAATATTATAAATTTTCTTTATGCAAGGTTGGTGCCACTAACAGACTTGTCTGGCAAGAGTTTTTGCCGTTAAAACAATGCCCAGGGGATTCTGCTCAAATAATTGGCTGTTTCCACCAGGATGTAATCCGTGACCAGAAGGGCCTATTGTTTTTCTAAGAGATGATTCCATACCTTTTTAGCGTAGTAGTGCGAATAATAAATTAGGGGCGTTACCGCGCAGAATAGTGTTCCGATAATAGAACGGCTTGATGCACTTTTTATATTGAGATCAGGACATTCATTATGGTCAAATACGTCAGGTTTGGTATGTTTATTGCTTGTGACAATTTGTAATGACGTCACTAAATAAAATAGAAGAGTTAAACCATAAAAAAAAGAAAATTGTGGAAGGCTCAGATCCTCAAAAGAAAAAGGATTTTTTTTATAACCAAGGAATGTTTCCTCCTCGGAAGAGGATTCAAAAACTCTTAGACCCCGGGTCTTTCTTCGAGCTGGATATGCTGGCCACCCATCACTGCCAGGAATTCGGCATGGACAAAAGGAAGATCCCGGCGGAGGGTGTAATCACCGGCTTCGGTCAGATCAATGGGAGAAAAGTGGCGGTTTATGCCCAAGATTTTTCGGCCCTGGGCGGTACTTATGGGGAGATGCACGGAAGGAAGATCTGCGCTCTCATGGACACCGCTGCCGAGGCCGGCGCCCCGGTTATCGGCCTCTGTCATTCCGGGGGACTGAGGCTCCACGAAACCCTCGGGCCCATGGAGATGTTCGGTCAGCTATTTAGAAGAAACAGCCTTTATTCAGGCCTGATACCTCAGATCTCCGTAATCCTTGGAGTGGTGGCCGGCGGCCAGGCCTATTCCCCCGGGCTGACGGACTTTATCCTGATGACCAAAGGCAGCGCCATATATATTGCCGGACCGGCTTTTGTCAAAGCCCAAACCGGTCAGGAAATCAGTGATGCGGAATTAGGCGGGGCTGTGATGCACTCCCGGGTTAGCGGCGTGGTGGATATTTTAAGGGATACGGAAGAGGAGATCCTTCAGGAAACCCGAAACCTCATCGATTTCCTTCCCTTGAATTGCCAGGAACACGCTCCGTTCCACCCGAACGATGATGACCCGGAAAGATGTGACGAAGACCTGAACCGGGTCGTTCCTGATGAATCCCACAAGCCTTTTGACATGAAGAAGGTCTTGAGGGCGGTCTTTGACAACCGCTCGATGCTGGAGATTAAATCGGAGTTTGCCCGGAACATGATTATCGGCTTTGCCCGGCTGGCTGGACAGGCCGTAGGCGTGGTGGCCAATCAGCCCAATCACTTGGGCGGAGTGATCGATATCAAAGCCGCGGAAAAGGCGGCCCGCTTCGTTCGCTTCTGTGACGCCTTCAACATACCCATCATCACCTTTCAGGATTCTCCGGCCTACTTGATCGGAAAGGAAATGGAGCAGGGAGGTATGATCTATAAAGGGGCCAAATTGCTTCATGCCTATGCGGAAGCCACGGTGCCCAAAATCACCATCATCGTTCGCAAGGCCTATGCCGGGGCCTATATCGCCATGGGCAGCCAGTATATCGGGGCCGATTTTGTCTATGCCTGGCCCGGGGCCGAAATATCCAGCGTGGCTCCAAAAACCGCGGCCGCCATCCTTTTCAAAAAAGAACTGGCGGAAGTTAGGGATGAAAAGCAGATCGAGACCCTTTACCGGGATTATCATGACCGCTATGTCAATCCCTTAAGGGCCGCCTCGCTGCGGCACATTAATGATATCATCGATCCAAAAACAACCAGGCCGGTCTTAATCAAATCCCTGAAATGGCTGGCCGGTAAGCACCAGGTGAGGCACCCTAAAAAACATGGAAATATTCCATTATGATGACCTCGTGAAAAGTCAAAAAACACCTTTTTACGAGGCGGGAGGGGTCTTCCCCTCTCCCGCCACTTGAAGTGAATTCAAGTGGTTCCACCCTTACCCCAGGCCGGGACTTATTCGTCTCCGGCATGTTGACGAACTTTTTACGCGTCCCTCTATTGTAGAAAGGATATTATAAATGTACTACCCGATAGGCGAAGAGATCCAGGCCATTCGCGACATGGCCCGCAAATTTACCAGGGCTGAAATTCTGCCTCGAGTGGCTGAGGATGAAAAGAATCATACCTTCCAGAGAGATATTATCACCAAGATGGGGGATTTGGGCTTTTTCGGCTGCCCCCTGCCGGAGGATTATGGCGGCTCGAACCTGGGGTTTCTGGCCCATGCAGTGGTGACCGAGGAGATCGCCAGAGTCAGCGGATCCCTTAGGGCGGCCTTTAACATGCAAACCATGGGAACGGCCAGGGAAATTTTTCAATTCGGGACCGAGGGCCAAAAAAAGAAATATATCCCCAAGCTGGTGAGTGCCGAAACGCTGGGCTGTATCGGGATCACCGAGCCCAATGCCGGAACCGATGTGGGCGGGATAAAGACCAGGGCCGTCAAAAAAGGCAATACCTATATTTTGACGGGATCCAA
>JACQYK010000204.1 GCA_016208255.1 Deltaproteobacteria bacterium | reverse complement strand
GGAAATGTTCGAAGTGCGATCTTCCTCCTGTTCAGGACCGTAAAGTTTAATTTTATGATTTTGCTTAAGCGTGTTCCAGATCATCCTGCCCAGGGACATCTCCCTGGCCCGGATTGAGGCCAAACCTTGGTGGAGTAAAAATTCCACCCCGGCTCCCAATCCGGCTATCCCCGGAGTATTCATGGTGCCGGATTCCATGCAGTCGGGCAGAAAATCAGGCTGGAATTCCATCTCGGACTGACTGCCGGTTCCTCCTTCTTTTAAAGGGCGAAGGGAGATATCCGGACCAATAAATAAGAAACCGGTGCCCTGGGGCCCCCACAACCCTTTGTGGCCTGGAGCCGCCAGGAGGTCAATTCCTATATCGGCAACCGATATAGGAATAAGGCCTGCGGTTTGGGCGGCATCAACCATCAACCAGGCCCCGTTTTTATGGGCCAGATCGGCGGCTTTGCCGATGGGCATCAATCCTCCGGTGACATTGGAGGCATGGGTGAGCACGATCAGACGGGTATTTTTCCTGATCGCTTTCTCCAGGGTTCGGGTATCCATCTGTCCGAAAGGGGTGCAGGGGACAAAGGTCAGTTCGACCCCTTGGGTTTCTAAAAATCGAAGGGGTCGAACCACGGAATTGTGTTCCATGGAAGAAGTGATGACATGATCTCCCGGATTTAAGAACCCTTTTAGGCCGAGATTAATCGCTTCCGTGGCGTTAGCGGTAAAGACAATCCGGTTGGGGTCCCGGATTTCGAAAAGCCGGGAAAGAAGCTCCCGGGTCCGGGCAATCTTTTGACTGGCTCTGACGGCCAGTTTGTGGCCGGAGCGGCCGGGGTTGGCCCCGATATTTCTCAAGGCATCATCGGCCGCCTGGTAAACCTGTTCCGGTTTGGGATGGGAGGAAGCGGCATTATCTAAATAAAGGGTCATAAATAATCAATCATCGGATCAATGGTCAGGGTTTCCTGTTAAAAAATCGCCAAAAAATTGTACTTTCTGTTGTTTCCCTTGTTGCCGTTTAATGTCTACATCATTAAACAAATGGCCGTAAACTTCAAGAGCAATTTGGCCCACAATAAAAAATTAGTTGACTTCCAATATTTTTCTCTTTATAAACAAATTGTTACCCAATCTTCCTGGGTAACTGTCTTTTCAAAAAAACCTCTTCACCACTAATTTGGGAAGTTAGCATTTCCTTGCTTTTGAAGTAAGTTATTCGGCCAACTGGCCGTTGAAGTGATAGCTGAGCAGATATTCCTTCTTCGAACAATTAAGAATCAATTTTTTATGGGAAGTGTCCCTCCATCCCTGGAAAATAGAGGGAGAAAGAAAAAGTGTTAATTTTCGCTAAGTCCCATTTTTTCCTATAGAAAAACTCTGGAATTAGAATCGAGATTGGAGAGTTTATGTACATGGGAAATGAAAATGACATCGACCTGTTTCTCTATCGCAGTGCAAAAGATCTTTTGTCCGTCAATCGTGGCAATTTAGAAAACGCTTGCTTACATTGGTTAAGGTGTGTAGATGCCAATCGTGAAACTGATAGGCGGAACTATGCACGAGATTTCATGCTTTCAATTATTGAAGATGAGCTTACCTCAATCGTTGAAGACAGAGAAGCATACAACGACCTCATTACCCTTTTTAAGGATCTGGAAAAGATATTCCGTATTGCCAACTCAATGGAGGGGTCATCGCGTGCCGTTCGGGAACATCTAGATCACACGATACGAGATTTCTTGTTTTCGTTTTATCTTCTCTCGCGCAAACAAAATAAGCCAGATTAGACAACAAAAAAGATGTTAGCTGTGGCGACGTGCTTCCATGATGTCGCATACCCTGTGGAGAAAATAAAAGAGGCGGCTAAACAGATTGAAGTTCTCCCTCGATTCCTGTGTACGGAACACAAGCAGGAATTTGAGATTGTTGGAGCCGATAAACTTCTTGGCGTACTTCATACAATAGGGAGCCTTAGAAATGATCAGTATAAAGATATTTATCAGTTGATGTTATGCCCTGCTGTTGCTGGCAAAGGATTATATGATACAAGACACAATCTGGCCTCAGTGGTTATGTTTCTATTCCCGATAGTGCAACAAAAGCAGATGGACTCCAGATTCTGGGAAAGCAAGGCAAGCGTCCTCGGAGTTATTTGTGAAGCGATTGCCTACCATGATCGCCAGATGATGCCACCACTTCTCAAAATGCATGATGTTTCGCGCTGTCTCAGAATCGCCGATGAACTTCAGGAATGGGAAAGAGGCCCTGGCAAGGGTTCATACTTTGATCAAACTGAAATAGTTGAAGATACAGAACACTGGATTGAGATTTTATTTAAACTCCGAGGGGATAAAGATTTCGATCCGGTTCGATTAGTTGCGGACAAACTATTGGGTTTAACTCCTGTTGTCGGATCTAGGGCGATAAAGGTCACGCTGGAACTCCCAAGATTAGAGGAAGGTTGCAGATATTCTAGCCTGGATTCCCATGAAAGGTGAAAGCCTTAACAGATTTTCAGCCCTGCATGGGAAAAAGCCTTTTTAATGTCCCATATGTTAACTTTAATTAAAACTTATATACTGATATCCACAATGTTATATAATTATAATTTAAATTTTGTATCTCGTAATATAATCAGAAACCTTTATATTTAAGCTTTTTATTGAATATATGATCAATCTGACCGCCGCCTATCATTTTTTTGCTTGACATCGTTATTAAATATGATACAGTGGCAATATGTTTAAAAGTAAATCAAATAAACTAACAAATATGGCCCGATTTTTCCTCGAACCCACTAATTCCACTCACCGCCAGTACGAAGCCCTGCGGGCTTACTTCGTCGAGGATCTGCCTTCGACCGAAGTCGCCCGGCGCTTCGGCTATTCTCCGGGAAGCTTTCGCGTCCTCGCTCATGAGTTCCGCCAACATCCCAATCGCCCCTTCTTTCTTCCTCCTCAGAAGGGACCCCAGGCTTCTCCTAAATCCGACCGGGTTCGGGACCAGATCGTCGCCTTGCGAAAGCAGAACCTCTCGATCTATGATATCAGCCGGCTCCTGGAAGAGAACGGGCGGAAGATAAGTGCTGTGGCGGCCTCTTTGATTCTTAAGGAAGAAGGTTTCGCCCGTCTGGCCCGAAGAAGGGACGAGGAGCGACTCCCGGGACCCCGGCCGGAAATCGCCGAAGTGGCCGATGCCAACCGGCTGGATCTTTCTCCCCGGCGCTTTCGAACCCAATTCGGGGGGATCTTCCTGTTTGTCCCTTATCTGGCCCAGATCCCCTTGGAGAGATTGCTTGAGGAGGCGGGTTTCCCGGGAACTAAGATGATTCCCGCTGGGCAGGCGGTCCGTTCCCTTTTGGGGCTCAAACTCTTTGGGAGTGCTCGACACAGTCATGTCATGAGCTATGTCCTGGATGAAGGGTTGGCCTTGTTTGCCGGACTCAATGTGGTTCCCAAGCGCTCCTTTCTTACAGAATATAGCTGTCGGATCGATCCGGCTTCGTACCCTCGGTTGATGCGGCTGTGGTTTGAAGCCGTCGGAAGGCTTGGACTTTCGCGAGGCGGTTCGTTTGATCTGGACTTCCATACCATTCCCTTCCACGGCGAAGACGCTCTGATAGAAAAACATTATGTTTCCAAACGGAGTCGGAAGCAAAAAGGGATTTTGGCCTTCCTGGCCCAGGATGCCGAGAAGCGGGTTTTCTGCTATGCCAATGGGCAATTGCGCAAGGACGAACAGAGTGAGGAAGTGCTTCGCTTCATCGAGTTTTGGAAACAACGAACGGGAAAACTTCCGGAGGAACTGATCTTCGACTCCAAGCTGACGACCTACGCCCATCTGAATCGGCTCGATCAACTGGGGATTGCCTTTATCACACTCCGGAGACGTTCGGCCAAGATGCTCCAGGAGCTCTATCAGGAGCCCCGCCTGGGCGGGGCTTGGCGAAGAATTGAGCTTCAGGGTGTTTCTCGGATCTATAAGACCCCCAAGATTCTGGACCGTCAGATACAACTGCGTGATTATCAGGGACCGCTTCGCGAGATCGTCATCGATGATTTGGGGCATGAGGAACCCACCTTTTTGGTCACCAATCAACTTCGTCGAACACCGGCCAGGCTGATCGAGCGCTACGCCCAGCGGATGATCATTGAGAACCGGATTGCCGATGGGATCGATTTCTTTCATATGGATGCTTTATCTTCCGCCGTGGCCATGAAAGTCAATTGCGATCTACAACTGACTCTGATGGCCAGCAGTCTCTATCGACTCTTAGGAACAGAGATCGGACAGGGGTATCAAGCAGCGACCTCTCGTCACCTGTTTCGCGACTTTGTAGAAGCAACGGCCCAGGTTCATATCCAGGACAAGGAAATCGTGGTTCAATTCCAGAAACGGGCTCATAACCCCCTCCTGTTGGCCGCTGGTTTCAATAAAAAAAATAACCCCATCCCCTGGTTAGGGGGAAAACGTTTGCAACTTCTGTTCGGTTAAGACATCGCATGGTGTTAACTCAAAAAACTAACATGGGAATCCAGGCTAGCGAAGAATTTAAAAATAATTTACTTGAGACACTGCAGAAGAAGAACGATTCTAAGGACTTTACGAATGGTGATTTTATTGTTTGGTCTAATATTCCGTCATGGGAAAATATTCTCACATTCCAGGGAACAACGCCATCGGTGGTGCAAGTCACGTTGGTGCTATCCGACACCAAAAAGGAGATTACACTAAATGGGTAGGCTGATCCAAGAATCTGAGAAGTTTAGGAGTCAGATAAATCGCAATATTGCCGGACCCCTAGGGACAAATCTGGGGACATATTTAGAATCATTTCTCGACACACCTCCATTGGCTAACATGTCAAAGCGTCACCAGTTGGGTTTACTTCCTTTTGCTGAACCTGCTTGGAAAAATGCGATTCATACAAGATTAGACCATACAATAGGAGTCATGGCTAAATGTCTCGTAGTTTCTGATATGATAAATGAGCTATTGAAAACATTAGATGATATGTACAACCAAGTTAAACCAAATCGAAACCCTAGTAGAGAAAAACGTACACTTGACCTTATGTATGAGGCAGTAATTAATAAAATAAAAAATGCATGTTTAAGTCAGACTAATCTTATCGATTCGCAAATGCCCCCATGGGCATATTCTAAACAGACAACTATCTCGATAATATCCGGAGACAAAACAGACCGACTCACTAAACGATTTATCTCTGCGGTATTGCAGCATCTTCTTGTGAAGCGTCATGATTACCCCAAATTAATCGTAATTGATGAATGCCATCAATTATTCGAGGAAGATCAAAGAGATGTATCTTCAGGTCAGCTGATTGAGCAGATGTTGCGTGAATCACGAAAATTTGGTATTGGATTAATATTGATTACTCAAGTTGAAGAAGATATTCCAAAATCAGTAAGACAGCAGATTCAGAATACATTTACATTTAGGACCTTGAATAAGATAGACTTGCATAATCTTCAAGACAGATTGTGTCAAGTAAAATTAAAACTTGGCCAAGCGGAATTCATTATGCGCGTAGCTGACATTGGCTGACGGTTAATCCCCTTTTTACTTCAAAGGGGGGTGCAATTGGGGTCACCCTTAAAAAGGCCATTGTAGAGAAAAAAAGAATCTCGGTGTGCAAGAAAGATTATTTTTTTTCTTGCAATGTCTGGACGTGTTAGAACCGCCCCAAAGGTTCTCAACGTATTGACCATTTATGAAATTTCATTGGTTGATTCATCAGTGGTTTTGTCCACTTTAGGAGAATTAAAAAGATTCAATCTAAACACGTAAAGAATAAAATTTAAACTCTCCTGCAAAATTAATGAATATCGAATACATTGCCCAGCCTAATATACAGATAGGAAGAATAATAGCACAACTGCTTGAAGCCGGACCCAATCGGATGGTGTTGGTATCTGCATTCGTTGGGCTGCAGACTATCATGCGGATCAAGGAGCAGATTCGGAATCTTAAAGATAGAGGATCAGATGTACGTTTTATTATTGGGCCGCTTCCGGCTTTTTCATGGGTACCCCCAATATGTTGTGGATCAGACTTTTTAGCATTCTTTAACTTGGAATAAAATTTATATAACAATACGTTAGCTCTATTTATAATGATTATAGCGGCTGCGAGAATGGGCTACTGACAAGCTCGTCGGAGCAGC
>JACQYK010000203.1 GCA_016208255.1 Deltaproteobacteria bacterium | reverse complement strand
TCGAAATCCGGGAAGGGGAACGGGAGATGGTCCTCCGCAAGCGGGTCAGGGAAAGGATCTTAGAGCTTGATCGGAAGCTTGAGGGAATCATTTCCCCAATCCAGGATCTCCTATCACTCAAAGTGGAGGATGAGGCCTATCTTAAGCTGGAACCCAAACAAAGGAGGGAGAAGGTCTTTGAGGCATTGCGGGATCTCTTTATTAGACAAAGCCAGGAATGTCCCCTGGTACTGGTTATTGAAGATCTCCATTGGATCGACAAGACCTCTGAAGAGTTTCTGGACTACCTCATCGGCTGGCTGGCCAACGTCAAGGTTATGCTGGTCTTGCTCTACCGTCCCGAATATACCCACCAATGGGGGAACAAGTCCTACTTCAACCGGATTGGGCTGGATCAACTCACCCTGAAGTCCAGTGCCGAACTGGTCAAAGCCATCCTGGAAGGTGGGGAGACCGCTCCGGAACTGAGCAACCTTATTCTCAACCGGGCCGCCGGGAATCCCTTGTTCATGGAGGAGTTGACCCACTCGTTGCTGGAGAACGGGTCGATTCAAAGAACCGGCGATCAATACGTTTTAAGCAAAAAGACTTCGGACCTCCAGGTGCCCGATACCATTCAGGGGATCATCGCCGCCCGCATCGACCGGCTGGAGGAGAACCTGAAAAGGATTATGCAGGTGGCCTCGGTCATCGGCCGAGAGTTTGCTTTCCGGATTCTTCAATCCATTAGTGACATGAGGGAAGACCTGAAGTCCGAGCTTTTGAACCTCCAGGGACTGGAGCTCATCTACGAGAAGAGCCTTTTCCCCGAGCTCGAATACGTCTTCAAACATGCCCTGACCCAGGAAGTGGCCTACAACAGCCTCCTTTCGAATAGACGCAAAGAAATCCACAAACGAATTGGAAAGGCCATTGAGGAGCTCTATGCCGGTAATATGGAAGAGTTCTACGAAATCCTGGCCTATCATTACTCCAAAAGCGATGAGAGCCAGAAGGCCATTCAATACTTTAAATTGTCCGGGGAAAAGGCTACTCGGAATCACGCCCTTTGGGAGGCCTTCGAATTCTATAAGCAGGCTGTGGAACTCCTCAACAAATTGCCTGACATCGAAGAGAAGAAGGAAAAATTGATCGAAGTGCTATTATTAATGCAAAATCCGCTTTCCCTTCTGGGATTTCCCGAAGATTCTCTCCCTTATTTTCAGCAAGGTGAGCGGTTGGCAAAAGAAATGGGAAATTCCAGGAATCTTGCTATTTTCTATTCAATAATTGGATTGTGTTACAGTTATACGGGGGACCACTTGACCGCTTTCAGGTATTTGGAAAACGGTTTTGAGGAGGCCCGGAAGATACAGGATGTTGATTTGATGGCTAGCTTTAGTGTTTCCCTTTGTAATACCTACTCGGCAACAGGCCAATTCAAAGAGAATGTCGATAAAATGCCCGAGGTAATCTATCTAATCGAAAAGACAGGAAGGGAATCCGATTTCTTCAAAGGCTCCGTAAATCCTTACTCCTTTATTTCCGGATTTACTGGCCTGTCCTTGGCACATAATGGGCGTTTTGAAGAAGGAAAACTTTTTCTGGAGAAGGCCCTTCAAAATGCTGAAAAGCTAGGTGATCCTGTAACCTTGGGACTAACCCTCCTCTTCTACGGTTGTTCTTATACTGTAAAAGGGGACTGGAAGTCGGCCAAAGAGTTCCTTGAAAAAACCCTAAAATATTCTGAAGAAGAAAAATTTTTAATGGTAGTGGTCATTGGCTTAATTTTCATCGGTTATGTGTATTCTCATCTTGGAGATCCTGAGACCGGAAGAATACAGGCGGAGAAGGGACTTAAGATGATTCGTGATAGCGGAATTGAAGCCTTCTTGTCTTGTGGTTATTGGTTCATGGGCAGTACTCACCTGAACTTGGAAGATATGGAGAGTGCTCAAATCTCTCTGGAAGAAGCGTTGAGGCTCTCCCGAAAGAACGGAGAAAAAGGCTGGGAAGGCCTGGCCTTGGCTGGGCTAGGTAGGGTGTTTAGTAAAAAAGACCCGCGAGATAAGATAAAAGCCGAAGAATTCTTCTCCCAAGGATTGGCCATCCTTAATGAGCAAAAAATGAAACCATGGGTTGCGCAGGGTTATATGTTCTTGGGGGAGTTCTATCTGGATGGGGGCGAGAAAGAAATGGCCCTGCAAAACCTGAAAGAGGCCGAGGCTATGTTCCTGGAGATGGGGATGGACTATTGGCTGGGGAGGACCCGGGACGCGCTGGCGAGAATTGGATGAAGAACCCGTTCATCTTTTAGAGTTTGGACTCCGGCCCCGGCGCCGATAGCTGGGTGGAAAAGTATGAGAAGGAGAAGCAATCGTCCGGGAGAGTGGCATTTTTCGATGCCACTTGAAATTTTTGAAAAAATAGAATCTGAAAAAATTTGCTATTTCTCCGTTGTGTCGTATAATGAATCTTAACAAAATATGAGGTGCCTTTATGGAAGCGATTAAAATACAGAAAGTGGTCAATAAGGATGGTGAGATCAGAATGACGGGCTTGCCCTTTAAAAAGGGGCAGCGGATCGAGTTAATCCTGCTGACAGATCCTCTTTCTGAAGAATCAACAAAGGCAACGGCGAGAACCATGTTAAATTCGGGCATTGTGGGTTTATGGAAGGATCGTCCGATTGACGACAGCGTTGAATTCGCCCGTCAGCTTCGGAAAGACGCACAAACCAGGAAGAATTGATGATATCGCTCGATACCGACGTTATGATTGATATATTGCGTGATTATCCGCCAGCCATCGATTGGCTGCGTTCTTTGTCTGATGAAATTATAGCACTGCCGGGTTTTGTGGTAATGGAACTGATTCAGGGTTGTAATTCAAAAGCGGAACAGCAACTGTTATCGACAAGATTGAAGGCCTATACCATCTATTGGCCTTCTCATTCTGACTGCAACAAGGCCATTGAAACGTTCTCACAATTTTATTTTAGTCATCAAATTGGAATCATTGATTCTTTAATAGGACAGTTGGCCATATCCTACAATCTTCCTCTTCACATATTCAATAAAAAGCATTATGACCCGATTCCAGAGTTGATGACCCGGCAGCCATACTCAAAGTCATAGCCTAAAAAAATACTGATTTTAAAGGGCATTTGGGACAATATTTCCCCTTGACTCCTTCTTGTCCCCATTTTATACTCACTCCTCTCCCAAGCAATTCTTACATTTAGGTTCCACTGGAGGCAGACATGCAATGTCCGAAATGCCAGGCGGAAAATCCGGAAGGAATGAAATTTTGTGTTGGGTGCGGTCAGAAATTTGTAATAAAATGCCCAAAATGCGGTTTCTCTAATTCCCCATCTTTCAAATTCTGCGGTGAATGCGGTTATCCATTAACCAACCCGCCGGAGGCCTCTCCCGTAGATTACTCTACCCCCCAATCCTACACCCCCAAACATTTAGCCGAGAAGATTCTGATTACCCGCAGTGCCCTGGAAGGGGAACGTAAGCTGGTCACGGTGATGTTTGCTGATGTAGCCGGGTTCACCAGCCTTTCTGAGAAACTCGAACCGGAGGAAGTGCACCAGATTATGGAAGGGTGCATCAAGATCCTGATGGATGAGATCCATAAATACGAAGGCACCATCAACCAGTTCACCGGAGACGGGGTGATGGCTTTGTTCGGCGCCCCCCTGGCCCATGAAGACCATGCCCAAAGGGCCTGTTATGCGGCCCTGGCTATTGAGAAGGATTTGGTCGAATACAGCGAAAAGGTCAAGAAAGATTATAACCAGGAATTTAGTATGCGCATCGGCCTCAACTCCGGTCCGGTGGTGGTGGGTTCCATCGGCGATGATCTGCACATGGACTATACGGCCATCGGGGATTCCATCAACCTGGCCTCCCGGATGGAAGGACTGGCCCAACCGGGGAGCGTTCTTCTTTCCAGGAATACCCAACGCCTGGTCAAAGATTACTTCGATCTAAAACCGATTGGTCCATTGGAGGTGAAAGGTAAGGAAGAGCCCCAGGAAGCCTTTGAGCTGATCAAGGCCGGGGGAGCGGCTACCAGGCTGGAAGCGTCTATGGCCAGGGGGCTGACCCGGTTTGTGGGCCGGGAGAATTCCATGGCTTCACTCATGGAGGCCTACGAGAAGGTAAAGAACGGTGCAGGTCAGGTGGTGGGAATGGTTGGAGAGGCCGGGGTCGGGAAATCGAGACTCCTCTTTGAATTCAGACACCGGCTGCCCCAAGACAAATTTGGCTACCTGGAGGGACACTGCATCCACTATGGGGGCGCCATGCCCTATCTCCCCATCCTGGATCTCCTCCGGTCCTACTTTGAAATCCGGGAGGGTGAGCGGGAGATGGTCATCCGGAAACGGGTCAAGGAAAGGATCATAGAGCTTGACGAAAAGTTTCAGGGGATCATCTCACCGATTCAAGATATCCTCTCTCTCAAGGTGGAGGATGAGGCCTATCTCAAGCTCGAACCCAAGCAACGAAGGGAAAAGGTCTTTGAGGCCCTTCGAGACCTGTTCATCAGGGAAAGCCAGGAAAGACCCCTGGTACTGGTCATAGAAGATCTCCATTGGATCGACAAGACCTCCGAGGAATTCCTGGACTACCTTGTCGGCCGGCTGGCCAATGTTAAGGTTATGCTGGTCTTGCTCTACCGTCCCGAATATACCCACCAGTGGGGGAACAAGTCCTACTTCAACAGAGTTGGGCTGGATCAACTCACCCTGAAGTCCAGTGCCGAACTGGTCAAAGCCATCCTGGAAGGTGGGGAGACCGCTCCGGAACTGAGCAACCTTATTCTGAACCGGGCCGCTGGTAATCCACTGTTCATGGAAGAACTGACCCACTCCCTTTTAGAGAACGGTTCAATCCAGAAAGCCGGAGATCAATACATTTTAAGCAAAAAACCCTCGGACATTCAGGTCCCTGATACCATCCAGGGGATTATCGCCGCCCGCATGGACCGGTTGGAAGAGAACCTGAAAAGGATTATGCAAGTGGCCTCGGTCATTGGCAGGGAGTTCGCCTTCCGTATTCTTCAGGCTATCAGCGACCTGAGGGAAGACCTGAAGACCGAGCTTTTAAATCTCCAGGGACTGGAGCTCATCTATGAAAAGAGCCTCTTCCCGGAGCTCGAATACGTCTTTAAACACGCCCTGACCCAGGAGGTGGCCTATAACAGCCTCCTTTCCAACCGGCGTAAGGAGATTCACAAGAGGATCGGCAGGGCTATAGAGGAGCTTTATGTCGCCAATCTGGAAGAGTTTTACGAAGTGCTGGCCTATCATTATTCCAAAGGTGAAGACATTGAGAAGGCGGCTAAATACTTAAAATTATCTGGGGAAAAGGCTGTTAGGGATCATTCACTGTGGGAGGCCTTAAGCTTCTATAAGGAAGCTGTGGACTTACTCAACCGATTACCCGACACCGAAGAGAACAAAAGGAAATTGATTGAAGTGATCAATTTGATTGGAAGTCCTTGGCTGATGTTGGGATTTCCGGAAGCTTCCCTTCCTTACTTTCAACAGGGGGAGAAACTGACAAGAGAATTGGGAGATTTCAGGGGTCTTGCGGATTTTGTTACTTTAATAGGGGCACATTACAGTAATATGGGGAATTATTCAGCTGCCCTCCGGTATACGGAAGAAGGGTTCGAAGAGGCCAAAAAGGTACAGGATGTTGAATTATTGGCCAGTTTTGGTGTGTCTCTTTGTAATACCTACTTTGCATCAGCCCGGTTTCAAGAGATTATCAATAAAATGCCTGAGGTGATTCTTCTTATCGAGAAGGAAGGAAGGGAATCCGAGTTCTTTTCGGGTATTAATCCATACTCTTTTATTTGTTCAGTCATTGGTGTAGCCTTGGCCCATCTTGGACGATTTGAAGAAGGGAAGATTTTTCTGGAGAAGGCCTTTCAAGATGCTGAAAAACTTGGTGATCCTTTTACCTCGGGACTAATCCTCCTTGACTACGGCCTTTTTTATTGGGTAAAAGGAGACTGGAAGTCGGCAACAGAGTGTTTTGAAAAAAGTCTAAGATATTCTGAAGAAGCAAAATTTTTTATAGGAGTGGTCGGTAGTTTAATTTACGATGGGGATGTGAAATCCCATCTTGGAGAACTCGAGACTGGCAGAAAACAGGCCGAGAAGGGACTTAAGATTTTTCGGGATAGCGGGAATGAAGGTTATTTGTCTTGGTTCTATTATGCCATGGGCAGTATTCACCTGAATTTGGAAGATATTGAGAGTGCCCGGACCTCTATGGAAGAGGCCTTGAGGCTTTCTCGGAAAAATTTTGAACTAGAATTTGAAGGCCTGGCATTGACTGGGCTTGGTATGGTGTTCAGTAAAAAAGACCTGCGAGATAGAGAAAAGATTGAAGAATGCTTCTCTAAAGGATTGGCCATTCTACAAGATCATGGAATGAGACCCTGGTATGCACGGGGACTCATGCACCTGGGGGGGCATTACCTTGATACAGGTCAAGAAGAAAAGGCCCTGGAAAACCTGAAAGAGGCCGAGGCCATGTTCCTGGAGATGGGGATGGATTACTGGCTGGGGAGGACCCGGGAGATATTGGGGAAGCTCTGATGGGAAGAGAAACAATACCGGATCAGAAATTGTTCAGTTTTTTTTGCACAGTTCAAATGGTAATTCCTAATTTTCAGTTCTTATTCATTTTATTGCCTTCGTATGGGATCGAAAGTCCGGAATCCCTTTGCATAAGCATATCAAGGCGCTCGGATTGGAAGAGTACGCGGTGTGAGTTAAAGAACGAGGAGGCATTTCATGGAATATAAAAACATTTTGGTGGAACGGAAGGAACCCGTGGTGTCCATCACCCTGAACCGCCCCAGGAAACTGAATGCTATGAGCCTGGAACTGATCCAGGAGCTTATGGATCAATTTTATCAACTCAGGACCGATACCGATATTCGCTATGTGGTTTTCTACGGGGCGGGAAAGGCCTTTTCGGCCGGTGCTGATGTTTCCATGCTGGATGGAGAAACTTCAGGGGATCGGTTCAATACTCTCAAAACGTTCAAGCAGGGCCAATACCTTGGCCATGACTTCATGCGCCTCCTGGAGAATCTGGACCAGATCACCATCTCGGCCGTTGACGGATATTCCCTGGGGGCGGGGTTGTGTATTCCCATGGTCTGTGATTTCCGCATCGCCTCGGGAAAAGCCCTTTTCGGTGTACCCGAAACCGGTATTGGCATTTTTTATACCTGGGGGGCGACACCCCGGCTCACGGCCCTCATCGGCCCGGCCTGGGCAAAAGAAATGATCATCACCAACAATTATGTCACCCCGGAGAAAGCCCTGGCCATCGGCCTGGTACAGCGGATTGTGGCTTCCGAAAACCTGATAGAGGCAGTCCAGGAACTGATCGAGACCATAGAAAGCAAAGGCCGGATCGCCACCAGTATCGCTAAAAAGATGATCAATGCCGCTGCTGCACCGAACATGGGGGATCTCTATGTTTGCGAACCGGAAATCGAGGAGCGTCTCTACCTCTCTGATGAGCCCTCGGAGGGCGTGAAAGCCTTTATTCAAAAAAGACCGCCGAAATTCAAGGGAAGATAAGTTATGATTTTAGGCCATTTGAAATCTACATATTATTTCGTATAGCTTCCTGTAATTGTTCATTTTCAGAACGACCTTCGCAACGGACTTATAGGTGCAAACTGCAAAAAAGTTATCTTGACGCTGTCTGTCGACCCAAAGATTGTTCAGAACAGATAAAGCGTTTTATTCTGAATTCTGACTCCTGAATTCTGGATTCTAACTGCCCTATGCTCTCCGCCCCTGGCCTATGGCTTATAGTCCTTCGCTCCTTCCCCTATTGTTTGTCGTCTGATTTTTTATTCTCTCCCCAGGGCTCGTTCAACCTTGTAGCGGGAAGTAATGTAGCTGTACAAGGCCTGGTTGTAGTCGGTTTCGGCCTGGAAAAATGAAGTTCGGGCATCGGTGACATCCAGCATATTCCCTACCCCGGCCTTGTATCGGCCTTCGGCCAGATCCAGATTCTCCCGGGCGCTCCGCAAGGCTTCCCGGGCGACATCGATCTGTTTTTCGGCCAGAACCTGATTGAGGTACTGGTTTTGTATATTGCTGATGACCAGTAGTTTCTGCGTCTCCACATTGGACTTGGCCAGGCTCAGGTTGGCACGGATTTCCTCCAATCTATATTTTTTATAAAAACCGGAGAATAGGGGAATGTTCAGTTGCAGGCCGACATTCCAGGTTTCGTCATTGGAGTAAAAGGTACCGGTGTTAAATCCGTATTTGGCCGTGCCGGTCAGGGCGGGCAAAAACTCCCTCTTGGCCTGTTCCTCCCCCATCTCCAAAAAATTGATCACCACCCTAAGCCGGTTCAATACCGGGTCCTTCTCCAAGGCCTCCTTTTGAAGGTCTTCCGGGTTCCACTCCACCCGTCCTAATTCCAGGTCGTCTTTCAGGGTCACGACTTGTGGTTTGTCAAGACCCATGGCCGCAGCCAGGGCGACCCAACTGGTCTGGACATTGTTCTCGGCCTGGAGCAAGGCCTTCTGGGCCGTGATAACGGTCACTTCAGCCTGGGTAACATCGATCTTGGCCCTAAGCCCCACCTGATAAAACCCCTGGGCCTGCTTAAAATGCTCCTGGGTTCGTTCCAGGTCTCCCTGACGGACCTTCACCACCCGTTGAGCCAATAAAACCCCGTAATAGGCTTGCCGGATGGCATCTATCACGGAAAGTCTGATATCCTTTAAAGTCCACTGATAGGTCTTTAGGTCCTCCTTGAAGGATTTGATTTTATATTCCCGGCGTCCAAAATCGTAGATATTTTGGGACAGGCCCAAATAATAAGTGGTCAGCTCGCTGACCCCCGGGTTCAAGGAGAGAGAACTGCTGGAACTGCTCACCGAACTCTTGGTACTGTATCGGTTGTAATCAACCTCTCCAAACAGGATGGGATAATAGCCAGACTGGCTTTGCTGTACCCTGGCCTGAGCCCCATCAATCCCTTTTTGGGCGGCACGGATGGTTGGATTCTGCTTCAAGCCAATGTCCAGGCAGGTTTTCAGATCCCATTCCGCGGCGGCCGCCATCCGGCTCAAAAAAACAGCAATCAGTACCGTTATAAAGATGACTCCTTTTTTGTTCATAATTCGCCCCTATCCCGTCTTTTCTTCTATATAATAAATTTTCTATTGAAAAACCCGCAATTCGCAATCCGCAATTCCAAAGATATCCTCTTCATTCCGCAATCCGAAATTGGTTTATTTCTTCCTGACCGTTTCCCCCTGGTTCATTACCGATCCGGGAAAATCCTCTCCGCTGACTGAAGGGTAGATGATCGTATTGCCTTGGATCTTGATCTTTGAAGGGATAGACGCCCCTTTCCCGATTAAGGTTAAACCTTCTTTTAACTGTCCGGGAAATTCCCGATTAGGGCTATCCGCCCGGCCGATAATGGAAGCCTGTTTTCCTATGCGGACCTTTTTATCCACAATCACCCGATCCAGATGGGCCCCGGCTTCGACCTGACAGTCGTGCATAAGAATAGAGTTAAATACCTGGGCACCCCTGGCCACCCGGACGCCCGGTGAGAGAACGGATCCCTCCACCCGGCCTTCGATAACGGTATCGGCCGAAAGAAAAGACCTGGCCACCCGGGCCTTTTTTTGAAGGAGGATCGCCGGACGGTCCCCTCTCAAACCTTCTTCCTCCAGGTTGGTTTGCACCCCCCAGGCCTCAGGATTCAACCCGGATCTGGGATTCAGGAGGTCCAGATGGGTCTCGTAATAAAAGGCCAAAGTCCCCACGTCCCGCCAGTATCCGGAAAAAGGATAAGCAAAAACACGATCCTTTTTAATAACCGAAGGGATAAGGTCCCGACCGAAATCCACGGCCGCCGGGCCCTGGAGCGCTTTCAATAAATAAGGCGTCTGAAAAACATAGATGCCCAGGGAAGCCAGAGACCCCTTAGGCTCTTTAGGTTTTTCCTCCCAGTCTTTGATTCGACCCTGCCCGTTTACTTGGGCCGTCCCGAAATGAACCAGTTGTTCCTTGGGGACCTTCATCATGGCCACGGTCAGGTCCGCTCGGTTTCGCTTATGGAAGGCGATCATCGGGGCATAATCCATGTAATAAATGTGATCACCGGAAACAATCAGGATCTCTTCGGGATCATAACGGGTCAGATATTCCATATTTTGCCGCAAAGCATCGGCAGTGCCTTTATACCAGTCCGAATCCTTTTCTCCGGTATGGGGGGGAAGAATTTTAATGCCCCGGTTACGGCCCTCGAAATCCCAGGCTTTTCCCGTACCGATATGACTCATCAGGGAAAGGGGTTTGTACTGGGTCAGGACCCCTACCCTTTCCAGCCCCGAATTCATAATGTTGCTCAAGGTGAAATCAATAATCCGGTAAATTCCTCCGAAAGGCACGGCCGGTTTGGCCCGGGCTTCAACCAGGATGTTCAGGCGGCTGCCTTCCCCGCCGGCCAATAACATGACCAGGGTATTACTCATGAGACCGTAGCTCCGGAAGAAATCCGCATTGAGTTAAAAGAATTTTCCTCCAAAAAGGGATAAAGGATACAATTGCCCCCAATCCGGATACCGGCCGGGAGACGGGTATTCCGTCCGATAATCGTCAAACCGGAAGATAATATTTGAGGGGAGGCCTGGTTGGGTAAAAGCTTTCCCTTTTCGCCTATCCGGGCCTTTTCGCCGATCCTGACCCCATTGTCGGTGATCGTCTTTATCACCTTGGCGCCGGATTCAACAACCGTATCAAAAAACAGGATCGAATCTTCAACCACCGCCCCTTCTTCGATCTGAACCCCGGGAAACAGGATGCTCCTTTTGACCGTCCCCTCAACCCGGCAGCCGTGGGTCAATAAGACCTGATCCAAGGCGGCGTCGGGCCCGATGGCCGCCGGTTGCCGCTCCCGAATCCGTTCATGCTCCAGATTGGTGCGAATTTGCCATTGCTTAAGGTCGATCTTGGAAGCGGGATCGAAAAGATCCATATGGGTCTGCCAATATTCATCCAGGGTCCGGGTATAACCCCAGTATTCGGAAAAGATATATCCGAAGACCCGGTATTGATGGACCAGCGGAGGAAAGAGATCCCGCCCGAATTCAATGCTGTCGCTTTGGGAGTGGGTTTGTTTGAGAATTTCAATTAAGACCTCGGTTTTAAAAAGATAAATGGTCAAAGAGGCCCATTGGGATTGGGGCGCTGACGGTTTCTCCTGATAGGACATCAGTCGCCCACCCGGCCGGCCTTCTTTTTCCTCGATTCCCCCCAGACCAAAGCGATGAGCCTCTTGAAGAGGGACCTTAATAAATGCGGCCGTCACATCGGCCTTTTGTTCCCGGTGAAACTGAACCAAGCGTTGATAGTCCATACGGTAGATATGGTCCCCCGAAAGGATCAGCACCAGGTCCGGATTGTTCTCATAAATAAAATCCAGGTTACGGGCCACCGCATCGGCCGTGCCTTTATACCAGTCTGAATTTTTTTGGCCGGTTGAAGGAGGGAGCAGGGTGACCTGGCGGCGGCGTCCGGTCATATCCCAGGAGGCGCCGTTGCCGATATGGGTGATCAAAGAAGCGGAGCGATATTGGGAAAGGACCCCCACCCGTCTTATCCGGGCATGCATCAGATTGCTGAGGGCAAAATCGATCACCCGGTAATTACCGGCAAAAGGTAACGCGGATTTAGGCCGGTCAAAAGTGAGGACACTCAGCTCATCCACCCTTCCCCCGGCCAGGACAAAGGCCAAAATATCGGCCATTTAAAAACCTCCTTAAATTCCTGATTATTTCTAACCATTAATTCCGCGGGTGTCAATTATTACTTTTATTTTTTACTCGAGCCTTATATTCTAATTGATTTCCTGCAGGTTGGAGATATGATACAAACATTTACTTCGGAATCGAAAGACAAGGAGGCTGAGACTATGTCCTGGGAAAAAACCAGTTGTGCCCTGTGCGGAATAAATTGCGGGCTTGAAGTGCGAATCGAAAACAACCGTATGGTCAAGGTCAGACCCGACCGGGAAGATCCCCGAAGTGAAGGGTATATCTGCCGC